>JAKSIE010000001.1 GCA_024398995.1 Fibrobacter sp.
CTAAATTTCTAAAAAGATGTCTTTGGTGACAAAAAATCTCCAAAAAGTTTGCTGCACATTCTAAATAGTTACATTTGAGAATCATGCCCTCCAATCTGCAGTCAAGAATCCTTCATCTGCCGGCGTCGACACCTAGCGATACAAGCCCGCTGAGTGCCGATGTATACGCCATCCGTGGCGAGACCGTCTGGTGGATTTTTGATGTGGGAGCCAGTGATGAGACGGCGGATTTTATTAATAACTTGCCTTGCGATGGCGTAGCGCCGGGTACCGCCCCTCTCAAGAAAAATATCATCATTTCCCATTTCCATCGGGACCATTTCTTCAACCTTTCGCGGGTTCATTTTGACAATCTCTTTGTTGGACGCGAAACTTTCCGCCATTGTGATGAAAGCATTCGCGCCCGCAGAGGCACTCAGGTTGTTGAGTCGCCCCTGCAGTTTGAAGACGGTTTGCAAATTCGCATAGAGCCGATCCCCAGCAGTCACGCCAAAGGGTCATTGATACTTACTGTAGGCGACGCAATTGCCTTCCTGGGAGATTCCACCTACCCGACGGTAAACCACCGCGGTCCCGATTTTTACAACGTGCAGCTGCTTTACCAGCAGATCCAATTCCTGCGAGCCTGCCCGACGCAGTTCTACTACATGAGCCATCGCCGCTTTGTCCCGCGGGAAAAGGAATCTGTCCTGCAGATTCTTGAAAGCTATTACAGCAAGCGCCAACCCAATAAAAATCAGATTGAAGTAGAATTGTAGCTGCTTGCGGTGAAACCGATTTTTATTTCTCGTAACATTTGTTTTCTATATTTGGGCCATGCTTAAAGTAATTAGGGCGGTGACCCGTTTTCTTTCCACCTATACGTCTCTTTTTGTAATCGCCTGCGCGGTGGTTGCCTTCTTTGCTCCTGTCACTTTCGCCTGGGTTCGCGGCAATGTATCTTCCGTGATTCTCGGAATCATCATGCTGTCCATGGGCTTGACCCTTCGCATTGAAGATTTCAAGAACTTGGCGAAGCGCCCGCTGGATATTTGTGCTGGCGCCTTGGCTCAGTACACCATCATGCCGCTGGTTGCCCTGTGCCTTACGAAAGTTTTCGGACTGGATCCGTATCTCGCTGTAGGTATCATTCTGGTGGGCTGCTGCCCCGGCGGCGTCTCCAGCAATGTGATGAGTTATCTTGCCAAGGGAGACGTGGCCTTCTCTGTGGGCATGACAATCGTCAGCACCTTGCTTGCGCCGATTGTTACCCCGTTTTTGGTATTGTGGCTTGCAGATACCAGCATCAACGTGAATGCGGTGGGAATGTTCCTGCAGATTCTCTATGTGACTGTGGGGCCTGTGACCGCAGGGTTCTTGATGAATCATTTCTTCGGCTATCGCAATGGCTTCAATGAAATTCAGGCGAATATGCCCTCGGTAAGTGTCATCGGCCTTGGACTGATTGTAGGTAGCGTTGTGGTGACGGTGCGGCCGCATCTGCTGAACAATGGCGTAAGCCTATTGTTCCTGGTGCTTGCCGTGGTGTTCTGCCACAATGCGCTTGGCTACGTGCTGGGCTATAGTGTAGGACGCGCCCTGAAGTTTACCACGGCAAAGAAACGCACCATCGCCATCGAAGTTGGCGTGCAGAATGCGGGCATGGCAACGGTACTTGCGGCAGCCTTCTTTGCCAATCCCGAGAATATCGCTGCAAATCCCAACGCCGCTCTGTGTGTGGTTCCCTGTGCCATCAGCTGCGCCTACCATTCCATAAGCGGTACCATTCTTGCTGGCATCTTCGCCAAGCTGGACCAGAAGAAAAAATTCCGCGGCGTATAACTAAAAACAAATCCCGCGGCAGTTTTGCCACGGGACTTGTTTGGTTTTGTGAGTAGGCTTTTACTTGTTGCTGATTTTCATCATCATTTTTCCGCTGCGTACCAGAAGTACGCCTGGTCGGAAATTACTCATTTGAATTTGGTTTCCGGTTCCCTTCTTGATGACGGTTCCGTTTAAATCAAGAACAGCCCAGCTGTTGGAAGTTCCCAGGTAGACGGTGCGTGTGGCGTCATCGTATTTGAAATCCGCGTCGTTCCAAGCGCCGTTCCAAGCTCCATTCCTAGACACCCGCACCACCATAAACGATGGCTTCGGTGATGTTGGAATCTACATCAGTATTTTCGCTGTTGGAGGAGCTTGGTGCCTCACTAGAAGAAGAAACTGCGGGCTTTTCGCTGGAGCTGGAAACCTCGGGAGCAACAGAACTGCTGGAAAGTTCCGGAGCCTTGGCCTTTACCATCTTGATTTTCTGGTTGTCTGCGCCGGTGCGAACCCAGGTAATCACAGGCATGCCCACGTCCTTGGAAACGTTCAGCACGTCGCCCACGAAGTCGCTTTCGTAATCGCCGTAAAGGTAATAGCCTTTTGCCTCGGATGCATTTTCAATGCGAATTTCACAAGGCGTCTTGGAAGTTTTAACCGTATCCAGCAAGGTGGCAGAGGGGCAGTAGTAATTGCCGGTGCCGACGTTTTGCAAGGAATAATGACGGCGGTTCTTGTCGTTGTGGGTTACTTTCCAGTACTGGTTGCGATCGTTTTCGTTTGTGGTCTGCTGCACCACGATTCCGTTTGCATCTGCAAAGCTTAAGTTGCTGTGGCTTGCTGTCAAGCGGAATTCACCGTTCTGTACGATGGCGTTATTCACCTTGTCTACGCCGGCAGTGGTGCGCTTGATCTTCTGGATTTTTGCATCCTGGTCGTAATACAAGTAGTCGATGTTCACAGACCTACGGTAAGTCCAGCCGCCGGGAGCTGTGGCGCCGTGATACATAAAGTACCAGTGTCCCAGATAGCGGAAGATGGCCTGATGGTTGGTCTCGGAATTTTCCATCTTGTCGTTGATGGTTCCCATCTGCGTCCAGGGACCGTTCATGCTCTTGGCCATGGAATAGTTGATGGTAGAAGGATAGCCGGAAGCGTAACTGAAGTAATAGTTGCCGCGGTACTTGTGGACCCAGGGAGCTTCGAAGAAGTCCTTAATCTTAACGTCCTCGGGTGTGCCCGCAAGTTCGATCATGTTTTCCTTCAGTTTTACACGGCGGCCTGCGTTCCAGGAACCCCAATACATCCAGATATCGTTGCCATCGTAGAAAATAGCGGGGTCGATGTTCAAGGCTACGTCATTGGGAGTGTTGTCCGTAATCAGTGCCTTGCCGATTGCATCCTTCCAGGGACCAGACGGATGGTCCGCCACGGCAACGCCAATGGCAAATCCTTCGTCCTGCTTGATGGTGGCGTGATGCACAGCAACGTACCAGTAGTATTTTCCGTTACGGAATTCGCAATGACCGGCAAAGGCGTTTCCCGAAGCCCATGAGAACGTGCGCCAAGAGAGAACAGCGCCGTAGTCGTGGTAGTTCTGCATGTCGTCGGTTACGAGAACATGCCAGTCGTTCATCAGGAAAAATTTGTTGTTGTTGCCCTGGGGGCCCTGTTCGTCGTGTCCTGCGAAGATGAACAAGCTGTCGTTATGTACAAGAGCCGCCGCATCTGCAGAATAGAACGCCGTTGTTAGAGGATTCGCTGCCATGGCTGCGGTGACAGCCCCAGCGAAGAATAATTTACCCAAACCCATTTTTTATCCCTTTTTTAACGCTTCATCACCCTAAAGATGAAGTTTCCTTGTGGCAGATTTTCAATCGTTATCTCGGACTGCAAGCCCACGGTTTTGCGAGTTACAACCTGGCCTATAGAATTCAGAACGTAGAGATTGTAGTTGCCGACCTTGTCGAAACGTACTGTGTAGTTGTTGCCGTTACGAACGACGGAGTAACCTAGCTTTGCAACTGCCACAGGAGCAAGCGCTGCGGTTTCTGTGCTGCTGCTGGATTCAGCCGGAGCGATGCTGGAACTAGATATTTCCTGCTTTGCGGAGCTGCTGGAAACTGTAGGTGCGTCACTTCCAAATTTAATATTGCCCACCAGAACTTCGCCACTGTTGCCGGCTGCAGTCAGGTAGAAGTCCTTCACGCCCTTGAGCTTTGTGGTTGCAGAGCAGGAGACTTCGGTCCAGGTGCCGGTGCCGCAAGTAGAAGGAATGGTGCACTTGGAAAGTTCGGTGCCGCTCTTGGAACCATCGCGGATACTCAAGGTACCGCCGCTGCACTGCTGGAGCTGAACCTTCACATCGGTGCTCTTGATGGAGTCGGTCACCACGTTTTCGAAGATGGCGTAACCGCCAGCCTTGATGGCGAACTGATCCTTGTCGGTGAGGCGAACCTTGATACCGTTATCAAAACCGTTAGCCGGAATGGTATCACGAATCACGCGGAGGAAGTCGATACGGTCCAGTTCTGCATAGTTCTGGTCCGGTTCCACTTCGATGAAGTTACCGCCACGCTTAAGAGTGGTAGGAATCATGGCCACGGAACTTTCAGGGAACTTGCCCCACGCACCAGTCTTTGGAAGCTTTACTGTCTGGGACTTTCCGTTGACAGTCACCTTATGGGTGGCATCTGCGTCGCCGCCGTTAGCATAACGATAACGCATGATGTAGTCGCCAGCCTGCATGATGTTCATGGGCAGGCGAATCTTACTACCCTTGGTGTTGATGTAGCCAACGTACTCGCCGTTGGAAGCGTCGTTTGTATAGTTGAAAGTGATATCACCAGAAACAGCGCGGGTCATGGCGCCATGTTCAGCTTCGGCGCTCAGGTAACGGCCCAGGAAGGGCTGACCCATTTCCGGCCAGTTGTCATCGGTAAACACAACGTCACGAATGTGAATATGGTTGTATTTATCGCCAGTCAGGTCGTAGTAATGATGAACGAAGCGAATGCGGTTCAAGTCCTTGAAGGCTTCGCCACCACCGGGGCCAACGTAACGGCTGTAGCGCTGCATCAAGATGGTGCCACCGCCATCGTTCAGTTTCTTGCCGCTACGGTCGTAGTAAGTGCCGTTCACCTTGTCGGCGCGACCCATGGCGGTCTTGTAGGTAGTCTGCTCGATTTCGTCGCCCTGCTTGCAGCAAACGTCCCAAGCGGTAAACAGGAAGTACTTACCATCGTGTTCAATGAGGCTCGGACCTTCGATGCCACTTCCGTTGCGTGTAGCAATCTGGTAGTTGGTTTTGTCGTCGGCAGCCTGTTTGCCGGTATTGGGGTCAAGCTTCACAAGACGAATGCCACCCCTATTCCAGGAACCGTAAGTCATCCAGTATTCGCCATTGGCAGTCTGCACCACGTCAGCGTCGATGGCATTATAGTTGTTGTCGTTGGTGGTACGAACAATTTCGCCCTGGTCAGCCCAGCCTGCAGAAGGATTGTCGAAATCCAGTTTGGAGTTTGTAGCCAAACCAATTGCAGAAGTTCTCTGGCCAAACACGGAACCGCAATAGAAAATGCCGTACTTGTTGCCCATTCTGAACAAATCCGGAGCCCAGATGCCGTCGTGTTTACCGCCCACGGCCTGGTGCAACCAGCTGTCCCAATTAGGCTTGTCGCTAAGGGCGCGGCCCTTGCTTGCCCACTTGACCATGTCTTCGGATGTAGACATGGCCAAATTGTTGTTGGTGGACATCAGAATGTAACCGTTTTCATCACGGAACATGGTAGGATCGTGCCCACCCTGACGATTATCCTTGGCGTACCAGTCGGCAGCCATAACACTCTGGCCGGCCATGACCATGGCTACGAACGCAGCAGAAAAAATCCCAAGCCCTTTACGGCTGGTTAACCCAAATCCCATAAACACTCCTTTTTTAGGATAACTGAAATCTACACAAAAACGAATAAAAAGTCAACAATTTTGCTTAAATATGTCTACAAATTTAAAAACATTTACGTTATTTGTTAATAAAAAAGTCTACATTTTGGGTATAGAAGCTATATTAGATACGTATAGTTCGCAGTCGTAAAGGTCCACATTTGACGTTCAACAAATAAAGGGATATATTTTATCTGTGCCTGGGATGGGTTTGGGTCTCTGGCATAAAAGGAGTAGAAATGCCGAGTTTTTTCAAGGCAAATATGGGGGCTTGCAAAAAGCTATTGATTGGTGTTGCTGCCCTTGCGGTTTTTTCTGCCAATAGTCAGGCAGCTACCACTGTAGTGGTGGATCCTGCAAAAAAATATCAGGTTTTTGAAGGGTGGGGCACCAGTCTTTGCTGGTGGGCCATTAAGGTAGGCGCCTGGAGCGAGGCCAATCGCGACAAGCTTTTGAATGACATCGCAGACACGGTCAACGGTCTGGGTTACAACATTTTCCGCTATAATATTGGTGGCGGCGACCAGCCGGGTCATAACCATTTGACCAAGGGCGACGGCGCTGCTGCCGTTTCTGGCTATAAGCCCACAGAAAAAGGCGACTACAACTGGAACGCAGACCCGGGCCAGCGTGCTGTAGCTTTGACTTTAGCTAAAATGGTGAAAGATCCCATCTTTGAAGCTTTCAGCAATTCCCCGCCTTGGTGGATGACCAACAGCGGTTGCGTTGCCGGCGGCAAGGATGGTGCAGATAACTTAAAGTCCGACTACTTCGACGACTTTGCGGACTACCTTTCCGAGGTGGCTAAACATTTTAAGGAAGAGTGGGGAATCACCTTCCGTACCGTGGAACCCTTCAACGAACCCAGCGCAGGCTGGTGGGCCTCGGGCAAGGATCAAGAAGGTTGCGGCTTTAAGAACAACCAATCCAAGATGATTATTGAACTGGGCAAGGCTCTGACAAGAAAAGGTCTGTTCCCGGAAACTTCTGTTAGCGCAGCCGACGAATCCAATATCGGTGACGCCCTTAAGCAGTGGAATGGCTACAGCGATGAGGCTCGTTCCTACATGTTCCAGGTGAATACTCATAGCTACTCAGGTTACGATTCCCGTGCCGCCTTGTACAAGTCCGTCTTTGGTGCCAACAAGAAAATCTGGCAGTCCGAAACGGGCCCGCTCCATCGTGGTAACAGCTCGACGGATATTACCTTCTGGATGGCCGATGTGATCATGGGCGACCTTCGCGATATGAAGGCCAACGCTTGGGTGGACTGGCAGATTGGCGACCCTGCGGAGAACTGGCGCACCTTTGCTCTGGACCATTCCAGACAAGCTTATTCCCGCGGCCCCCGCTTTTACATGCACGCAGCCTTCAGTCGATTTATTCGTCCGGGGTCCCGCATTATTGACAGCGACAACAAGAATACTCTGGCCGCCATCCGTCCCGACGGCTCCCTGGTTCTTATTGTAATGAACAGCGGCTCTTCTGCCGTGGACTACAGCTTTGACTTGAGCGGATTTGCCGCAGTAGGCGCAAAGGCCGAAATTCATCGTTTCTCCCTTCTTGCAAACTTAAAGCAAATTTCTGATATTTCTCTCAGCGGAAAGACCTTGGTACTGTCCGCCCCGGCTTACACCATTACAACTATGGTGATTCCTGGAATTAAGGACAACAGTGTGTGCGCTCCCTCCGACATTGTGCCATACGTAAAGGTTCACGATGGTGGCTGGAATGAAACTACTGAAGTTGCTCCTCAAAAGGGAGATTCCATCGTCATTGGCCCTCACCCTTACGATGGTGGCCGCTGGATCTGGAATGGCCCCAAGGACTTCTATCAGGTAGGCCGCGAAATCCGCTTCAAGAATCTTGACGGTACATACAGCGGCGTCTACACAGGTACCTACACCAACGCCGTCGGTTGCGAAAGCACCGTAGACATCAAGGTCATCGTCGACGATCCGGAACATCCTTATGTTGAACCTGTAATTCCTCCGGAAGATACCATTCCTGCGGATTCCAGCCAGTCTATTTTCGCAGCTCCCGTTCTTGGAATTTCTGTGGTAAAGTCCGGCGATAATTTGAACATTTCTGCTCCTCGTCAGCAGATGAACGTGGTCGTATACGATATGCAGGGCGTGCCTGTGATGAATCATAGAATCAATGGTGGCCAGGCATCGGTTTCTATATCTGCTTTGCCACAAGGCAGGTATGTGGTTCAGGTGACCAACAATTCCAGAAAGACTCTTTTCCAAAGATTGTTTACGGTCCAGTAATTGCTAACAAGGTAAATAATCTTTTATATAACTTTGCTTCGTATGCTGGGGGCTTTTTACTAAATTGCTCCCTACTATGAAGGAAGGAATAACAAAGAAACTCGTACTTTTTATCGCGTTTTTGACCTTGGCCTGCCTTGTCAAGGACTGGGTTGATTTTGCTCGTTGCGGCGCTGTTGACCAGTGCCTTCAGGATATGGGCGGTTTTCAGAACTACGCCAAGTTCACCATTTCATTTTTGCTGACGGCTCTTGCCTTTGTGGTGAGCAGTTCTTCTGCAAACGCTCAGGATAGATGCTGGCTTCGATGCGCCTTTATCTCCTCCTTGATGGCGGATTTCTGCTTTAGACTTATTCCCATGCTGTCGTTTGAGCTGCCTGTGGGCAATTCCATTCTAGGCATTGGATTCTTTATGTTCTTCCAGTCGGCATTGACTGTTAGGCATTCCCGCGTTAGCGATAAGGACTCCCATTTCCCCAAGGCCATGATTATTCCTATTGTGGTCTTGGTGGTTGCTGCTGTTCTTTATGCCATGGGTCTTGTTCCTCAGCTGGTCTTTGTGGTTGGATCCTATGCAGCATTCCTGATTACGTCTCTGTGTGTCGCTTGCAAGGCAACTTCCAATCCCTATTTCTCCCAGGCCAAGGCCAAACTTATTAAGAATGGCATGATCGTGTTCTTTATAGGCGATGCTTTGGTGGGCCTTGCCCTTGCTACTGGCGAAGACCATTCCCTGATGGAAACTGTAGCAGCCATTGCGAATAACCTGATTTGGATCGTCTATGTTCCGGCTCAGCTGATGCTGATTCGAAGCTGCAAGGAAAATTAAAGTACGATATTGCGGTTGTCCGCGAGATCAAGAATAAAAAAAGGTAGCGAATCAGATCGCTACCTTTTTATTTAAAAAATCAGGCATCCATGCACGGCAAAACACTCGAAGCTACTTTTTATAAAAAGATAGCAGTGCCTCGGAAATTCGTTTTTCACGCTTCGTACTATAATCGGAGCTGGTTCAAGACCGCTTGGCCGATGGCGTGCCTAAACTGTATCACAAGAGCAACGAGCTTTAATAATACTGTTAGATCGGGCGTTGATCCGTGGGATGCCTAGGAATAATATACCTAATAAGCCGCCTTCAAACAAGCAGTGGAATGAAAAATTTTGTAATCCAAACTGTAATGGAATTCGGACTGTATTATCCGTATCTTTTTTGCGGGTTTTGACGAAATTTACGGGTTTTCGTTGTTTTCCCAGTCTTCTCTGATTTCGTCGGGCTCGTCCTTAAAGGGAGTGATAAAATCGGCAACGTACTGGGCAACCTGATCGCGGAGTTTATTGCCGCGGACTTTGCCCAGCAACAGTTCGATGTCTTCCAAGGGGGCAGCCATGAAGGCTTCGGCGCTCTTGTACTTGCTAAGGACCTTGATGCGGGTTTCGTGGCCTACGCCGGGCTGTTTGAGCCATTCCACTTCCAGGTCCTTCTTGCGCTTGCTTCGCTGGTAGGTAATGGCAAAGCGGTGGGCTTCGTCTCGGGCGTTCTGCAGAAGTTTTAGGGCGGGGCTGGTACGGTGCAGTACGATGCTCTTGCGGTCGTCAGGGAATACGATTTCTTCCAGTCGCTTGGCGAGACCGATCAAAGGTAGATCCTGGTCGTGACCCAGTTCCTTCAGAATTTGCATGGTGGCGTCTACCTGACCCTTACCGCCATCGCAGACCCACAGGTCGGGCATGGGGGTGCCTTCGTCCTCTAGGCGGCGGATACGGCGGGTCATGACTTCGCGCATGCTGGCAAAGTCGTCTACGCCTTCCACGGTCTTGATGATGAACTTGCGATAGTTGGCCTTGTCGGGCTTTCCGTTCTTGAAGGCCACAAGGCTTGCCACGGTGTTGGTTCCGCTCAAATGGGAAATATCCACGCACTCGATGCGGAATGGAGTCTTCTTGAGCCCAAGGACTTTTTGCAGTTCAAAAACGCTCTGGTCGATTTCGCTGTATTTTTGCACTTCCGCGCGCATTTCCACAAGGATCATGTCGGCGTTAGCGCCTGCAAGTTTTAGGAACCCTAACTTTTCGCCACGCTGGGGTACGTTGAAGAACACCTTACGGCCCGCTTTTTCGCTAAGGGCGGTGCTGAACAAGTCGGCATCCTCCGGCAACGGGATGTCGGTGGCGATTTCCTTGGGAATAAAATCCTGCTCCATGTACCAGTTGAGAATCATCTGGCGGAAGATTTCGGTTTCGTCATCTTCCAGTTCGCACTGCAGGCGGTAATGGCGTCGACCGGTCAGAACCCCTTCGCGGTACTCGAGAATCACCGCGGCGGCCAGGTTGCCGTTACGACGCAGCGTCACAATATCCAGGGAAAGGTTGGGGTCCGAAGTGTCTGTCTTGGCGTGGATTCCCGTGGATTGCAGTGCCTGGATGGCGTCGCGCTTTTTTGCTGCCGTTTCAAAGTCCAGGTTGGCTGCCGCCTCTTCCATCTCTTTTTGCCAGATGTCCTGAAGGTCGTCCCGCTTACCCTCTAGCAGGAGCCTGGCCTGCATAACGTCCTTGTAGTAGTCCTCGCGGCTAATCAAACCTGCGCAGGGGGCCTTGCAGCGACCGATGTGGTAGTTGAGGCAGGGTCGCTGGGGCGAACGTGCCGGCAAGTCCATGGAACATTCACGGATGCCAAAAAGTCTGGCACAAATGTCTTTTAGTTTGTCTACATAGCGGGAGCTCATATAGGGCCCGTAGTACTGATTGCCGTCTTTCTTTACAGATCTTGTCAGGAATAGACGGGGAAACGGTTCCCTTACGCTAAAGGCCAGGTAAGGAAAATGCTTGTCGTCCTTCAGCAATACGTTGTACTTAGGGGTATGCTTTCGAACTAGGTTGGCCTCGAGAATCAAGGCTTCTTCCTCGGTCTCCGTAATAATCCACTCGATGTCGCGGATATAAGGCAACATCAAGGTTGCGGCGCGGTGCCCCTGGTGATCGCTGCCGTCAAAATAGCTGCGGACTCGGTTTTTTAGGACCTTGGCTTTACCGATGTAGATGATTTTTCCGGAAGCGTTTTTCATGATATACACGCCGGGCCTATTCGGGAGCTCGTCAAGTCTGCGTTGTATATGTTCGTTTACGGAAATCATTATAAGACGAATTTAAAAAAAATTAGGTTTTCACTACAAATTTTTTATTTATTTTATAGATGTTAATTATCCCTTAATATTCAACTTACGGAGCAAAGATGAATTTTGAAAAGGTAAATGAACTGTCCAAAAAGATCGAAGGGGTCTTGGGAACAGTCCGCGCCCTTAAAGAAGAAAATGCGTCATTAAAACAGCAGCTGTCCGCCTCCCAGGCCGATGCCCAGGATAAGACCCTGCTTTTGGAAAGGGCCAACGCAAACCTCGCTGAGTGCCAGGCCGCCCTGAACGATCAGGAAATCACTACCAAGTCTCAGACCCAGTCCCTGAACACCAAGGACCTGGAAATTGAAGACCTTAAGGAACAGCTTGCCGAAAAGGACAAGGAATCCGAAAACCTGAAGGACCAGATCTTCCTCCTGGAAAACGAAACCAAGGCAAAGGATGAAAAGCTTCAGCAGTGCGCCGGCCTCCTGCAGGAAAGTGCCGATCGCATCAAGGAATACGAAGCCAAGTGCATTGAAAGTGCCGATGCACTTCAGGCCAGCCAGGCTCAAGTTCAGGAAGGCGAAGCCAAGGCCCAGGAACAGGGCGCTCAGATCGAAGAATTGAACAAGCAGGTTAGCGTTCTCGAAGAAAAGAGAAACGAAATGCTGGCTTCCGTTGCCAACTACATCGAAGAAATCGGCGCACTCAAGTCCGACATTGACGAAAAGAATGGCTTGATTGATTCTCTCAACTCTCAGCTCCAGGTTCAGGCCGACGAAATCGCCGAAGCTCAGGAAAGGTTCAACCAGCTGGTTGCTACCATCGAAACTGAACTGGGCACCGACCTTACCCTTGAACAGGGCGAAGCTACTGACGTTCAGGAAGAAACCTTGGACGAACTGGAAGAAGATCTCGTCGAAGATGTTCCTGAAGAACCGGTTGTAGAATCCAGCGAAGAGGAAGTCGCCCAGGAAGAAACTCCTGAAGAAGACATTCCTGTTATTGAAGTTCACCCTGCCGAAGAAAAGAAGGAGGACAACGATCTGTTCTCCTCTGCGAGCAATGGAGGCTCGCAAACAAATTTTTTTGGATAAATCGCCTTATGGACAGTGATCCATTTGGCGTAGGAATGAAGTAATGGCTGATAACGATTCTCTCAGATCTGTAAGCATTGTAGTCGCTCAAGAAAGCATTCAGATCCGTACGGACTTGCCCGATGCGGAACTGAAGGATATTGGCGAATTCATTAACCAGCGATTTGATCGCTCGGCGAAGTTTCAGATGGAAAACCGCAAGCGCCTTGCCTTGTTGGCTGTCGAACTTACATCCGAGATTTTTGAATTGCGTAAGCAGCTGCGTCGTGCGAAAATCTACTACGAAACCATGGAGCAGGATCTCAAGAACCTTTCGCTCCTCCTGGACGAAGGATTGAGTCGCAACGAAATCGAGAACCTGTAATTCATTCCATAAGTATTAAAGAACCCCGCCGCTTAGCGACGGGGTTTCTTTGTTTTCGGTATGACCCGAGTTAAATGGTTTGACGACGATTACTGATCAGAAACGCAGCGGATGTTGTAGGCTCGTTCACTGGCAACAAGAGGCTTGAGGGGGTTAGACTTTTGAATCTGAACGTTGTTGTATTCACTGTCTTCTAACCAAACGTATCCTTGCTCCTTCGTTTGACCGAATTCGACGCCCTTTTCGAGCTTGAATCTGCCACCAAGGGTCCAGAAGTCATCGTCGGTTGCCTCGTGGGCTTTGGAGATTTCTTCATAGCTAGGCAGACGCCAGCCTTCGGGGCAAGCTCTCTTGGCTGCAGCAAATGTATAGTAGCCGCCGTAGGTGTCGCAATAGTTGTTTTCGTCACCTTCTAAAGTGCAGTAGTAACCGCTCTTAAGTTCGAGGTTGATATTTTCTGCCATCCAGAGCAGGCCTGCGACTCTTTCCAACTTATATGTCTTGTTGTCGCGCTGGTCTGTCATGGTGTTACCAGAGACTATAGGAGGCAGTTGAGGCATCTGAGCCTCGGAGGACATAGTGACCTGGATGGAGATGGAAGAGGAACTTTGCGGAGTTACGTTTGCGTATTCCTTTTCGCATTTTTCAGTCCAGCAGAATACCTGGGCGCTGCTGGAATAGGGGACCACTCGGCTACCAGAGGATGTGATAATCACCGTCTGGTGAACGATGGAATCCTTGACCTCAGGTCTTGAGGAGTTAGAAGACTTGTCGCCGCTGTCTGTAGCGACGCTAGAAGAACTATCCGTAGACTGGGCATTGTCATCCATAGGTCCGGAAACCGTATCGGTAGAACAAGCCGTGTACATTACAACCGCACCCACTAATCCCAATAATGCAGTGATTTTTTTCATGGAATCAAATATAGTTTACAAATCTTCACATTACTAGAAAAAAGTTTTTTACTATCTTTTTCATCACTATGACAAACGTTGAAATTTTCGACACCACCTTTGCCATGACCATTTTGGTCATTTTGGCTATTTGCGTCCCCGCTATTTTGCTCTTGGCAAACTGGATCCTCCATCCGGGTAAGATCAAGGAAACCGCTATCAAGGGTACTTCCTACGAATGCGGTATCGCCCATGTTTCCGGTACTTCCAACGAACGTTACCCGGTTAAGTACTATATGGTCGCCATGTTGTTCCTGGTGTTCGACCTGGAAGTCGCCTTCCTCTATCCCTGGACCATCCAGTTCCTGGCTGGCGGTTGGGAACTCCTCTATGTCCTGTTGGGCTTCCTTGTCATTCTCGAAGCCGGTTACTGCTACCTCATTAAGAAGGGCGTGCTGAACTGGACTAGAATTCAGGACTAGTTCCCTAAGTCTATTCTATCTCAAAAATGACGGTCGCAAGTTCACTTGCGGCCGTCGCTTTATATAGATCGAGGGAGGGCAGAGCCCCCCTCGAGCTCCCCTACCGAAACATTGCTCCGCAAGTTTCGGGTGTGGAGGGAGACATCCCTCCAACCCTCCCCTAGATTCTCCTGCTATAGCAATCAAGGGGCAGAGCCCCCCTGAGTAGCGGGTTTACCCGCACTCAGAACACGAGAAAAAGTTCGGGCGTAGCACGGACTTTTGTGAGTGGAGAGTCCAGAGGTAAATGAACACTTAGGGCTTTAGCCCTTAGTGAGAATTATCCCCATAGGGGACAAGTCTTTGTAAGTGCTAAAGCACTAACAAATGCTTCATCCACTATGTGGACGTGTGATAACCCCTCTGCGTCTTAAAAAGAATGTCTCAAATAAACGGTCATGCCCAGGTGGTCGAAGTCGACCCAGCTGAATTCGCCGCGGGCATAGAGGTTTTCTTTCAAGTTCAGGGCCAACTGGCCCCCGAAGCCTATGGCTTGGTGCCACTTGTTTCGCCAGAGCTCGCTGAAGTGGTCTCCGGATTTTCCGCCCTCGAAGAAGATGGTTCCCGCTAAACGCCAACCAAGGAACTTGCGGAGTTCAGCCTGTACAATCAGAGCCTGCTTGTCGTTGAAGAAAAGGCTTTCTACGCCGCGGAAGCGCTTGATTCCATCGGGGCCGGACAGCATGTCAAAAGGAACATCGCCATTGGCCTGCTGCCACAAAACGCCTACAGCCATGGAGGTTTCCCAGAACAAGTAGGTAAAGCCTCGAAGGTCCAGAGATTCTGTATCGAAAGAATAATCCCCCAGGACGTCGCTGTAGAACATCTGCTGCCACCGCACCAGAAATCCGTGTCGGCTCCAGTTCAGGTTATCGCGGGTGTCGAACCCCAGAGTATAGCCTAAGCCGTTTCGCCATCCGGAGTGTTCGTCGGGCAACGTTAAGTTGTCTGCATCGCTTTTCCTAAAGGAAATATCAGAATGCTCCACGTGGATTTCCGCGCCGTATCTCAGTTGCTTCGGGAGGCCCACGCTGGATTCTGCCCGGGCGCCGAACTTGAATCTTTCGCGGTCGTAAATAACAAACTTGTCGATGTCAGGGTCGTTTCCTGCGCCAAAGTAGCTGGCTACCCAGTTCTGGTAACGAAGGTCCGCCTTGAGTGCAATCTGGTCGTGATGCAGGTAGTAATAAGGTTCAATAAGGAACTGGAATTGCTTGCGGGTAGACCCGATGGCGGAAACGTCAATCTCGTTGACCTTGCCGCCCTTTTCCAGGGGTTTGAAAAAGACGATGCCCATGGCGCCGAACTGGAGCTTGGTCTCTTCGGAGTATCCAAGGACCGGCAGTGCTGTAAAACGCTGGAAATGTTCGGTGGTGTCTGCCGCGACCGTATCCGCGACTGAGCCTGCCGCGATTGCGTCCGCTGCACCTTCGGAAACAGCAGCCAAAAGCGGTGCTGCGGCCATAAGACCCAGGGCTATGATTTTTACCAGTTCCATTGTTAGGAAATATACAATCTCGCGAATTTTTAAAAAAGCTATTTTTGGTTTATGCCTATACTTTCTGCACAGAACATTCTTTTGCGTCTTGGCGGTTCTGCTCCGCTGTTGGACAACGTTACCTTTGACATTGAAGCCGGCGATCGCATTTGTCTCGTGGGTCGTAATGGCGAAGGCAAGTCTACGCTCCTGAAGGTTCTTACGGGAGAGATGGAATATAACTCCGGTGATGTTATCAAGAAGAATGGTCTGCGCGTAAGCCGTATGATCCAGGAGATTCCTGCCCACATTGACGGCACGGTACGTGACATTGTCATGGGGCGCGTTGCCGCAGGAAGTTCTGCAGGGTGGACTGGAGCCAAGGACGGTTCCGACAGCGAAGGCCATCATGATGCTGCGGCAGAGGCTATTCTTGGAAAAACCGGTATCGATGCCGAGGCGCAATACGATAGTTTAAGTGGTGGCCAGAAGCGTCGAGTGCTTTTTGCCCGCGCCGTAGCAGAAGATCCGGATTTGCTTTTGCTAGATGAACCCACCAACCATCTGGACATTCCTGCAATCCAGTGGCTCGAAGGTATTGTCACTCGTTTGAACTGTGCAGTCATGTTTGTGAGCCATGACCGCGCCTTTGTTCGCCGTACCGCCACAAGAATTTTTGAACTGGACCGTGGCCGTGTCCGCAGTTGGGATTTTCCTTACGACAAGTTTGTCCAGTTCCGCGATCAGGCTCTAGCCGAAGAAGAAAAGGCGAACGCCCTGTTTGATAAGCGCCTGGCCGAAGAGGAAGTCTGGATCCGTAAGGGTATCCAGGCCCGCCGCACTCGTAACGAGGGCCGCGTCCGCGCTCTCATCAAGATGCGAGAGGAACGTGCCGAACGCCGTACCCGCATAGGGACCGTGAACATGCAGATTACGGAGGCGGAACGCTCCGGCCGTATGGTTGCCCGCCTTACGAACGTCTCCTACGCCTACGCCGACGAATCCACTGGCGGTGTCCCGCAGCCCTTGATCCGCGATTTCTCCACGGAGGTTTCCCGCGGCGATCGCATCGGCATTGTTGGGCCCAACGGCTCCGGTAAGACGACCCTCTTGAAGTTGATTCTTGGAGAGTTGCAGCCCGACGCGGGTGAAATTCGCCTGGGTACTAATCTTGAAATTGCTTACTTCGACCAGATGCGTACGCGCCTTCGCGAAGACAAGTCCCTGATAGAAAACATCGGTGATGGCCAGGCCTATATTACACTGAATGGCGTCAAGCGTCACGTGTTAAGTTATCTGCAAGACTTCCTTTTCAGTGCGGACAGAGCTCGCGGCCCTATTAGCGCCCTCTCCGGCGGCGAACGGAACCGCTTGCTCCTTGCCTGCCTCTTCAGTCATCCCAGCAATGTGCTTGTCTTGGACGAACCGACCAACGATTTGGATATGGAAACCCTGGATTTGCTGGCGGAACTTTTGGCAGAATACAAGGGCACTGTCCTTACCGTAAGCCATGACAGGGCTTTTTTGGATTCTGTGGCTACCAGCATTTTTGCTATAGAAGAGGATGGAAACATCTTTGAAGCCGTAGGCGGTTACACCGATTACGAAACCAACAAGAAAATGCGTGACAAGGAGGCTGCCAACGCCGCTCGCCTTGCCGCAGAAAAAGAAGCTGCAGTCCGTTCTTCCACCGGAACCTCCAGCTCCTCCGCTCCCTCCGCTGAAACCGTAAAAAAGAAAAAGCGCAGCTACAACGAGGAGCGGGAGTACGCAGCCCTTCCAGAGAAAATCGAAAAGCTGGAATCTGAAATCTCCGACCGTCAGACCGAACTTTGCAAACCTGAGGTCTGCACCAACGCCTCCCGTATCGTGGAACTCCAAAAGGAGATTTCAGACCGTGAGACGGAACTTGAAAAGGCCTATGAGCGGTACGAGTACCTGGATTCTCTGGGTTAGTAGCCTTATCTCCTTTATTTGTATGCGATTTTCCTTATTTTACACGGATTATGTTCCGGGTACTAGAGCGCTTTTGCGTATTTTTATGTATAATAAGGGACTAGGAATGATCGTTTGGGTTAAACACATCCCTCAGGAGAATTAAATGAGAAAGCAAATTTTGGCATTCGGCCTTATGGCTGCAACTGCATCCATGTCTGCTGTCATCAGCGACTTTGAAAAGGATACCCAGGCAAGTGTCGGTACCGACACATATTGGTATTTCTACAATGTGGATGATAAAGGCAACGGTACCGCATCTGTCACTAACAAGGACGATGCTGAATACGGTGGAAAGATCATCAAGCTTGATGACGCTGGCAATGGTATTATGGGCATTGAAGGCATTGTCCTGGATAAGGGCGCTATGTCCTACTCTCCCCAGGTCGCTATGGGCATTGGTGACGACAAGAAGGGCTTGGCTGGTGAATTTGCTAGCTGCACCACCATTAGCTACAAGTACAAGGGCGCAGCTCATTACCTCAAGGTCCAGATGACTACTGAAACCGATGGTGATCCTCAGCATCGCGCAACTCAGGTTGCTTCCACCGCCTGGAAGACTGTGACTGTTAAGACCGCTGACATGGAACCTGGTTGGAAGTCTGCTGACGCAACCGACTTGGTCATGTCTAAGGTGTTCAAGATGGCTTTTGTTGTTGAAGCAAATGCAACTCCGACTCCGGACTACCTCTATATCGATGACGTGACCTGTGGTGGCTCTGCTACTGGTACCGGTACCGGCACTGGCACTGGAACTGGAACTGGAACTGGTACGGGCACTGGCACCGGTACTGGCACAACGACCGGTGGCGCAGGCCTTATCTCTGACTTCGAAAAGGATGGCGGTTCTGCCCTGACCTCTAAGAGCAAGACCTCCTACTGGTACGCATACATGGTTGATGGTGAGGGTGCTGGCGTTGCTACCATCACAAACGAACCTAACGAATATGATGGCTACGTGGTGAACTTCACCGACGCAATCACCGGTGGCTATGCTGGCCTCAACGGTATCGTTCTTGCCAAGGGTGATTACGAATGGACTCCGCAGGTTGCTCTCGGCCTGGATCTCACCGCTGGTGAACTTAAGGGTTGCACTTCTATTTCCTACAAGTACCAGGGTGCAGCACACTACCTGAAGGTTCAGATGTCCACCGAAAAGGATGGCGATCCTCAGCATCGCGCTTCCCAGGTTGCTTCTACCTCCTGGAAGTCTGTGAAGGTTACCCCGTCCACCATGAAGCCGGGTTGGGAAACCGAAACTGCAAGTCCTACCCTCGACATGGCTAAGGTTGTCAAGATGGCATTCGTGATTGAATCCGAAACCTCTCCGACTCCGGACTACCTGTGGATCGATGACGTTGCTTGCGCAGGCGCAGCATTCGCCGCAACCTCCACTAAGCCTATTGGCATTGCTCCTGTTGCAAAGTCTGTTGGTTTCACTGCAAAGGCTATGGGCTCCTCTGTGATGCTTACCTCCGCAGTTGGCGCCAGTGTCCGCGTCCAGGTGTTTGACATGATGGGCCACGTGGTTGCAAGCCAGACTGGTTTCATGATGCCTGGTTCTCAGCAGTTCAGCTTTGCAAAGCTTTCTCAGGGCAATTACGTTGTTCGTGCCACTGTTGGAAGCAAGATGCAGACTGTTCGCATGAGCATCAAGTAATACTAGCTACATAAAAAATTAAAGGCCTCCGCATTTTGCGGGGGCTTTTTTTGCTTTCTAAATACTTTTTTACAAGCAAAAAAAAATGGTTTTGTTATTTTTTACTTATGGTGTAAGGAATATGGAAAAGGGGTTTCACATGTTCAAGAAATTTGGTTTGTTGTTTGCCGGCCTGATTGCCGGAAATGCATTTGCAGCTGCTTCCGCAACTGTTTGGAGTATTGCCGATGGGGCAGGAACTGTTCCTCCCAGTGGCGGTTGGTATAAGTATGCAAATGATGGTGCTGTTGCCACCATGAGTACCGTAACAGATGTTGGTAAGTCTATTGATGTTACGGTGAATGCTTCCAAAGAGGCCAGTTCTGGTGGCATGGGTGTTGGCCTTGCAAAGAACAACGGCACGGTGGATTTGTCTGCTTACGCAGGTGTGTGCCTTACCTATTCCGCCACCCAGAAATTCAGGTTGGACGTCAAGACCAGCGGCATCACTGACTACGACTACAACGGTATGATCCTGCCGGCCCACAGCAAGCAGGATACCACTTACATTCCATTTAGCAAGTTGGCACAGGAAGGCTGGGGCGACGCGGTTTCCTTTGATGCTTCCGATGTCCAGGCATTCCAGTTTAGCTACAAGCAGTCCTTGTATGCGGATACAAAGACCACCAAGAATACCATTGTGGTTTCCTCTATCACTCTTGGTTCCTCCTGCACCAACCATCCGCCCGTTCTTACCAGCGCCTATGCAGCCATTAACGGAAAGACGGTTGATATTGCCGAAGGTGCAACTCACGAAATCCCGCTGGCCGATGTCTTTGTTGACGAAGACGGCGATGATATGACCTTTACCGTAAAGATGAGCGGCGCAGAAAACGCTGTGGAACTCCTGGAAACGGAAAAGACTTTTACCGCAAAGGATGTTCTCCATTTTACCACTGTTGCAAATCCTGAAGGTGATGTTGACGTGACCATTACCGCCAAGGATACCCGTGGCAACACTAAGGCCCTCTCCTTTACCTTCCATACCGAAGATGTGGAAAACGCTCCGGTAGCCAAGAACTTCTCTTTTGAAGTTCTGGAAGATTCTTTGTACAAGAGTGGCCTGACCGCCAAGATGAACAATCTGAAGTCTATGGGATCCGATGCCGACAATGATCCCCTTACTCTTGAAATCGTGGACCAGCCGGAACATGGTACTTTAAGTGCCGATGTGTCTACCGGTATCTTTACCTACGCTCCGGATCCGGACTACAACGGCGCAGACAGCTTCACCTACCGCTTCTACGAGACCGACAATGAAGAAAGCGTAAGTAATCTTGGTACCGCCCACATTACCGTGACTCCGGTGAACGACGCTCCGGAGGTAACCGTGGTTGCCAAGGTCTTCGTTGATGAAGCTAACGAAGAACACGCCTTCGGCGACACCCTCGTCGTGGACGAAGATTTCGCTGCATTCTCTGTCTTTATCCCTGTGAAAAACATCACCGTTGAAGATCCTGATGGCGAAGATGACATCGTTTATTCCGCCAAGGCTTCCGACGTTGTTGAAGCCTCCTACTCTGCAATGGATGACTACTACGCCGTTGAAATCTCTGCAATCAAGAATGCCAACGGCGTTGCTAAGGTGACCTTCTCTGCTGGTGACCACAAGATTCTTGTTCCTACTGTAATCTGCTACGTCAAGGTTGAACCTGTGGCTGACGCTCCCATTGCCAATAGTGATGTTTATACTGTAACACAGGGGGCTACCTTCACTGTTGATGCAAAGAAGGGCGTGCTTGCCAACGACGTAAATCCAGATGGCGATTCCAAGCTTACGGCTGTTCTTGATGTGGATGTCGTCAACGGCACCCTGGAACTGAAAGAAGACGGCTCCTTTACGTATACCTCTGACGCTGCAGCTGAAGAAGATGCCTTCGGTTACCATGTAGTGAACGAAGACGGCTTGGAATCCAAAATGGTCGTTGTAACCCTCAACGTGATCGAGGCTCCGAAGATTGCTGAAGGTGTGGTTGATACCATTGGCAAGAGACTGGCCGCCCTTACCGAAGATTTTACGACCATCAAGAAATACACCAAGGCAGAAGTGCTGACCTGGTTCATTGATGGTGACAAGGCTGACGCCTCCGGATTGGAATTTACCGTTCGTAGCGATGATAGCCTGCTGGCTCCCACTATCGCAAACGGCATCATCTCTGTCAAGGCTGTACCGAATGCTTGCGGCGAAGCCAATGTTATCGTGACCGCAACGAATAAGGCTGGTGCTGCAACGGACCTGGTAATTCCCGCAAGCATTTCCTGCGTGAACGACAAGCCCATTACCACTTCCGATACCATCTATATCGATTCTGACTCCGCCTTTGTCGTGACCGTGAACCTTTTGGACTACGTCAATGATCCTGATGGTGATTCCTTGGTCTACACACCTGGTGGCAATACTCGATTGATCCTTTCTACCGAAGGCGACTCCCTGACTATCTCCGCTATCGAACGCGTGAAGTACGCCATGGGTACCGTGGTCGCTGTCAGCGTCAAGGTTTCCGATGGTCCTACGTTCTCCACGCTCGTTCTGTATGTCAAGCTGGGTGCTGCACCGGCTGCTATCAAGCCTGTGATTGCTGCTCCCAAGTCCACTTGGCAGAATGCAATCCTTGCTAACCGCGGTGTGGCTGCTATGTTCGATATGCAGGGCCGTGTCATGTGGAAGCAGAAACTGCCGGTGAGCGAGGCTGAGGTTCGTGCCGCAGCAGCCACTATCCAGGGGCGCAAGATCTTGATGGTGAATAAGCAGTCTTGGACCATTAAGTAATTTCCCCTTATGAGCGGCGTGATGCTGCGTTACTTCTAAGTGAAAAATTGATAAAGAAAAGGCTCCGCATTGCGGAGCCTTTTTTGTTTCAAAACGAGTGTGTTATGCTTCAGCGCATTGCGCCTCGCAATGGCATTACTTAGCCATTGCTTCAGTGTCGAGGGCAATAAGCAGTTCTTCGTTGGTGGCAACAACCATTGCCTTGGGAGTTCCGTCCTTGGAAATGATGTGGCCGGATTCCTTGCCGCTCTTCATGTTGCGATCGTCGTCGATTTCGTAACCCAAAAGCTTCAGGTTTTCCATGACGGTCTTACGGACCAGGAAGCTGTTTTCGCCAATGCCGCCGGTGAACACCAGGGCGTCGATGCGGGGCAGGGCCATGGCGATGCCGCCGATTTCGCGAGCCAGCTTGTAGCAGAAGGTTTCAATAGCGATCTGTGCGCCAACGTGGCCTTCGCTTGCAGCCTGGCTCAGAGTGCGCATGTCGTTAGAGAGACCGGAAAGTCCCAGCAGGCCGGATTCCTTGTTCACCATCTTGTCCAGGCGGTCAATGTCGTAACCGTACTTCTTGCTGATGAAGAAGAGGATTGCCGGGTCGATGGAGCCGGAGCGGGTCCCCATGATAAGGCCATCCAGCGGAGTGAAACCCATGGTGGTGTCGGCGCACTTGCCGTTCAAGATAGCGGAGCAGCTGGAGCCGTTACCCAAGTGGGCGGTAATGAAGCAGCATTCTTCGGGCTTCTTGCCGAGAATGGCGGCAGCTTCGGCAGTTACAAAGCGGTGGCTGGTGCCGTGGAAACCGTAACGGCGGATGGCGTCGTCTTCGTAGAACTTGTAGGGAATGCCATAGAGGAATGCCTTACGGGGCATGGTCTGATGGAAGGCGGTGTCGAACACTGCAACTTGGGGCAGGGTGGGGAAGAACTTCATGGCGCATTCCATGCCGGTAGCGTGTGCCGGTTCATGGAGAGGAGCGAACAGGGTGATGCTACGGATGTAGTCGATGACTTCCTGGGTGACCTTTTCGCTTTTGATGTACTTACCGCCATGCACTACGCGGTGGCCGATGGCTTCGATACCGTCAATAAGCTTCTGTTCGCCCAGATACTTCTGGACGGCAGCAACGGCTTCGGCGTGAGTGGGGCAATCGAAATTGTAGTCCTGCTTGTCGACGGGGCCCTTGCCCTTGAAGTGGCCGTTAACGCCAATGTTTTCAACAAGACCGCTAGAAAGAGCTTCCTTGGTAACGGTGTCGATGACAGCGAACTTTACAGAAGAGCTGCCGCAGTTAAGAACGAGTACGCGCATTTTATCCTCTAGTTTTTTTGAAAATTATTCAGTGTTAAAATTAGTAAAAAGCTAAATTCAATGCGATGTTAGATAGAATTAAAAAATTTGATAATTGTGTATCGGAATCCTGGACCAATCGTCGATTTTCCCCTAAGGCGGAAAAACTCCTGAAGTTTTATGTGCGCCTGGGTGACGGATATGCTTGGATTCTTTTTGTGGCGTTCCTGATTTACAAAATAGGCTTAGATGCCTTCTGGCCCATTCTTGGTCGTGGTTTGTGCGCCCTGGTGGCGGCTCTCGTTGTTTATGAGCTAATCAAGTTAAGCACGAAGCGCCCGCGCCCCTTTGCCGCCAATCCCAAGATTAGGGCAGATGTTCCTCCCTTGGACAAGTACAGTTTCCCCTCCGGCCACACTATGAACAACTTAGCGATTGCCTCTGCGGTATTCTACGTTGTGCCTGCCTATGGCTGGGTCATGCTCCTGTTGCCTTTGACCTGGGGGCTGCTCCGTGTTTACTATGGGGTGCACTGGCTATCCGACATCGTATGCGGATTCTTGCTGGGTATCTTGAGCTTTGTTCTGGGTTCCTTTATCTGGATTCCTGTGGCTTCTCTCCTTGCCGGATTTTTCCCGCAGATTCCTTTTGTATAGCAGGGCCTGCTATATTAAAAAAGCTAGCTTTCCAGCATAATGCTGGAGCGTATACAGAAAATTGACGAACGGATTTCCCGTTACTGGACGGCAGCTTTTAGGCACCGTTCTGAAAGGACGAAGAAACTCCTGCGCATCTATGTCCGTCTAGGAGACGGCTATTTCTGGATTATTGTGGCGCTCCTTCTTTGGGCTCATCGCGGTTGGCAGGTGACCGTTCCTATAATGCTGAATGCAGGCTTTGCCTTTGCCATTGTGGTGACTCTCTATGAACTGATCAAGTTGAATGTGAAGCGTCCACGTCCGTTCTCGGTGTTGCCTTCTGTAAAGCAGGAGCTGCCTTTGATGGACCAGTTCAGTTTCCCCTCGGGCCATACCATGAATAACCTTGCTGTGGCGACTACAGTGATGCTGGCCTTGCCCAACTACTATTGGTTCTTGTTTTTGCTGCCCCTTTCCTGGGGATTACTCCGTGTGGTTTTTGGATTGCATTGGCTCTCCGATGTCATCTTTGGAATCATCTTTGGGCTTCTTTGTTTTTTCGCGGCCCATTTCGCCTGGATTCCCATTTCCGGAATTCTTGCGGGTTGGTTTCCGATGCTTGTTTTCTAGCCCCTATTTGTTTTGGCAAGTCTTATGAATCATTACGTTTCTGCGAAAGAATTTTTTGCGAACCTCTCGCCTGATGCACGGGTGTACCTGTTGATCCGCCATGGGGAGCGCCGCCACATAACGCCTCAGGATGCGGATAATGGAGCCCACGTTGGACTTACGGATACAGGACGCCAGCAGGCTCTTGACCTTGGGGCTTTGTTCCCAACCGAAGGTGACGCTGTCTATTTCTCCAGCCCCGTGGGCCGTTGCATTGAAACTGCACAGCGCATCGGGGAGGGCCGTGCCTCTATGGGTGGTCCCGCCGCCGCCCCGGTCCAGGTCCTGCAACCTCTGGGCGATTTCTTTGTTCGTGATTTCGATGAGTACTACGCCGTCCTGAACGAGAAGTTCTACCCCAGCATCTGCCAGTGGATTGCCGACGGGGTTCATCCGGCTTATCATAACCTTCACAAGCGTGCCGAACAGATGCGCGAAATGATGCTTGAAAAAGGTACCGCCCGCTTCAATATTTTCGCCTCCCACGATGCCTGGATTGTTCCCTGCCTAGCACATTTCTGCAAGTTCAATTTTACCCCAGGTGTCTGGATGAATTTCCTTACGGGGCTAGCTTTTGTTGTTGAATCAGGGAAAATGGAGCAAATTGTCCCGGTTTCCGCTTTAAATGATGGAAATCTGTATTTTAGATGAGCGTTTAATTGTCTTTATGGCTATATTTCTAACACGTAAACCAATTTTGGGAAAATCAACATAAGGAGAAAACAATGAGTAAAATTCTTCTCAAACTGTCTCTGGCTCTGTCTTTGGTTCTCACATTCACCGGCTGTACCATTACTGTCGTTGAAGATCCGGAAGACGAAACGCCTGTCATCAAGTACAACTACACTTACACTTCCTACTGCGAAGGCACTAGCGAAGACGCTTGCGAAGACCAGAAGGCTAGTTCCTATGTTCGCATTATCGGCGAGCTGGTGAAGGGCAACGAAGTGACTATCGAATCTTATCTCCCGGGCGATCCTGATCCGTATCTCTCTGAACGTTTCGTCTATGATGGCGTTAAGTCTGATGCTCTTAGCGATAAGATCGGCGTGAGCTACTACGACTTCTACTCCGTTTCTACAAATCCGAAGACCAGCTTCGCAGTCTATGGCGATGTCTATGCTAGCTACTACGAAGAAGACAACTACGACTGGTCCTATAACTTCAGCAATCGTGCAGACTTGTACAAGAAGATGACCAAGTAATGGTTGCTGCGGTTAAACCCGCGTAAATCACATGCGATTTGAAAAAGATCCCGTATTTTTGCGGGGTCTTTTTTTTGTGCTTTTTTTATATACATTCAAGGTATGAACGCTTATCGTCGAATCTTTGTGCTGGGCTCCGGTTTCAGCAAGTCCTTTCTTCCCCAGATGCCTACTCTGCGGGACTTGAATGAATTAATCCCCTTTGGAATTCCTGAGGAGTTTCCTCATTTTCGTGACTACTGCAAACGATTCCTGGATTTATGCAATGGCCAGAGCGAATACCTGAGCATCGAGTCCTTGGCCACTTCTATTTTGTCTGCAAGGATTTTTCCGGGGGAGCGAGAACGTCTTTACCATGCCAGCCTGCGATTTGAACTGCTGCGTTTTATTGCCAGTGTCATCCGTCATGACGAAGGTCTTTCGGGCGATGCCGCCGAGGTTATGCGCAAGTTCTTAAAGTCCAGCATCAACTGCCCTTCAGAGGGTATTCGGGATACACTTCTGCTGTCCTTCAATTATGATACCTTGATAGAATCCGCCATAGCCAACGATCCGGAACTTCGCGACCAGGTTTCTGTAGATTACGGCGTACGCATCGACCGTGCGGACCGCTCCGCCCGTCACGAGGCCAAGTCTCATACTATTGACCTGCTGAAGATTCATGGTTCTCTGAACTGGTTCCCCATTAAAGGGGTTACCGACGAATTGGACCTTAAGAATATTTGTCAGGTGGAGCCGGAGGACCGCAGTTTCCCCATTTATTGCGAAGACACTCCCGTCTATATTCCCATGGCCCACGCCAAGGAAAGTTTCCTTCGGGGTAGCCTGTTCAATGTGCTTTGGAGCAAGGCGGACTACTATCTGAAAAACGCCGAGGAAATCTATTTCATTGGTTATGGCTTCCCCAAGTCCGATGTGAACAACTTGGAATTTCTGCTATCTCATCGAGAAAGATTCAAGAAAGTGGTGGTGTTTGAACGTGAAGGCCATCCGGACCTGGAACGCTTGCAGAATCTTTTGGGCAAGGACTTGGTCCAGTCCATGGACGCCAAGACTTTCTTTACATAAGCTAGGCCTATTGACTTTTTGTCAATGGCTTGCTGTTGAAATTTGATTTGTTGCCTCAAAAAAAATGTACTTATAGCATGAGGTGTATGTATGAAACAAGTTTGTTCTAAAAAGTTTGCTTCTATGTTTGCTGCGATTGCAACTTGCTCTCTGTCAGCCTGGGCCGGCCCTATTTCCACTGTCCCTTGGAATGGCCACGATGGCGCTGTTTCCTTTACTTTTGACGATGGCTATAATCAGTTGGGTGCAATTGGGGGTTACCTCAATTCCAATCCGGATGTGAAGGTAACCTTCTTTATTACTGGCGCCATGGGTGCTGGTGCCGGCAATATGAGCGATTATTTGGGCTATGCCAAGAACGGACATGAAATTGGCAACCACTCCAAGAGCCATAAGGATATGACCAGTGTCGCAGATCTTACCGCCGAAACCAGCGGATGGAAATCCAGCTTGCTCTCCAAGGGTGCTTCCGAAGTTTACACCTTTGCAACTCCGTATTGCGCTAGTAACAATAACGTTGCCAATGCCATCAGTAAGGACCATATTGCAAACAGAAACTGTGCCGGCGCCAAGTACTATGGCTGGGGCACAGAACCTAACTGGATGGATATCAGTTCCAACTGCTATACGCAG
The DNA here is from genome assembly GCA_024398995.1 of Fibrobacter sp. Lineage (GTDB taxonomy): Bacteria > Fibrobacterota > Fibrobacteria > Fibrobacterales > Fibrobacteraceae > Fibrobacter. The sequence goes on from JAKSIE010000001.1 coordinate 27,448, forward strand.
GGTGGTTCCAGTACGGGTAATGCCAAGAACAACATGAGCTCTGCCAAGAGTCAGAAGGCCTGGACCGTGCAGCTGAACCATGGTGTGGGTGTCAGCGATACTTATGGTATTGCAACCAACGATATGACTGCCATTATGGACGAAGCCAAAAGGCAGGGCCTGTGGATCGCTCCCTTTGGCGTTGTGGCCGCCTACTACCGTGCCCACTTTGCTATTGACCAGGCGGCTGCAACCACAACCTCCGACGGTTTCAAGGTAACCTGGACATCTCCTCATTCCGCCATGCCAAAGTCCGTGCCTCTCAAAGTTAAAATTCAGAATGTTGCGGGCAGGACTGTTTCCCAGAAGGGCAAGGTCGTTGCCCCCAATTCCGATGGCACTTACACCATCGAGTTCATGGCTTTGGAATTGAATGTTACAGGTGAACCTCCTGAAGTTAAGCCCTTCAAGGACGCTATTGAAATTCCCGGTACCATCGAAGGAGAAAACTACGATACTTATGCCTATGAACACGCCAAGGACGGAAACGATACTACTGGCTATCGTACGGACGACGCTGGCATTGTGAAGGCTGGCGCGGGGCTCGCTCTTGGCTATACCACCACTGGCGACTACTTCGAGTATACTCTGGATGTGAAGACTGCTGGCAAATACAAGGTTTCAGTGAATGGTGCTACTGGAAATAACGCCGACGGTACCGTCACGGTTTCTGTGGGATCTCAGAAGGTCGACGTGGCTGTTGCCGCCAAGGGTGACTGGAATACATATTCTGAGGCCGAAGGTAGTACGGAACTGGACTTGGCTGTAGGCAAGCAAACCCTCCGCCTTACCATCAATAACGACAATTTGAACGTGGACTGGATGAAACTTGCCAGTGCCAATGTGGTGCCTGTTCCTGAATCTTCAAGTTCCTCGGAAACGGTTGTTCCGACTTCCTCCAGCTCTGAGGTTTCCGCAGCTATTGCAAACACCCTTCGTTTGGAATATGGAACGGGTATGGTCAAGTGCCAAATTTTCGACATGAACGGCAATCTCGTTAAGTCTGCCAATGTACCTGCCAGTTCCTCCAAGGATGTCTGGAACCAGGTAAACGGCAGCCTCTCCGCAGGCGTGTACATGATGCGTTTTGGTTCAAGTATGTCCATGCAAACCATTCCTGTGCGAAAATAAAGTTTCTTCTATCTCTACGAAAATGTTCCCCGGGACTTCCCTTGGGGAACTTTTCTTTTATAAGGCTGTTGTAATTTTTAATGTAAAGAAAAATTGTGAAAATGTCGAAATTGCACAAAATTCGCCTTTTGTTGTAATGTTGTACAACGGATTGTCTCTTGGACTGTATTCCAAGTTGGAGCAAAAAAACTATTTCCTAATTCAAGGAGAACTCTGCCCGAGGAAAAAGGGCTGGGTGTGTGATTATGAATAGGAAATATATTATTGGCGCAGCTGTAATTGCTTTGGGTGCAACTGCTGCTGTTTCTCAGGAAATTGCCACTTGGGCGGGCTTCCGCTCTGCTGCCGCTAGCTTCACTTTCGACGATGGCGCTCCCAGCCAGGTGACTGATGCCGCCCCCATGTTCGACAAGTATGGCTACAAGGGTACTTTCAACCTGGTATATAACTGGAACCCCAACTGGAGTGGTTTCCAGGGTATGGCTGATAAAGGTCACGAAATTGCTAGCCACAGTAATTCCCATGGCAATAACATGTCTGGCGAAGAGGCTTCCTCCAAGACTAACATTCAGGGGAAGATCAAGCAGAAATATGGCATTGTTACAGTGGCTTACCCCAACTGCAACGTCCCTAACGAATCTGCTGTTAAGCAGAACTATATTGTAGGCCGTATCTGCAATGGCTCCTGGCAGGGTGTTCCTGACATTATGGACAAAAACGGCCCCAGCAACTGGGCCAAGGTCCCCGCACTTATGACCGGTTCTGAAAATGGCGTCAATACTACTGCTGGCTATACGAACCAGATGAATTCCGCCATCCAGAAGGGCGGCTGGGTTGCATTCCTGACTCACGGCTTCCAAGGCAAGAACAACGGTAACGCAACCTATTCTCCCACCGACATTTCCGCTATGGAAGGCGCTCTTCAGTGGGCTAAGCAGAACGATTCCAAGATTTGGGTTGCTCCTATGGGCTTTGTTGCCATGTACATCAAGGAACGTAACGCTTCCAAGATTACAGAAAAGTCTTCTTCTGGATCCAGCATCACCTATACCTTGACTCACAACATTGCCGATAACGTTTCCAAGTACGATTATCCTCTGTCTATCCGTGTCAAGAGTAGCTGGTCCAAGGTTTCCGCTACTCAGGGCGGCAAGGCAATTGATGCTTCCATCAAGGATGGCTACATCTACTTTGACGCTGTTCCCAATGGTGGCGACATCGTGCTTAGTTCCGATGGTGCTGCTGTTACTCCGGGTTCCAGCGCTTCTACCGAACCTTCTTCTAGCGCTTCTGCAGAAAGCAAGCCGTTTAAGGGCGCTATCGCAGTTCCGGGCTCCATCGAAGCTGAAAACTATGATGTAGACGCCTTCTACCATTCCAACCCCGAAAACGAAGCTCCGGATTATCGTACCGATAATGCAGGCGTTGTGAAGGCTGGCACCGGTTACGCAGTTGGCTACACCACCGCAGGTGACTATTTCGAATACACTCTGGATGTAAAGGCTGCTGGTAAGTACAAGGTTTCCGTGAATGGTGCTACCGGCAACGCTTCCGCAGGCTCTGTAACGGTTGCTGTTGGTTCTAGCAGTACCGAAGTTGCAGTAAATAGCCAGGGTGACTGGAATACCTATTCCGAATCTGCAGGCGATGAAATCACTCTTGCAGCAGGCAAGCAGACTCTCCGCCTGACCATCAATAACGACAATTTGAATGTGGACTGGATTAAGCTTTCTACGGATGCCGCTATTCCTGCAGGTTCCTCCAGTTCTGTGGCTGTCGTTCCGGGTTCTTCTAGTTCCGGCACCCAGGTCATTGCAAATACGATTCATTTGAATGTATTCTCTGGTGTGGTCAGATGCTCCGTATTTGATATGAACGGCAACATGGTCAAGTCCTTACAGGCAACTGCAAGTTCCGTGAAGGATTTGTGGAACCGTGCAAATGCAGGCCTGAACGCTGGCATGTACATTATGCGCTACGGTCAGGTCGGTAAGGCTATGCAGACTATCCGCGTTAGCAAATAGTTTTTCTATTCATAATTATCTCTTTCTCTCGAACCGCCCCCTAGCAGTCCTGTGCTGCCGGGGGCATTTTTATTAAATTTGGGATCGTGATGCAAAAGCTGAAGTACATTGTGATTTTCGTTATGGCATTTGCTTGCGTTTCTTTTGCGCAGCTGGCGCTCCCAAAGAGTGCGTCAGATGATTCGGTGAAAGTGTCTGCGTCCCAGCCCATGGTTCTTGTGGATACTCTTCCCGACATTCGCGCCTTGGACGATTCCATCAGTACAGTGAACGCGGAACCCACTTTGCAGGAAACCGCCAAGAACATGGTTATCCAGAAGGGGATTGAATTGATTGGAACTACCTTGAAAAATTCCCTGTCGCCAAATTCCGCCGAGGCGGATGCTTCATTGCGAGAACTTGAGTACAAGTAGATTGAAATTTTACGACGGTAAAAAAAGAATGCTATGAAAAAAACTCGACGCTTTGGGGCGCCGAGTTTTTCTCTACTGTCATCCCGGCGGATGCCGGGATCTCCTTTAGATGAATTAACCGAGAATGTACTTCTCGCCAGATTCAACACTCTGGTAGATGAGGGTGTTGATGGTCATGGGGCCAACGCCGCCCGGAACCGGGGTGTATGCGCTGGAAACTTCTTCCATGCCCTTTTCGCAGTCGCCAACGCCACCCGGATGGTAACCGGCGTCAACAACAACTGCTCCCTGCTTGATCCATTCCTTCTTGATGAATTCCGGCTTACCCACAGCGCCAACGACGATGTCTGCCTGCTTCACCAATTCCGGAACGTTGGGGGTCTTGGAGTGGCAAATGGTAACGGTGCAGTTTGCGTTCAAAAGCATCATGGCCATGGGCTTGCCGAGGATTGCGGAGCGGCCGACAACTACGGCGTGCTTACCGGAGAGCTCAACGTTGTAAGCCTTCAGAAGACGCATAATGCCCTGGGGGGTAGCGCAGCCATAGGCCTTTTCACCCATGGACATACGACCGAAGCCGAGGCAGGTCACTCCGTCAACGTCCTTGCGAGCGTCGATCGCTTCGAAAGCAGCGCGTTCGTCAATGTGGCGGGGAACCGGGTGCTGCAAAAGAATGCCATGAACGTCCGGATTTTCATTCAGTTCCTGGATCTTGTTCAGCAGTTCTTCGGTAGTGGTGTTCTGCGGCATGATGACCTTGATGCTGTCCATGCCGACGCGTGCGCAGGCATTGCCCTTCATCTTCACGTAGGTAGCGGAAGCAGGATCGTCGCCAACGAGGATGGTGGCAAGAATCGGGGTCTTGCCGGTCTTTTCCTTAAGCTTAGCCACGCGTGCGCTGAGTTCTTCTTCGGTAGTCTTGGCAAGTGCCTTGCCATCCAATACGAGAGCTGCCATAGTTTTCTCCAGGTTTAATTTTCTTGAGACCAAAGATAAAAATATGCCTTTCTTTTTTAAATATGCGTAATCAAAAAAACGGAATCAAAAATGTCCACAAAAAAAGCCCGCTTGGAGGCGGACTTTACATTCTTTTGTCTTATGGAAAAAATTGTTAGAACAATTCTTCGATTACCGGGGCGATGGTGCAAATCAAGACCCAGGGGTAGGAAAGGGAACCGCGAAGCCAACCAGTAGAGGCCGGTGCCTGAGCGCTGACGTATTCAACGCTGGGCTTGACTTCGGCTGCCTTGACGGAGCACTCCAGGGAGTCCTTCAGGGATTCCATGGAATCGTCAAACTTTTCCTTGTTCAGGTTTGCCGAATCGATGATGTTCATGAAACGGTTTGTCATGTTTTCTCCAATTTCTCTCTTCGGGGGCAAATTTAGTAATCAAAACATCATTTTTAAAGGGAATTGTATCGTCTGGTTTACAAAAAAGTTAGTTTGTGTGAAAAGTCTCACATCCGTTGTTTTTGCTCAAAATTTGCCTTTTTTGTAAAATTTGGGCATTTTTTGATTATCTTGCTTGCTTATTAACATAAAAAAACACTATTTTATATGCCAACTTTGGACAGGAAAAAGTGTTCCCCCCTTGTTCTCTTGTCCCACAAATCATGGTTTGTGTGTTTAAAATCAACATTTTGAAGGTCAAATCTATGTCTAGCAAGAAGTTAGCTCCGTGTTTCCTTGGTATTTTACTTACCGGTTCCTTGGTAGCCTGTGGGGGTGCAAAACCCGCTGTGGAAACCGCTCCGGCGGTCCAGAATGCACCAGATGCTGCAACAACTGTGGCGGCACCTTCCATATCTTCCGCTGAGCAGGCAGCACCTGCTCCCCAGAAGGTTTCTCTTGAAGATCCCACCAACCGTTACAGCTATGCCTTGGGCATGGACCTGGGTAAGGCTGTGGCCAACGTGAATGTTCCCCTGAACATGGAAGTTTTGATGGGTGCCATCAAGGATCAGATTGATACCGGTCGCGCTGTCCAGATGAGTGATTCCGCCTGCGAAAGCGCTCTTCAGGATTTGCTTTTGAAGATGCAGCTCCAGAGGGATGCCGATGCCAAGGTCGCCGCCCAGAAGGCTCTGGAAGAGCAGGCCCTGTTCCTTTCCAAGAACATCATGGACACTACTGTGAAGGTCACTACCAAGGGTGTGCAGTACAAGATTCTCAAGGAAGGTCAGGGTATTGTTCCCAAAGCTGCCGACAAGGTGCAGGTCCACTACGTAGGAACTCTCCTGGATGGTACCGAATTTGATAACAGCATCAAGCGTGGCGAACCTCTGGAATTCCCCGTCAGTGCCGTGATCGAAGGCTGGCAGGATTTGCTCCAGGTAATGCACGAAGGCGAAAAGGTGAAGGCATGGATTCCTAGTGCCCTTGCCTATGGCGAAGAAGGCGTGGACCCGTTGATTCCTGCAAACGCCATGCTGGTCTTTGAAGTGGAACTGCTGAAGGTCTTGGCAGAAGTCCCCGTGGAAGAACCCACTGCCGCAGAACCTGCTGCGCCCGCTGCTGAAGCCTCAAAGCCCGCCGCTGCTCCCAAGGCCGACGTCCAGAAGCCCGCCGGCAAGAAGTAGTGAATTAATTTGCTTGAAAACGAGATTTGAACGCGCTCCTTTTGGGGTGCGTTCTTTTGTTAGGTCATTCCGCGCTGCGAGAGCTACCCCCGCGTAGGCACCATAAAAAATTTTCCTATCTTTCCTCGCATGAACCCAAATGATTTTACATCTCAGCATTTTGAAGTTGCAGGTTTCATTCGCGAAGTGTTCGGCTATATGGAACGCTTCAAGGGCCAGCTGTTTGTCCTGAAGATCGAAGACGACCTGATGAGTCACCCGCTGTTTCCTGTGCTCATGCGAGATATCGGGCTTTTGCACAAGTCCGGGATTAAGATCATTATCGTGCCCGGCACCCGCAATTCCATCGACGCCCAGCTGAAGGCCTGGGGTCTGGAATCCAAGTTCCATAACGGCGTGCGTCTCACTTGCGAAGATGCCTTGCCCCATGTGGAACAGGCTTCTCTGGGTGCAGCCCAGCATATCATGAGCCACTTGACTGCAAGCGGCCTCCGTGGTATCCAGGGCAACTGGATTTTGGCCCGCAGCATGGGTGTGGTGAACGGTGTGGACTACATGCGCACCGGCCGCATCGAACGTATCCAGAAGGATATTCTGGAACAGCTGCTGGACGAGAATTTCGTGCCTATTATTCCGCCCATTGGCTGGAACAAGATCGGTCACGCCTACAACATCAGCTCCACGGAACTTGCTACTGAACTGTGCAAGTACATGAAGGTGGGCAAGCTGTTCTTCATCGGTAACCAGGACGGTATCAAGCTGGAAGGTTTGGTAACGGGCAAGAACACCAAGTATCTGGAACCTACCGACAACGGCCTGATTTCTGCTATGGATGTGGACCAGGCCCAGGAACTTCTGGAACTGAATTCCGATACGCTGAACTTTGCCCAGATGGACTACCTGATGAACGCCATTCACGCCTGCAAGGCCGGCGCCAACCGTGTGCATTTGCTTAGCGGTGAATTCCAGGGTAGCTTGCTTCAGGAAGTGTTCTCCGCCCGCGGTGACGGTACCATGGTGTACGCCAACCAGTACTCCAGTATCAGGCCCGCCAACATGGAAGACATTCCCGATATCCTGCGCATCATGCAGGACTACATCGACCAGGGCTTCCTTGTGCCCCGTACCCAGGAAAGCATTTCCGAAAAGCTCAAGGACTACGTGGTGTACAACATCGATAACAGCATTCACGGCTGCGGCGCCCTTCACGAGTTCGAGGACGGCATGGCAGAAATTGCTGGTATCGCTGTGGGCGCCAACTACCGCAAGTCCGGCATCGGCGACGCCATCGTTCGCCACTTGATCGAGGTGGGCCGCATGAAGGGCTACAAGAAGCTGTTCCTGTTGACCACACAGGCTCTGGACTGGTTCTATCACTTCGGCTTTGTGGACGGTACCATCGAGCAGTTGCCCAAGACCAAGCGTGAACATTACAACTATAGCCGTAAGTCCCGCGTGCTCATGCTCCCGCTGGAGAAATAGATATGAACTTAAAGATGATGGAAGATGGCTTCAAGATGATTCTTGAAGGAATGGGCGAGGACGTGAATCGTGAAGGTTTGCTGGATACTCCCAAGCGTGTTGCCAAGATGTATGCCGAAGTCATGAGTAGTCTTACCGGCGAGCAGAAGGCTGAAGATATCCTGAAGACTCGCTTCCATGAGAAGTACGACGAGATGATCGTTGTGCCAAACATCTCTTTCACCAGTATGTGTGAACATCATTTCTTGCCCTTTACAGGTAAGGCTCACATCGCTTACATTCCCGGTGATTGCGTGGTGGGCCTTTCCAAGATTCCCCGCGTGGTGGAATTCTATGCCCGCTTCCCTCAGATTCAGGAACGCATGACTCGTCAGATTGCGGAACTGATCCAGAAGGAATTGAATCCTAAGGGTGTTGCAGTTGTTCTTGAGGCTAGCCATATGTGTATGACCATGCGTGGCATCAAAAAACCCGGTGCCACTATGGTGACTACCCAGCTGCTTGGACGTTTCAAGACTGACGAGAAGACCCGCGCCGAATTCCTGGCAAGCATCAATGATCGCCTTCGTTAAAGGCTAGTAAAGAATGCTCCGTAAACAAATTGTTTTCGGTTGAAGATTTTTGCAATAACGGCTGGTTAAGTACCGGCCGTTTTTTTGTGGTTTGACATTCGTGGGGCTTTGTAATTACAACGTGAATTGTGTAAAAACTTTAGGGATTTTTTGGCTAGTGTCCCAATAATACAAAACACGTACGGTTGTTTATGTGTTAGAAATTTTCGCATGCTTGGCCTTGTTGTAATTACAACAGGCTGAATTGCCGATTAGTTGTAAATTTTTTTCTAATTACAGATAAATTAATCGTTCTTGACATATTGTCCACGAGAACTTGTTGTCATGGTGATATTTCGAGTGCGTGGCAAAGTAATTTATGGGTGTATGGGTAACACATAAAAGGAGTAGGACTAATGAAGTCTAAATTTTTGAAGATGGCGATTGCCGCCGCTGCCGCTTTGGCTTTTGTCAATTGTGGGGAATCCTCCAATCCCGCTGATCCGGGTTCTGATGCTCTTAATTCATCATCCTCTGCCGAAATCGCTGGTCCTGAGTCCAGTGCCGCTGAACCGCAGGTTGGTGAATCCAGCTCTTCCGTAGATGTTGACGGTCCTGCTGTCGGTGAATCCAGTTCTTCCGCAGATGTTGCTAGCCCTGTTGTTGGAGTTTCCAGCTCTAGCGAAGAGCCCACTGTTTCTTCTTCCTCCGCGGAACCTGAAGTTCCCAAGGGAATCTTCCTTGCTAACGATACCGACGAAAACAAGGATTACATGGAAGTAGAATACTTCACTAACACCGGTGATAACGGTGGTGGCGTCCTTGCCTATCCCAAGCGTCTTTCCGATACCCAGAAGCATGGTGTTGTGCTGTGGGGCCCGGGTGGTGGTGAAAAGCCGGGTAAATATGAAGGTATCATTCGTCGTCTTGCATCCCATGGCTTTGTCGTGATTGCTACCAGCGAATCTCCTGATGGCATTGACCGTGGTAAACCCGCTCTTGACTGGCTTGAAAAGAAGAACAATACCCCGGGCGATCCGCTGTACCAGAAACTGGATATGACCAAGGTGGGAGCCTCCGGTCACTCCATGGGTGGTCTCCAGTCCGAAGAAATGCTTATCCGTGACGATCGCGTGATTACAGCTGTTTTGAACAATAGTGGTGACATGGGTCATTCTGATGCTACTAGAATTCCCGCAACAAAGACGTTTGCCATTGTCTATGGTGAAGGTGGTATGGAACGTCCCAATGCCGAAGGTGACTATAACAACCCTGGCGTTAAGGCTCCTGGTTGCCTGATTAAGATGTCTGGTGGTCAGGGCAATGAATGTCAGCAGGGTGAATGTGGCTGGGGCCACGGTTCTGGTCCTTGGGGTGGCATGGCTGCTACCGTTGCCTGGATGCGTTGGCACCTGGGTGGCGAAGACTTCCGTAAGGCAGATTTCGTTGGCGCTACCGGTCGATACATTGATGGCGCTATCATTGGCCAACAGGGCAACTGGAAGGGTCAGTGCAAGAACTTCTAGTCTTGCATAAGTAGAGTTCCTACATAACACACTCCTTAGGGTCCCCGATGTTCGTCGGGGATTCCTTTTTTTATAGTTCGCTAGAAATGAACGGCTTGGGAGCCTGTTGTTTTACATTTTTTATTCTCCACAGGATTGCTTAATGCGGTAATAGGGGCTCGTTATTTTAGAGAAAGTAAAATGTGAGAAAGAGTCACAAAAATTTTGTTATATATTTGGGGTGTAGGGCGGCCACATTGCCGCCTCTGGAGATATTATGAACGCAGCTATTCTTACTAACGAATTCCCGCCGGAAATCTACGGCGGTGCAGGTATTCACGTTAAGTTCCTGACCCAGGAACTGGCAAAGCTTTGCCATGTAGAAGCCCGTTGTTTTGGCGCCCAGAATGATGACGCCGACAATATTCGCGCCATCGGCTTTAGCCGCAAGCTGGGATTGAATCCTAAGGATGACCGCTTCCAGAAGATTTTCAAGCCCCTGGATATCAACTTGCAGTGGGCTGCAACTATGGATGATATCGACGTTATCCATTGCCACACCTGGTACAGCCACTTTGGCGGCGTTCTCGCTTCCCGCCTGTTGCAGTGCCCCTTGATTTTGACCACCCACTCTCTGGAACCGCACCGCCCGTGGAAGGCTGAACAGCTGGGTGACGGCGGCTACGCCATGAGCTGCTGGATTGAACGTACCGCCTACGAAGCTGCCGACGGCGTCATCGCAGTGAGCGAAGGTATGAAGCGCGACGTGATGAAACTTTACGGCGTTCCCGAAGATCGCGTGAAGGTGATCTACAACGGTATCGACCCGGACTTCTACAAACCCACCTTCAGCAACGGCATCCTGGAAAAGTGGGGCGTGGATCCCAACAAGCCGTTTGTGCTGTTCGTTGGCCGCATTACCCGCCAGAAGGGCATTAGCCAGCTGATTCAGGCCATTCCCCAGATCGACAAGAACGCACAGGTAGTTCTCTGCGCTGGCGCTCCCGACACTCAGGAACTTGCCGACGAATGCAAGGCCCTCATCGAGGAAGTCCAGAAGACCCGCGAAGGTGTGGTGTGGATTCAGGAACCGGTTCCTCACGAGGAACTCCGCGTTCTCTACAGCCACGCAACTGTATTTGCAACCCCGTCTCTCTACGAACCTTTCGGCATTATCAATCTTGAAGCTATGAGCTGCGGTACTCCTGTGGTGGGAAGCGCCGTGGGTGGCATTCCCGAAATCATCGTGGATGGCGAAACCGGCTTCCTGGTTCCCCTGAAGGCAGTTTCCGAGACCAACTTCGAACCTGCCGACCCCAAGGCATTCCAGACCGATTTCGCAAACAAGCTGAACACCATTCTGGCTAACCCCGAAATGGCAAAGAAGATGGGCGAAGTGAGCCGCAAGCGCGCTATCGACGTCTTTAGCTGGAAGGCAATCGCCAAGCAGACCTACGACTTCTACCAGGAATGCATTGAGCGTTACAAGCGCGAAGGCAAGCGCTAATTAGCAGTGGATGAAAAATTGTAGGCTAGCGTTCGGATGTCGAATCGTTTAGCCTACAAAAATTTTTGTTCATTTATGAATGTGCCTGCGGAATGAAGGAAAATTGTAGGTCATGACTGCAGTACAGCGAGGTTTAGCCTACACTTCCTCAAAAACGCATCTCATAAAAACAAAAATTTGTGTGTAAAATTGTAGGCTAGACAACTAGTCAACAGGGTGTTGGCCTACAAAAAAGAAACCCATTTGCAAGAATCGGGAACCTCGGGGGATTCCTCAGGTTTTATTTCCCAGTTATCTTCTCCACGATGCCGCCGGTGGTTAGCAGTTCCGGCAGTACAATCTGCTTGCTAGCATCGCCCTTGGGGTAGATGGCGTAAGCGGGAACGCCTGACTTGCCGAGGCTTCTGAGGAGTGCATTCACTTCGGGTGTTTCGCGGGTCCAGTCCGCCTTGACGCGGGCGACGTTCAGACTGTCCATGGCGCGGGCGAAGTCTTCTCGGCCAATGACGGCGGCTTCGTTTGCCTTGCAGGTGATGCACCAGTCTGCGGTAACGTCGATGAACACGGTGCGGCCGGCTGCGGCCAGTTCTTCAATTAGGGCGGGACTGTAGCGAAGCCATCCATCTTCAGTCATCTGTTCTGCCATACGGGCGTCAAAGCGTGCCTGTACCACGGCGTCGTAGCGGTTGCTGAGAACGCCAAACCATATGCCGGCGATAATGACGGTTGCTGCTGCAGCTACTCCAATTTCGCGAACAAAGGCGACGCCCGGCGGAGCAATTTTGCCGAGAGCGAAACTTGCGGCGATGGCGAGGGCGGCAACAACTGCGAAGAGTCCTACGCCTGTTCCGCCGGCTTGCTCGTTCACGATCCAGAGGAGCCATGCCACGGTGGCAAACAGCAAAACGCCCATGACTTTCTGCAACTTCACCATCCAGGCGCCGGGCTTCGGCAAGACTTTCAAGAGGGAGGGGAAGGCGCTAACGAGAAGATAGGGGAATGCAAGTCCCAGGCCTGCTGCGGTAAAGAATAGGAACAGCACCGGAGCGCTGGCGGTAAAGGCGAATCCCATGGCTGTACCCAGGAAGGGGGCGGAACAGGGCGTGCTCAAGAGAACTAGCAGGGCGCCAGTAAAGAATGCTCCCACAAGGCCGGATTTCTGGCCTGCGGCATCCATCTTGGTGGTGGCGTTCCACGGAAGCCACACCTCGAATACGCCAAAGAAACTCATGGCGAATGCGGACAGGATAACGACCATGAAGGCGATGAATCCCGGACTCTGGAATTGCATGCCCCAGCCTGCGTTGCCGCCGCTGACTTTAATGATGGAGACGATGGCTGCCAGAATCCAGAAACTAACCAGAATGCCAGTGGCGGTGCTAAAGCCCAAGGCAAGTAACTTGCCTCGGCTTTCGCCTGCCTGTTTGATCAGACTGAACAACTTCAGCGAAAGAACAGGCAGAACGCAGGGCATCAGATTCAGGATGACGCCGCCCAGCAAAGCGAATAGCAAAAGCGCCAAGGTGCCTGCAACGCCTTCCGGTGCAGAGCTTTCGCCGTTTGCTTCCGCGACGAAATTACCAGTAGCGTTTGCCGCAGCAGAATTACCAGCAGCGCTTACCGTAGCAGAATTGCCAGTAGCATCTGCAGTTACGGAATCTTCGGCGTTTGCCGCAGCCCACTGAGCCGCAAGATCTAATTCCTTATTTTCAGAATTTGCCTGTTCGTTTTTTTTTAAATCGGCGCTGCTCTCGCCGCCGTTCATATTGCCCTTCGAACTGCCGAAACGATCGCTCAGCGAAATAGTCTTCTTTGCAGGGGCCAGACAAATGGAATTGTCGCATGCCTGGTAATGGAAGGTGACCTTGGTTGAGAGGCTGTCGTAACCAGCAGTACTTACACTATCGATGGGGAGTTCCACCTGGAAGTTCCCACGGAAAACCAGGTTCTCCAAATCCAATGCCTCGCTGTATTCCTTGATGGGAGTCGGCCACTTGGGTTCCCCAAAGAAAATGCCCTGGGCTTCCACGTCAATGGAAGACGGCTTCAGAAATTCTTCGGCGGCAATATTGGCGTTGACGTGCCAGTTGTCCGGAATGATGATGTTGACAATCAACTTGGAGTCCGCTTTCAGCGCGCCAACAGAATAGTCCATCCACATTTCCGGAGGAGGCATATTGTTCATGTTGAAATTCTGTGCGGAGGTTGTCAAGGGCAAGACTAGTAAAAAGGCAAGGAACAATGCACTTTGCAAACAATTGTTGGCAAAATTTCTAGAACCCTTTTTTTTCTCATTCATTTTCATAAATTATCACCCAACTGAAAGACCGCTGTCAAAATTCTCGTGTTTTCTATATGGATAACCAAAGAATTTTTACAGAATCAAATCAAAAACTTGAACGCGTTTGGAAGGAAAACGCAACCCAAATCTATAAACTTTGTTCTTGCAGGAGTAATTCTCCCGAGGCGGCTGATGACCTTTTTCAGGATGTTGCCTTGAAATTCTGCAAAAATGCATGCACTTTGAATTTGGATGAGCCGATGTATCATTGGTTCTCCGTGGTGGTAAAAAACGCACATCACGATCAGTTCCGAAGGCGGCTCCACGAGACACCATTTTCCCGCCTTGCGGAGAACGTGGCTTCCTACGATGTTTTTCCAACAACGGCCTCTATTCATTTTAACGATGACTTGAGGCAGCTTCAGGTTGAAAAGGACTTGGATTACCTTATGTCGGAGTTGTCCGGCATTGAAAAGCGGTCCATTGAACTCACGTATTTCGATGGGTTGTCCTTGGTGGAGGCCAGTGTGCACCAGCGGGTCTCAAGGCGGGTTTTGGCTAGGAGGCGCCGGGGTGCTTTTTTGAAAATGCAAAAAAAGAGGGAGGATCAGGAAATATTGATAAAAAAGAATGACGCACTGGCGCAAATTCTGAGTGTGATTACAACGCAGGCTGGTTAAATTTCGTAATTTTTGAGAGTGAAGTTAATTCCCCGCATTCTTTTCGTTCTGTTTTTCGTCTCTCAGGTGATGTCTGCTGAGGTTTGGCAGTCTACGTCCAATCCGTTCCCTATTTATGACGGGGTTCCCTATGGCGAAGGTGTAATGCTCGCAACCGGCGGTGGCGTTCGTTACAGGGCTTTGAATGCCGATGAAATGTTCCACTCCGAAGATGGCTTGGAAACTTCAAAGATTTTTTCCATTGTCACTACAAAGAGTGGTATTCTTGCCATTTCTGAATATGGCCAGGTCGCTGTTTTTGAGGATTATAAGAGATCCTGGCGTGTCTTGAATCGAGCTTATGTCTCGAACAAGTCTCGTATTGTGGCTGGATCTGTGATTGCCGCAGAATACGTTCTGGTGCTGCCCTTTGAAGATCGTCTCGCTTTTTTTGACTTGCAGAGGGGAACCTCTATCATCACAATTAATCGAATTGGTTCCAAGCCCTTGGCTGTAGATGGCGTGACCGGCATGGCGATTCACGGGGATTCCCTTTACGTACGCCTAACAGAAGACGTCTATGTGCGAAAGATGAATTGGAATGACATGATGCAGGATTCCCGTTTGAACGATCCGGAATCCTGGAATAATCTTGGCCCTAAGGATATCGACGGCCTGATTATGCGTGATTCTGTTTGGTCCATTGATACAAAACATGGTTCCTTTGAAATTACAAGCGAGAGCATCCACTATGTGAACGGCTCTTTGGAAGAAGACCTGTCCGCTCGTCAAGATATTTCAATGCACTCTTTCTATGAAGTGACGAATTTGCCTAATGGCGGTTTCCTTGCTGCGACTACTTACGGTCGGTTTGGTGCAAGCGATGCTTCCAATTGGTGGTATTCAAGCCAGGCCTACGAAGGTCATGGAAGTTTTGAAGCGGCTTCTAACTTGCGAATGAAGGTCCTGTCTGCGCTGCCGAATGGTTATATCTTCTTCCATCCCTGGGGCCAGGGATTCTTTATCTTTGATAAGGATGGCCACGAAATGGTTTATTCGTTTAAACCTGGCGAAGGTCATTGCTTTGATGAATTTGTGGAAAATTTCCCTGTGGCCTTCTCTTCGATTCCTGCACCGGACGGCTCTGGTTTCTTGACGGCCTCGCTCAGCAATAAAGGCTACAGCCTTGTTTACTTTACCAAGAATGGCGAGGTCCATTGCGCCAAGAATATTGGTTCCATGATTGCCGGCGGACCTATGTACGCAAAAATCGAGGAGGATGGTTCCTGGGTTGTGTATGTTGGAACAAAGGAAAGCTTTGGGTATGCCGAAGAGGGTGGTCTGGATGTTGTCCGATTCGCTGCACCGAAATCCCATGGTAACGAATTGGTCAATGTGAAGGTCAAGTCTGTGGGCGGAATTTATCCGTCTCCTTCTGATGCAGCGTTTGACTCCGTCGGAAAGCGCTTGTGGCTGGTGTCTTCCTCCACGATCGCTTATTACGATGAGGATGCCGATACCTTGTATTCACCTACGTCCATCAATGGTGTACTTGGTGCTGATTTCACTTCCATTGAGGCGGATGTACATGGAAACTTGTGGGTCGGTACTTCGAACCAGGGTGTCTACAGGCTCTCCCTTAAGGGAAAGTCTCCGGACTCTTTGTCCACAATCCGATATACAACGAAGAACGGCTTGTTTGATGATGATGTGAAGGATTTGGCAATTGACCCGGTCCTTGGAATTGCATGTTTTGCCCATGAGAACGGTATGTCTTGCGTTAGGCGCAATGATTTGAAAAATTCCAAGGGCAATATGACGGACTCTGCAAAGGTGGATGTGGCCGCCTATCCGATTCCGTTCCGTCCGAAGATTCACCAGGCTTTCGTCATAGAGAATATTGCTGAAAATGCATCCGTCAGCATCTACAATAGGGGCGGTTCCCTGATCCGCTATTTCCATGGTGAGGAAGTCTATGGCGGACGCATCGATTGGGATGGCAAGGGTAAAGATGGTAAGCTGGTGACTCCGGGTGTGTATTACTACGTGGTAAAGTCGCCCTCCAAGGTCAAGAAGGGCAAGTTTATCGTTATCCACTAAAAAGGTTTTATGAAAAAGTTTTTCGTCTTATTTGTTGTTGTTGCCGCCGCACTTCTTGTTTCCTGCGCAGGAGAAAGACAGGGCTTGGTCTGTGAAGAAATTGAGTACCGACTGAACACCCAGACTTATACTCCGGACCAGCGTGCCTTTATGGAAGAGGAACTTCAGACTTGCCGCGCCGAAGAAGCTCAAAAGAAAAATGAGTCTGCTGCCACACACAAGAGTATTTATGACCGCTACGCCGCTAGCGATAGCACCGCAAAGTCTTCTGAAGGTTCTCAGGAAATTTCTGTATCTGAGGCGCTGAAGGATTCCTCCGGTGGGAAAACAGAAAGTATCTACGACCGTTACTCCAACCAGAATGGCGAACTGTCCAATGGTGAATCGTCTGTAGGTGTCGAGGAGTAGGTTTCCGATGGCAGTTGTTCAGACTCTCGCAGGTGAAAATTTTGAACCGGAACTTCCGAAGCGTCTACTGAAAATCGCGGAGGATATTGTAGCTGCCGGTGGTCGCGCCTATCTCGTGGGCGGCTGGGTACGCGACGCTCTTCTTGGCAAGAACTGTCGCGATTACGACGTGGAAGTCTATGACCTGGAGCAGGACCAGCTGCTGCCTATTCTTTTCAAGTACGGCAAGACCAATCTTGTGGGAAAGGCCTTTGGCGTTATCCACCTTTCCATGAAGGGCGAGTCCTTGGACTTTTCCTTTCCGCGTACAGAAAGCAAGGTCGGTTATGGTCATAAGGGCTTTGTAGTTCATACCGACGCCAAGCTGAGTTTTAAGGAGGCCGCCCTCCGCCGTGACTTTACCATCAACGCCATGGGCATGGAACTTCCGGACCTTAAGCTTTGTGACCCGTATGGCGGCATCGAGGACTTGAAGAACCGTTGTCTTCGTCATGTGGGGCCCGCCTTTGCCGAGGATTCCCTCCGCATTTTGCGCGGTGTGCAGTTCGCCAGCCGATTCGTGCTGAATCTTGCTCCCGAGACTGTGGAAATGTGCCGCACTCTGTCGCTGGACGACCTTAGCATAGAGCGTCTTTTTGAAGAATTCAAAAAGTGGTTGTTAAAACCGGGCAAGCCGTCCTTGGGCCTAAGGGCCTTCCTGGATATTAAGCTGGATGAGTATTTTCCGGAGATAAAGCCTCTGGCCGGCCAGTGGGATTTGCTGGGCGAACTTCTGGATAATCTTTCTAACGTAAAGGATTTGGCTGACGACGAACGTATGGTAGTGATGTTTGCCGGCCTTCTTTCCGGTAATGTTACTGATGGCCGCTGCGACGAAGAATCAGTCCTAAAGTTCCTGGCTCGCATTACCAACGAAGTCAAATTGGTGAAGGGTGTGCCGCTGCTATTGCGTTACGCCTTTACGCTGTCGCCCACAGGCTCTGTAGACGCTGGTTTCGCTCTTCCCTCGGATTCTAAAATTCGCAGACTTTCGGTAGCTTTAAGTGGCTTGCGTCAGCTGGTTCCTTTCATAGCGAGTAACCCGCTCTATGGTGAAATGGACCGCAAGAGTTTTGCAGACGCATTTGCTGTGAGGGCTAGTGAACTGAATGCTCTTGAAAAAGCCCCTGTACCCTTCCTTACGGGCAAGATGCTCATGGACCTGGGTGTTAAACCCGGTAAGCAAATGGGTGAAATTATCAAGAAGAGTTTTGAACTTCAGCTGGATGGCGAACTCACCGATGTCGAAGGCGCCCTCACCTGGGCCCAAAAGGAAATTACTTCCATCTAAATGCGCCTGTAATTCCTGCAGGAACACAGAACACAATCATCGGGATCTGAATCAGCTCGGTGGGGATGAAGAACAGCATCTGTCGCTTGGCGTGCAGTTTTGCCGCAGCAATGCTCAAGAACAAAAAGTCCACGACAACCTTTGGCAGAATGGAGAACACACACCACTGCCAGGGGCAATCCAGCAGCAATACGCACCAAGGGCTAATGAACATCCAGATGTAGTAGGTGTAAATCAAAGTCAGCAGCAGGACATAGGCCTTGTTTTCGTAGCTTGTGCCATTACTGCTCCAGCGGGCGCGCTGGTTGAACAGCTGCTTCCAGGTGTCCACAGGGGCGGTTTCGATAACCGCATCCTTGTCTAGATTGTAGCAGACTTTGGTTCCTGGAATTTTCATCATCTTGTGGATGAGCATGTCGTCGTCGCCGCTGCTCAAGTTGATCAGATCGCCAAAACCGCCCACTTGGAAGAAAAGGTCCTTCTTGTAGGCTAAGCAAGCAGCGCTGGCCACAATGGGGCACCCTAGGCTGAATCCGGCTCCTTCCATTGCGGTGTAACCTAGAGTCTCCAGCTTCTGGAAAAGGTGCGGTGCAGTGCGGTCGCCATTGTTCTGCTTAGGCCCCTGCACGATGCAGATTCCATCTACAAAACGGCCTGCCATGGAGGTAATCCAGCTCTTGCGGGGGAGACAGTCTGCATCCATGGTCAAAAGAACTTCGTTATTGGCAATTTTAAAGGCGCTTTCCAGGGCTCGTTTCTTGGGACTTGCGATTTGGGGAAGATCCTGGGAAAGGTTCAAAACTCGAAATTTCGGGTGGTCCTTGGCGAAATTCTCAAGGATTTCCTGGGTGCGGTCGGTGGAGCGGTCGTTGACGCAGATGACTTCCCATTCTCCGGCGTAGTCCTGCTCTGCAAGGGCTTCCAGAGTACGCTGGGCGAATTCCTCTTCGTTACGCATTGGGACTACGACCGTAACACTGGGGGTAGCCTTGGGCCCCTTGTAACGACGGGTCCTAATAAGTCCTACGACAAAACATAGGAACAGAATTGCGTAAACCGCGGTCAGACATGCTATGAGAATACCACCCATGGTAAGGTAAAATTAGAAAAAAGGGATTTTCTCATAAGTCCCTCTTCCCCCTTTTTTGCTATTTTCAGGGTATGATTCACCCTTCAGCCTATGTTCATCCTTCTGTAAAAGTACCTGAGTCGGCCATTGTTGGCCCGTGGTGTCTTATTGACGAAGGGGTTGAAATTGGCGAGAATGTTCGCCTTGAAAGCCGAGTTCATATCTACGGTGGTGTAAAAGTTGGGGCCAGCACCCGCATATTCGACGGTTCGATTCTTGGCGCCCCGCCGCAGGACTTGAAGTATGCTGGTGAGCCCACTCGTCTAGAAATTGGCGAGAATTGCACTATTCGTGAATATTGCACGCTGAACCGCGGCACGGCACAAGGTGGTGGCTGCACTTGCATTGCAAACAATGTGTTGATTATGGCCTATTCCCACGTAGGTCACGATTGCCGGATTGCCCGTGGGGTGGTCATTGCCAACGGATGCCAGCTGGGCGGGCACGTACGCATTGGCGAGTACGCCACCATCGGCGGCGTCACTGCGATCCAGCAGCGTAACCAGGTGGGCGCCTACGCTTTTGTGGGCGGAACCTACAAGGTGGATAAGGATGTTCCTCCCTGCAGCAAGGCTTTTGGTACGCCCATTCGTTTCGGGGCGTTGAATCTTCACGCTCTGCGACTTCATCCAGAAGAATTCCCCCAGTCCCGTATTGAATTTTTCGAAAAGGCGTTCCGCGATCTTTACCGCGGCAAGCGCCCCATGGCAGAAGTTATCGAAGAATTGAAAAAAGGCCCGGAACCTTTGTTCCAAGCCTTTTTCGATGAACACTGGGGTGGTACTATAGTCCGCCCGTAGTATGACGCAAGGGGCTTTGCCCCCTGCGCGGGGTTATTAAAGTCCGAATGCGGCGGGGAATCCGCTGTACCACGTGTCGTTTGCCTTGTCATAGGCTTCGAAGCCGCCTACACCCACAAAGCCCCAGTAAGTCCAGGACATTCCGTAAGCTTCGGCGTTCTCGATGACTTTCTGTGCCCACTGAGCCTTCTTTTCTTCGGAGGGACCAGGAAGCCCCTTTCTTATGCAAGGACCGCCCGGGCCACCGGAAATGCCGAACTCACCCATGTTCATGGGGATGGGCTTGCCGTTGATGTCCGGATACAGGTCCATTGCCTCGGAGACGTATCTCGGAATATCGTCGAAGGCGGTGCTTGCGTATGCGGCGTCGCCCTTACAGGCGTAAAGGCTGTTGTGGCCCTGGTGGCTATATTCGTAGGGCTCGTAGTAGTGGCCGGAATAGATAATATTGCCGTCCTGGGGCAGTTCAAGAGCCTTCAGGGACATGAACTTTGCAGAACCATAGGCTTCGAACATGATGGTCTTGTTGGGGTCGGCGGCGCGGATGGCGTTGTAGCCGGTCATCATGACGTCGTTCAAAGCTGCGGGACTGGACATAGTCGGTTCGTTCAAGATATCCCATACCAGCATGGTGTCCGGGAAATCCTTGAATTCTGTGGCAACTTCAGTCCAGATTGCTGCGAAGTGTTCCTTTTCGGCTGCGTAAAGTTCCGGGAACTTGTTTGCATTGGAGGCGAAGAAGTTGATTTCGTAGTACCAGTGGAAACTGACGATTACGGCAAGGCCTGCGTCGATTGCCAGCTTAACGTCTTCCTTGACTCCAGCCAAACGGTCCGGGTTGACCTTGTGGGTGACAGGGTCGGAATTGAGCTGCCAACGCACGGGAATACGGACAGAGTTGAAACCTGCGTCCTTGATAATCTGGAAATATTCATCCTTGATGGGGTTGCTCCATGCGGCGTCGAGCATGTCATCGCAGTCAATATTATAGCGGGAGAGGGGGATGTTGCCGAAGTACTGGGCGTCAAGTCCGCTAAAATATACGGGGTATTCCACGCCGTTTACGGTGTAGAATGTGGTGTCGCTGACCCTATCTTGGGCATCGTAGTTCAAAGTGCCACAGCTCCAATAAGCTGCTGCATCCCAGGCGTTACCGAGGTTGATGCCTTTTCCAAGTCGCTTGTTCATGGCGCGGCCCTGGGAGTAGTCTACAGGGACGACTACATGGGTTGTTTCCTTTTCGTCATCCTTGTCTTCAGGGATGGCGGAGTGGGTGTTGCCACTGTCACAGGCAACCATGGCGAGGCCGAAAGAGAGTACAAAGGGGATCAGTCGTTTCATTTTGCCCTCAAAGGTAAAATTGTTCTTTACATAAAACTAAACATTTTCATTCTTAAGGAATACAGCTATTCAAAAATAATGTGTTTACTACTGAAAACGCGAAAAACAGCCAAAAATACAAAAAAAACGTTGTGGAAACCGCTTTTTCGCATTCTTTTTGGAAATGAGTTTTTTCACAGGGTAAAAAAACAATTTATATTGTAGCCTATCCGAATTTGGAGATTTTTAGGCATTATGAAAGCAAATCCGCATAAAGCAAGCTGGTTGTGCGCCCTGGGCGTACTTCTTTTGGCGTCGTTCTCTTTTGCTGGTTATGGATTCAGCGATTATCGCGATCGTGACCAGTCCCGTTTTGTAACTAAGCAGGCTAAGCCTTTCCGTCCTGACAAGGACGTGGTGTCCGTGGTGATGCGTGAAGCTATTCCTCGTGGCGGTGGCTACGTTTACCAGTACCCTCGTGAAAACCCGGAACCGGTTTTGACTGATAAATTCGCTATGGAAGGTGCCCTTTCCATGGAGATCGAACTTATTGCCAGCGACTACTCCGGCGTGGCTATTTGTATTGCGGGTTCCGTGGACTTGGAACCGTACTACGAAGAAGGCGTTGTGGAATTCTGGATTAAGGGTTCCCAGGGTGGTGAAAATGCATTGTTCGTGCTGGTTGACGACGGTGTGAAGACCGGTGGTGAATCCATGCAGGTTAAGCTCCGTTCCAAGAGCCTTGGCGAAATCACTACCGAATGGAAGCGTTTCAGCATTCCTCTGAAGCTCTTCGGCCGTACCGGTGTTTACTGGGATGCCAAGAACACTCGTGAAGTGATGCTTCCCTTCAGCTGGACCAACTTCAAGGGTTTCCGTCTTGAAGTTCGTAAGGACGAAAACGAGTTCTTCAAGGTCTGGATTGACGATATTGTCATTAAGAAGCATGGTAAGGCTTACGAAGGCCCGTCCAACTACCCGTTCCGTAACGAGATTTAAGAGGAATAGGATTATATGCGCAAATTACCGTTTATTGCAACAACCCTGCTGTGTTCCTCTCTAGCACTGGCTCAAGAGGACGCTGTTCAGGAAGATTATTCTACTGATACTGCCGTAGAAACTCCTGCCGAAGAAGCTTCCGCTGTCGAAGAAGCTGCTCCTGCCGAAGAGGCCGCTCCCGCCGATGAATCTACTGAAGTCGCCGAAGCTCCTGCCGCAGACGCAGCCGCTGAACCGGCACCCGCAGAAGAAGCTCCCAAGAAGGAACTTGCTAGCACTGCTCCCGTAGCCGGACCGGCGCCTGTGGTCGCTGCTCCTAAGAGCCTCGCTCCCGCAGCCCAGATTGCTGTTGTCGAAGAGAATGAGAACGCCCTCACCGAAAACATGGAATCTACCCTGCTTGGCAAGGACGATCTGCCGCTGGCAGTCTCCGGTTACATGGCCTTCCGTCTTAAGAACTTTAACTACTCCAAGGGCAGTCCTTGGACCGCAGACGACGCTGCTCGTACACCGGTGGATGCAGTCCTTAACATGAACATTGTGGCTATGCCTAACAGCTACATGACCTTGTGGACTAACATCTCCTTCCCCTTCGACCTGACCAGTTTCTATACAAACTATCTGGGCGACAAGCCGAACGACGTCCCGACTCATGACCACCGCGTTGCTTTCGACCACTCCACCGATTTCTACTCCGTTTCTATTAACGAAGAAATGAACGTGGGTGTGGATATCCGTGCTGGCGTGTTCGGTGCATACGTTACCGCCGGTGGTGTTATCTGGGCAAACTCTTCTCCGCTTACCATGTGGGAACGTGAAACTGCTCCTCGCTTTGCTTGGCAGTATGAATTGTTCGAAGATGAAAAGACCGTAAGTACCTACTATAAGGAAAAGGTCTTTAAGCCGGTTAAGGAAGGTGGTCGTGCTTTCTGGACCAACCGTTCTTTCGGTGGCGTCTTTGCTAGCGTCTATCAGCTGCCTTTCGATATGAAGGCCCAGTTCCTTCTGTCCCAGCCTGCTGACGCTGACATCGGTACCCGTGACGGTCTCCGTATGTATGGTGGTCAGCCTGGTGAACTGGAAATGTCCGGTACCTACGACTTCCGCGGTTCCATCTACCACGGTCGTGTCGCTAAGGAAAAAATCCTTGACAACCTGACCCTTGGTCTTAACTACATGGGCGTGGTGTTCGATAACGACATCGTGTACGAAAGTGAATTCCGCGATCAGTGGGTTGTCTTCTCTGATGTTGGCCCGACTGTCCTGAATAACCATGTAGCTTCTATTGACATTAAGGGTAACATTACCCCGAAGCTGTACCTCATGGCTGATGTGGCTGTGAACATGACTGACTCTGTCCGCTTCGAACAGACTCCGGACGCTTCCGATTACAGCGCCGTCGATAAGAGCTCTGGTTACCTGGCTGACAACTTCAGCCACAAGACTAATACTCCTCAGGTTGGTGTGTACGTCAAGGCTCAGAGCAAGTATATCGAAGGCTGGCCCATGACTGTTGAAGCCATCTTCCTGCCTAAGGATTTCTACTCTCCCTATTCTATTTCCAACCCCTCTCGTTTCACCAGCTGGCGTAAGGATGAATCCTACCTTAACGGTGGTTCCCTGCGTTACACTCCCAACATGGCTGGTATTAACCTCAAGATTGAACCGACCTTCAACCGTGGCTACTTTGATATCCAGTACGGTCAGCATCGTCAGATTGAAGATGGTCAGGACATGATCTACTTCAACTACCGTCTGAATGGCCGTAACATGTGGGAAGGCACTGGTTCCTGGACCAAGCATAAGCCGATTTTCGTTGCCGACTCCGGTATGACTAACGGTTCTGCTTATATCGCTCGTTCCGGTGTTCAGCAGATTACCAGCCAGGGTATTAAGCAGTACCGTCAGCAGGGTGGTCTCTATGGTGGTACCTGGGAAATGTGGGAAGGCTTCGCAGCTTACGAAAACTCCGAACAGATTGCCAACGGCGAAGTTCCGTCTAGCACCAAGTGGTTCTCCTACCTCTCCTTCATGGGCGGCTATGATATCGGTGGCTGGTTCAACACAGAGCGAACCATCATGATGACTGGTTATGCAGCACTTTCTGGTGTCTCTAAGTCCTTTGCTCCGGTTGCAATCAACGAATCCACGTTTGACATGCTCCTGTGGAGCTTCTATGGTCAGTTCGAACCCGCTGTGGCTGTAACCCCGTCCTTCCATGTGGTCGGTATCCTCGGCTTGGAAACCTTCCGTTCCGAATATGGTTACACCAAGAGCGAATTGACTTCCAGTATTAAGGGTGGCCCCATGGGCGGTCAGTACACCTTGTTCTACTACAAGAAGTCTCCGATCAACTACCTGGAAACAGCAATCGGTCTTGGCTTTGACTGGGACTTCTCCGACCGCGTTGGTCTCCATGCACGTTACAAGTACATGACCCACACGGACGAAACGGTCTCTCTGAACGATTGGCATTCTCACTACATCGCCGCCGAAGTTAAGGCTTGGTTCTAATAGGGGGTGCAGAATATGAAAAAGACTATGAATATGAAAAAGACTTTAGCCGCTGTTCTCGTCACCTCTATTGCAGCATCTGCTAGTGTGGCTCAGAATCAGGAATTGATTGAAAGCAAGGTTGATTCCATCAACGCGAAGCGCGGCTTGGAAATTGGCGGTAGCATTCGTGCTGTTGCCCAGTCTTCCTCCTTTAGTACCGATCAGGACCCCACCGGTAAGAACAAACTGCCTTCTGTAGAAAAGGGCGAATTTGTTACTGGTGACCTCGTTTTCGGTTTCCGCCCCTATGAAAATGTCCGAGCAAATGCAACCCTTCGCTTGGAAGGCGGTATGCAGGAATACTTTGCCGCCGCAGCAAAGAGCGTTTCCGCTTCTTGGCTTAATATCGAAGGCAACATCGGCAATTCCGTGTACTGGGTTGTGGGTGACTTCCGTCAGGAATACTCCCCGCTGACCTTGTTCTCTCCGGGCCTCGACATTATGTACGAACCGCAGATTTTTGCCCGCAAGCGTTACATGGCCCAGAAGGAACAGCTCCTCGAAGGCAACCAGCGTAATCTTCAGGGTGCAAACATCCAGTTCCGTCAGGACCTTAGCCCGGTTCTCGGCCAGGTTCGTGCCGAAGCAATCTTTGCTCGTTTGAACCGTACCGCAGTTTTGGACCTTGGCGGTGCCGAAGGCAACATCCTTCCCAAGGACGAAGTTTGGGGCGCATCTCAGGCTTCCAATACTGATAAGTGGTTGGCTGCAGGTAACATCGAATTGCTGCCTTTCAACAAGACTGCATACTTCGGCGTAACTCCGATGTACGTATTCGATAACGAAAAGACCTACTCCTATACTTACCGTCGTCAGGATGGCGATGCTACCAATCCCTACGAGAAGCAGGACATTAACCCTTACGAACTGAATCCGCAGAACACAATGGTTATCAGCGCTCGCGCAGGTGCTGACATTGGTTCCATTATGGGCAGCAAGAACCTGATCTTGGATGGTACTGCTGAATTCGCAATGTCCATGGACAAGGCCTACAAGGTTGACTCTTTGAAGGCTCTCGATGATGGAGGCGAAGAAGTAATGCTGTTCAACTTCACCGAACAGGATCTGAATGGCATGGCCTTGTTGGTCAACCTCAATGTTGGTTATCAGACTGACAAGTGGGGCGTCAAGGTTGCTGTGGACGGTGTCTACAATGACAGCAACTGGTTCAACAACTTGGCTCAGTCTCCTTCCTTCTTTGCTCAGCGAATCCTGAACTCCGATAAGGATGGTAACACTGTCAAGTATGCAGTGAATTCTCCGCTGTACTCCACCTTCGATGCTCTCTACAACTTCAATCCGAAGTTCTCTCCCGTAACCAGAGGTTTGGGCACTAACGACGACGCATTCAGGGCTGGTCAGACAAACAGCTATAGCATTGCAAACTACAACAAGAACTCTTGGACAACCAACGTTTACACCCGTAATCAGTTGGCTCTCCTCGAAACGCTCTCTGACCCGGCTTTGCAGATGTCCTTGCCCAACGGCTTGGCCACCTCCAACCGCGCTGGTGCTCGTGCAACCTTGACTGCTAACTACGGCGAAGCCGTGGAATTCCAGGGTATGTTCAGCTACTTCCAGCAGGTATCCGGCGTAACCCAGCAGTTCTTCAATAACTACGAAGGTGCCGTCTTGACCGCCAACTACAAGCCCGCTACCTATATGGAATTCGGTGCAGGCGCAAAGGTTGATGTATTCAAGCTCCTTGGTTTCTCCAAGCCCCTCGAAATTTCTGGTTCTTATAAGCATTCCGAAAGAACTCTTGAAACCGACAACTGGGTTGAACTCGCAGCATTCGGCCTGATCGATGAAACCACCTCCCTCAAGAGCGACTTCATCAATGCCGGACTCTATGTTCAGTATCTGCCCCGCCTGGGTGTGAACCTCGGTTTCCAGATGGTCAATACCGAAATGACAAGTCTTAACCAGATGAACGTTTACGGCATTGGTTACAAGAACCCGATGGTAAAGAGCTCTCAGATGCAGTGGATGGCCGGTCTCGACTACAACATTGCTCCGAATGCTTGGTTGGCAATTAACTTCGGTATGGTGTCTGTCTCTAACGACTACAACACCACTAAGTCTCTGTCTGCTGACGGTACTTCTGCTAAATACAGCGACGCAACGAACTTGCCGGATTATATTTCTAGTACGGATGGCCTGACTGGAACTTATACTCATAAGTTCTCGCAGACGATTCTTGAAGCTTCCATTAACGTGGAATTTTAATGGGAGGAAGCGAATATGATGTTCAATAAGAAAATTTCCGCTTTCGGTCTTACTTCTGCAATCTTGTTCTCCGCTACCGCAGCAATGGCTGAAGGTGA
The DNA here is from genome assembly GCA_024398995.1 of Fibrobacter sp. Lineage (GTDB taxonomy): Bacteria > Fibrobacterota > Fibrobacteria > Fibrobacterales > Fibrobacteraceae > Fibrobacter. The sequence goes on from JAKSIE010000001.1 coordinate 54,589, forward strand.
AAGCGTTGAAACCCAGCAGAAAACCCTTTTGCAAAAGTTGGATTCCCTGAACGCAGCCGTTCTTGGTCTCAGGATCAACGGTACCGCAAAGGCTGGCGCCTTGGCTTCTATGGCAGGCTCCGATCAGTTTAGTGCTGATTCTCCGACTCAGGAAAACCAGGCCTTTACCGATGTAAACCTGGCCTTCACTGCTCGTCCCAGTTCCGAAACTCAAGTGCGCTTGGAAATGCGCCTTCATAAGGATTGGCAGAGTGGCTTTGATGAAAACAACAACCCGATGATTGGCCACTGGTTCTCCTATGATGGCAAGATCCTGGACAAGCATGTTGATTTCAACCTCGGCTACATGAAGGTTGCCTACACCCCGTACACCCTGTACACTCCGCAGCAGCAGTTGCTGCAGGAACCCGAAATCTTTGCTCAGAAGCGTGTTGAAGCTATGGCCCAGCGCAATCTGGATACCACAACCGCTCGCTTGATGCAGGGTTTGAATGTGGATTATCACAGCGGTAATATCGGCCCTCTGTCTGACATTCATGCTCAGGCAACTGGCGCCCGTATGCGTAACACCGCCAAGAAGTACGACCAGGTGTTCTTCGACTTCGACTATGCTGACCGTTACTTCTACGGTTTGCGTGCCGGTGCAGAACTCTTTGGTGCAAACCTCGGCGTGAACTATACCGATGTGTTCGACCGTCATAAGGGTGCTCGCGCTCGAATGACTTTGAGCGACGTGGTTCATTACGAAGACAACTCCATCCTGTCTGTTGAACTGGGTTTCAACTCCAAGGAAATTTTGCCGACTCTGCCGGTTGAATTCGGCTTGAACGGCGAATACGCAATGTCTTGGTTCTCTGCAGATAAGGATTATAAGACCAAGGTCGCTGACTATACCTATGACCTGCAGTACACAAACGTCTATGGCGACTCCATCATCATCGTCGTTCCGTACATTGACTCCGTTGCCAAGATTGTCAATGAAAAGGAAGGCGAAGCTAATGGTTCTGCCTTCTACATTGAACCTTATGTAAATCTTGACATGGCTGGTATCCAGGTCGAAGCCAAGGTTATGTACATCAAGAACGACGAAAACTTCTGGTCCGAAATGGCTTCTAGCCCGGTCTACGAAGGTAACGGCGTTGTCTTGAATGCAAATGCAATGTATAGCACCGACGCATATACCAATTTGGTCAACAAGTTCGGTATGTCTAGCCTCGAAAACATGTACTTTGCAGTGTACAACTCTAACCCGTTGAACCTGACAAACCTCATGACTTCTGAAACGAGTAAGAATGCCTTGACTAACACCAAGGAAGACGGAAAGTACTTCAACACTCGTCAGTTCAACAACTACAAGAATGCTCACTTCTATCGCAATGGTTACAATGCCGAAGTGATGAAGCGCAGAGAAATCTCTGAAGCCCTGGTCAATATGGATCCGTCCGTAAGCATGGAACTGCCCTATGGCGTTGCTACTCCGGACCGTCAGGGTCTCAAGGCTGCTCTCAACTTCCACTGGAACGATGCTGTTGAAGTCAATGCAGTCTTTGCAAAGCTCGACGAATCTGCTGCAACCAAGCACGACGCTGACGGCAAGATTGTTGATGGCGAAACCGAAGCCAACAGCTTCATGCGCTATGGTGTAGGCTTGGGCCTCGATATCGGCCGTTTCATTCCGGATATGGGTCTCGGCGTAAAGCTCCAGCTGTCCTACGATCATGCTGAAGAAGATGCTTACCTGGAACGTTCTATGAACCGCTTGATGGGTGGTCTTTCTGTGGGTCTCTTCAACAAGGTTGACGTCCTGGTCGGTTACCAGACTTCTTCCAAGACCTTTGGCAAGCCTCTCGTAGTCGGAACAAACGCCATTACCAAGACCGAAGAATCCTTGCTTCTGGCTGGTCCGCGTGTAAAGATTGCTCCTAATTCCTTTGTGACTGTACAGTACGGTCGTTTGACTGACGAAGTCATTCTGAAGGATAACAACGAACTTTCCATCGACAAGGATGTCCTCATTGCCGATGTAACGGTAAACTTCTAAGAGGTGCACCATGAAAAACTTGAAACTTATTCTTTCCGCTGTGGCTGCAACTCTTGTTGTGGGTTGCTCTGACCTCGCCGTGAACGAAGATGCTGCTTACGCAGGTAACCTTCCGAGTAATTTTGACTACAAGACCTATGCTGAAATCAACCCGGCGTTGAAGTTTGCTGCCGTTACTCAGGCCGTTGCTGATTACAATGCCGAATATGCTGAAACCATTAAGACTCGTAACATCCTTAATAGGGATGTGAACGATTCCGCAGCATCCAAGATTATCGCTGCTATCGTTAGGGCTCAGGCTGCTTGTGGTAGCGCTGAGTGTCCGGCCGTGGATAGCCTCAATGGCGTGATGCAGGCAAAGAAGGATTCTCTTGCTGCATTGGAAGCCACAGAAGCTGTCAAGGCCTACATTGCAGACTCTGTTAACTTCTTCTTGACCGACTCCGCCTCCATGTACCTTCTGTTTACGGCTCCTTGGGGTGGCTCGCTGAAGGGTTATAACGACTCTGTTTGGGCTAAGAGCTGGAATGTTACCAAGGATACCACCATTTACGATACCACAAAGACAACCCACATTTTCAAGTTGGCTGTTGTGGACAAGTCTGGTGAAACTCCTGATACCACTCGCGTCTACTTGAATACTGGTTTCCCCACCGCTGCCGATGCTAAGGGTAAGATCACTTACTCTGACACGGACCCCACAAAGATTGCTGCCGTCGAAGGTTTCACCGATACCACCTACGAAACTCCGGTATCTGTGACCATGGACGAAAACAAGTCTTTCCTTCCGAAGCTCAGAAAGGATACTACCGTCATTGGCAAGATCGATTCCACAAAGATTTCTACTCACTATGACGGACTTGATCCTGATAAACTCAAGGACTTCAAGATTTTCAACTTCGTTAACAAGCCCGGCGATAATATCAATGACTACGAACGAGCTGAAAGTGTCGAGTTGGATTCTACAACCACCACTCTCCAGTATGTTCTGGTTGGTAAGCTTAATGGTTGGGCATACCGCTATTGCGATGAATCCGAAATCACTCATGCTCGCGCTTGCGACGAAAGCATCAAGAAGTGCGAGATGATGGAAGCTGGTAGTTTGCAGGATCTTTGCTTCAAGAAGCTGAAGTGCGACCTGTATCCGGCCACCAAGCTTTATTGCAAGAATAAGGCTACTGGTTACTCTCACGAAATTTAATGAAGGCAGGGTGATTATATGAATATCAAGACTATTGCTTTGACCCTTGCTCTTGGCGCCTTTGCTATGGCAAACGCTGCCGCTGACAAGGTTGTTGGTTTCTACCCGTACTGGAGCCAGTACTCTCAGTTCTATGCTAAGGATATTCGTTACAATACTGTAACTGATATCCACTACGTTGGTCTGGTTCCTGGCGAAGATGGTTCTCTTGCATTCGCTGACGACTACGATGCTGAAAACTTCAAGACCCTGGCCCAGATGTCCAAGGAAAACAATGTCAAGCTCATTGTTTCTGTGGGTGGCAACGAAGCTGAAGGCAACCTGAAGGCAATCGCTTCTTCTGACGAACTGCTTTCTACCTTCGTTTCTAATGTGAGCAGCTGGCTTTCTGCAAACGGTGGCGATGGTGTCGAACTGGATTGGCAGAATGTCACTGCAGACGATGCAGAAGACTACGCCAAGATGGTGAACGCTCTTGTTGACGGTCTTTCCGGTTCTACCGTGACTGCCGTGATTTATCCTGCCGCAGGCATGGACGCTTACAAGGCCGACGCTCTGAACCGTCTTGCTTACGTTGACGTGTTCATGGCTGACCAGATGACTGAAGAAAGCTCTGAAGTTGTCCCGAACCAGAGTGCAACCTTTGTGAAGGAAACTTTGAATAGCGTCGTTAGCGCCGGTGTTAACGCCGACCTCCTGGTTCCGGTAATCTTCCTTTACGGCAAGACCTGGGCTGGTGCTCAGGGTCTCGGCACTTCTCATCAGGGTACTGGTAGTGGTGACGAAGGTTATGTGAACTACGCAGAACTGATGAATAAGTTCGATACTCCTGACTACAAGGTGACCTTCGATGAAGCTACTCAGTCTGAAGTGGCTGTCAGCAAGGACGAAACCATCGTGTTCATGGGTATTCCTTCTGTGAAGGCTGTGGCTAAGCAGGTTAAGGCTGACGGAATGGGCGGCGTGGCCGTCTACGATCTCCATCAGGATCATCACGAACCCATTGTTTCTCTCTTGGTTACCATCGGTTTGGAACTTCGCCCGCAGGTGAACTACAAGCCCGGCAAGAAGAAGTAATCATGGTTGCGGCTGGCCCGCTACCCATGACATTTGAAATTAGAAAGAGGACTGCTACGGCGGTCCTCTTTTTGCGTAAGGATTATCTACACGCCTGGAATCCCGTGGGGCGGTGCACTTAGAACCGTAGGGCTGTGTGCGCCTAGAATCGTAGGGCAGTGCGCGCCTAGAACATAACATTGTACCTAGAGGCCTAAGGGTTGCGTGACATACCTGCGCCATGGATTGCGCTGGCTAGGGCCCCGTAAGTTGATGGTTTGTATAGCACAGCACAGGACACTGAGTAAAAAAAGACCGCCTCCCAGAGGAAGCGGCCTTAAAGTTTTGCAAGTTACTTCAAGTAAGGATTACTTGTCGGTCTTGTTCCACTTGAGGGTCAACTGACGAGAGTCCTGACGGACAACGATCAGGTAAGAGCCTGTAGGAACGCGGTTCAAGGAGAAGCTTGCATAGTCGCCGTAGACGGTTCTGTTCATAACCTGCTGGCCGTTGACGGAGAGGATGCTGACTTCGATGTCGCCAGCCTGCTTGCAAACGATATCCAGGGTATTGTTGTTGATGGTTGCCTGGACCGGAAGGTTTGCACTGATGCTGTTGATCTTCGAAGTGTTGTATTCTGCCAGGTTAACTGCGCTAGCGCTATCGCCGATAATTACGGTAATGCCATACTGGAACTTGGCGTACAGTTCGGTTTCTTCTGCATTTGCCATAACGCGGAGGACTGCGTTCTGGTTGCCGGCGACCAGTGAGGTACCCTGCTTGGTTGCATACGGGGTAGTGGGCTCACCGTTAAAGGTATATGTTACCGGAGTGTGGAGCGCGGTTGTATCCGGGAGCAGGTTTGCTGCGGTTGCACCAAGGGCAAGCTTGGTTTTCTTGAAGGTAGAGCCCATTCTATTGGAGCCCTTGTTGTAGGTAACTGTGATGGTGTCGTTCATTTCCTTGTAGCCGTTAGCTGCAGCTGCCTTGGCGACAATCTTTGCAGTACCGAAGGACTTGAAATCGTACATGGTCACGAGCTTACCGGTCATGGTGCCGGAGCAAGCGGCTGCGCTACATGTGGCCTGCTTAACGGTAACGATTTCGGGATTCAAGGAAGTGATAGTAAAGGAGCTACCTTCCAGAGTCTTGGTATCGGCAGTAAGAACCCATTCCTTGGCGCCTTGTGTGCCAGAGAAGCTGGCGGTTCTACCGCTGGTGCAGGTGTTGGTGTAGTTACAGGTCAAATCGTAGAAACCGGTAATGCTCTGGCCCGGAACCGAGGTTACGGTAACCACAGACTGGGAGCCGTCGTTGCCGGTAAAGATTGCTACGCCGTCGCCGTTAACGACGATGTCGGAGCCAGAAGCTACGGCAACCTTTTCGTTGCTGGATGCGTAGGTACAACCGGCGGGGAGAGCGCCTGCAACCTTGCCATCGGTCTGCTTAACAGTCTTGGCCTTGAATGCGCAGGCGCCAGTGTTCTTACCTTCGACCATCTTGGAAGTCCAATCCTGGGCATTCTTCTTGAGGTAGTCAACGACAATCTTACCGGAGGAGCTCAATGTTGCGGCGTTGAGCTTGCCCGGGGTGGTCAGCTCTTCGCTACCAGCGAAGATTGCAGAGGTTTCGGCCTTTTCGCTGTAAGAGGAGTTGACTTGACGGAGGCTCCAGTTACAGTTACTGATGTTGTTCTGGTCCATAAAGTTGAGCCATTCCTGGGTAGCCGAGGCGCTAGGATCTCCGGCGCCATCTGCCTTGGTGGTACCCCATTCCGTAACGAATACTGCGTTACCAGAAGCCTTTGCGTTCGTTGCGCGTCCACCATACTGGCCCTGACTGTGAGAAGCTGCATAGAAGTGGAGAACGTAGCCTACGTTGGTGCCGCTGACTCCACCGTATTGATCCATCTGAGACCAGTTGGGAGTACCGACAAGAACCAGGTTTTGGGAACTTGCGCGGATACCCGGAACCACGGCGTTTGCATAGCTCTGGATGGCGCTCCAACCCTGGTGAACCGGTTCGTTGAAGATTTCGAAAATAACGTTGGGAACCTTAGCGTATCTAGCAGCGACCTTGGTAAAGAAGTCCTTTGCAATAGACAATTCTGCATCGGCGCGATGGCTATGCCAGTCGATGATGATGTAGACGTCATTTTCGATGGCTGCTTCTACCATCTGGTCGAGGTAGTTCATAAAGCCTTCGGGAGCGGATGCGTAGGCGTGAGCCTTGTCAATAGGTTCAGTTGCGGAGCCCTGGGAGTTGTAATAGGTGATGCCCATTGCAAAACGGAACACGTCGATCTTAAAATTATCTACGGTCCAGTTGATGACGGTCTTGTTGTAGTAGGGAATGCCGGTTGCATCGGACCAGAAAAGGCTAACGCCGCGGAGCATGGCTTCTTTGTTGTTCTTGGAGCCGATGATCTTTCCACCGCTAGTTTGAAGGGCGCCGTAGTAGCTTACGGGGCCTGCTTTCTTTGCGACTGCAGTGGAAAAGTCTGCAAAGGCTGGGATGGCTGCGAGTGCCATAATGCAGGGAATGAGTTTTTTAATCTTCATAGGAGTCACCTGTTTAATGTTTTAAACTCTAAAATATTAAAAGCTTGTCAGAAAGGGAGTTAGCCTTACTATTATTTACGTTTACTGTTGAGTACACCACAATCAACCCCCCGTAAAAATAACATCATTTATTATTAAGTAACCCCCATGGATAGTAATAAAAAAGTTTCGTAAGTGCTAAGTGTGATGTAGATAACGCGAGGCGAATGCTCGAAATGGTGCGAAAAAAAGACAGTAATGTAAATTTTCGTAATCAATTTGGAGTTTTTAATGCTATTTGAGCGTAGCGGCCCATGGACGTTCAGCGTAAGGAAAATAAAAAAAATTTTTTTTATACTTAGTTCGAAAAAAAAATTATATTAGAGCACAAACAGCCCTTTTGGGTAAACACATAAACAAGAGAGAGATACTATGAATAAGAAGATTATTACTGCATCTGCAGCCCTCCTCGCTGCTGCATCTATGTCTTTCGGTTTCGTCACTTGGCACGGCGATGAAGAAGTCTACCAGGTCGATACCGAACTTGACGTTGGTGGTAACACCGCTGGTTACTGGTTCGATTACACCGATAAGGACGATGGTGGTGCTTCCGCTGTTGTTTGGCCGGCTGAAAAGGGTAATGGCTACGAAGGTGGCGACAATGCTCTTGACAACATCATCCAGACCTGCAATGGCGTTTGCGGTACCGCAGCCCTCGCTAAGGGTACCCTTTCCTATGACCCGTTCATCGGCGTTGGTTTCAACGTTGGTGGTGAAGACGAAAGTGGTGTTCCGGCTGCTGTTGACGCTTCCGCTTGGGGTGGCATCTGCATTTCCTACTCTGTAGAAACTGGTGCTTCTATTGAAATGGGCCTCGGTGACGCTTTTGATAAGTCCCTCGGTTTCGACGTTCCGGCTGCTTCTGCTGCAAAGAACGCTGCTGGTACCACCAAGACCTTCGCATGGAGCAAGTTTGCACAGGCTGGTTGGGGCACGGGCGAAATTTCTGGCGAAGCCGCTGCTAAGCAGCTCGTCGCTCTGAAGTTCAAGATCCAGGCCGCTGCCGGTAACTACGCATTCAACATCATGTCCATCGGTCCTCTGAACGGTGACTGTGCTCTGACCGCTGGTATGAGTGCAATCGAAGCTTCTGCAGCTCAGTCTTCTCTGAAGGCTCAGCTCTCTGGCCGTACCCTTTCCTTCGGCAAGACCGTTGCTTCCGCTGAAATCGTCAACCTCCAGGGTCAGGTTATCATGGCTGCTTCCTCTGTGAAGTCCATGGATCTCTCCAAGGTTCAGTCTGGCGTTTACATGGTTCGCGCAGCTGGTCTTTCTCAGAAGATCATCCTGAAGTAATTCAGCTTCAAACAAACTTAGAGATGGGTTGTGGCTCTACCACGACCCATTTCTTTTTTTATGATGTAGATTACATAAAAACCTTATTTTCCCCCTTTTGGTCGAAAAAAAATTTTTTTGAATGTATATTTAGACCAGATTTAAAAAAAAGAGGCTATTATGCAGCTCAACAAACTTTTAGCTCCGATGATGCTTGGCGCCATGATTGGTATGGCGGCCTGTGACAGTGGATCATCGTCGAATCCCGGTGCTCCTGATCCTGGTCCGGGCCCGGTCGTCAATCCTCCTGTTGTAAACCCCGTGGTTACAACTCCTGCCTTGGGTGCTAATGCTAATTTGTATTTCCCCACCGCATTGTACGAAACTTGGAAGGCCGCGCACTTTGTGACCATAGAGGCAGAGTCCATGTACTATGCAGCAATTGTGCCCGAATTCTATGAGGCCGTTTTCCAGAATCCTGCCTTCTTGCCGACGGGTCGTGTGAAGTGGTCTACGCAGTCCTCTACCTCCTATTATGGCCCCAAGTGTGCCGTGCCTGAAACGACGGACAATACAATGAAGTACCGCGCCTGCACGGTTTCTGAAGGTGTAGGCTATGGCATGCTGATTTCTTACTTTGCCAATGACTTCGATACCTTCAATCGCTTGTGGAATTACTCCAAGGCATTCCGTGACTATAGCAACGTTAAGCTGACCCCTTGGATTACCAAGAGCTTCCACTATGAAGTTGTGGATAAATCCAGTGCAACTGACGCTGACCTGGATATTGCAACTGCATTGATCCTGGCCTATTACAAGTTTGCTCCTGAGTATCCGGAGATTGCATCGGCTTATTTGAACGACGCAATTACAATTGCTTGGGCAATCTGGGATGAGGAAGTTAACAAGTCCAATTTCATGCTGTATTCCGGCAATACCGCTATGTGGACTAGTGTGGCAGATCCGGCTTATAACATGAGCTATTTCTCTCCGGTGGCCCTGCGTCTGTTTGCCCTTATTGATGGTACCCATGACTGGAACGCTGTCTTGAACAGCATGTACACTTACATGATCAATGTTCAGAATGCTGGCACCGGCGTGTTCCCCGACTGGAGCAATGCTCTTGGTGTTCCGGTGGATCCGAACAATGGCTCTGCAAAGAAGACCTACTGGACATTCAACAAGGAAGCAGTTCGCATTCCTTGGCGTATCGCATGGGACTACTACTGGTTTAACAGTGTGGACACCCGCGCAGCTTCCGTGCTGACCACCTTGAATAACTTCATTGTGGCAAAGTCTGGTGGCGATCCCAATTCTTCTGCGTTGGCTACCAACTATTCTGCAAATCTGGCTGCTGGTGCTGATGCCGCTGGTTCTACGGTTCAAACCCATTGGTATGGCGCTTGGTGCGTAACTGGCATTGCATCGAACCCCTTGTGGCTTAACACATGTACCGACCAGTTCAATCTGAAGCCTATGCAGTCCAATAATTCCAGCTACTTCCTGGACATCTTGCAGATGATGATGAGCCAGCTGTTGAATGGTGCTTACGTCCGTCCGTTCTAGGACACAGCGCTAACTTTGCTGAAAGGGCCCCCTGGTTTATCCTGGGGGCTTTTTTTGTCGGTCGCGGCGCTCGCCTTTTTGTATATGGCATGCATTGCCTGACGGCTTCGCATGCATATACTACGGCTCGGCAATGCCCAAGCAAGCTTGCGTGAACGCATTCTGCTTGGCTCGGCCATGTCCAAGCAAGCTTGGCCGCGGCTTTCGCCATTCGCAGAATTGGTCACTGCTCTCGCCTTTTTGTATATGGCATGCATTGCCTGACGGCTTCGCATGCATATACTACGGCTCGGCAATGCCCAAGCAAGCTTGGTCACTGCTCTCGCCTTTTTGTATATTCCCTTGCATGGAAAATGATTCTTTGAATGTGGTGGATTCAACAGTTGTGGATAATGCTGTAGTTGATTCCCTGGGTGGTGCGGTTGACGAAATCCAGATGCCTACAGCGGAACAGCTGGGTATTTCTATTACGTCGGGTGTTGTTGGTGTCGATGGCACTGTGCAGCCTCTTTTTGTGACTGTTGGCGATACTTTTGAGTTTCCGGTAACGGTTAGCTGGAATGTGAATGGCAGCGCCCTTCTGGTGGTGCCTACCAGTTCTGCTACGGCAAAGGGCCTGGAGCAGGTGGCTGTGTCCCAGGAGTCCGCCCGTGCGGTGAAGGATGGCAAGGAAATGGCCTCCATTACCTTTACCTACAAGATTGTGGCACAGGATACGGGCGACCTGAATGTGCCTGCCATGCGTTTCGAGATTCCTACACCTATGGGAAAGTCCATTGACCTGCGCAGTGAAAGCGTGGCTGTACGTGTGGACGCGCCTTTTAATCCGTTGCCCTTTGTGGTTGGTGGCTTTGTGCTGTTTTGTATGGGTGTTGCAGGCCTGCTGTGCCTGAAACGCAAGGCTAAGGCTCGTGCCGCTGCTGCGGTGAAGAATGCCGTGGCAGAGGAACTGAAGGAGCAGATGCTTGTATTGAAGCGCCGCGCCGCCTCCGCGGACAGTCGCGAATGGCTGCTGGAACTGGAAAAGGTCTGTAAGGTCTATGCTGCGGAACGATTCCATCTGGATGCGGCGACCGTGAACTTGGAATCTCTTCTGAAGGATGGCCGCCTAGAAGGCTGGGATGCCCTGCTGGAGGAATTTGCACACGCCCGCTACGGCGGTGGCAAGCGTGACGCCTTTGAGAATAGGGAAACCTGGAAGGGGGCCATGAAGCTGATGGGAATCGAGGAAGAATAGTTGGTTTTTTAAGGCAATATTTATTAAATTCAGTTGGTAGAAAATTTAGAGGACTTAAAAATGGATATTCAGGAACTTTCTGAGAAGATTCGTCAGCAGAGCGCTTTCTGCCAGAACTTGTTACGTGAAGTTGAAGACACTGTCATTGGCCAGAAGGCTATGGTAGAGAGCATTCTGACCGGTATCTTGGCTGATGGTCACGTTTTGCTGGAAGGTCTTCCGGGCTTGGCAAAGACCACCGCTGTGAAGGCTTTCGCAGACGCTGTTTCCCTGGACTTTAAGCGTATCCAGTTCACCCCGGACCTGCTGCCGGCAGACTTGCTGGGTACCACCATCTATAACGCCCGCGAGGCAAAGTTTGAAACCCGCAAGGGCCCGCTATTCACCAACCTGGTGCTGGCCGACGAAATCAACCGTGCCCCCAGTAAGGTGCAGAGCGCATTGCTCGAAGCCATGCAGGAACGTCACATCACCATTGGCGACGAAACCTTTAAGCTTGATGAACCCTTCCTGGTTTTGGCAACCCAGAACCCCATTGAACAGGAAGGTACCTACCCGCTGCCCGAAGCACAGGTGGACCGTTTCCTTTTGAAGGTGAAGGTGTCTTACCCCAATAAGGCAGACGAAATGCGCATCCTGGATGCAGTTGCAGGCGCAGGTCTTCGTCAGCCCAATGCCGTTGCCACCAAGGAAGACATCCTGAAGGCACGTGAACTTGTAAAGCAGGTCTACGTGGACGAACGTGTTCGCGAATACATCGTGAACCTGGTTCTTGCCACCCGCGATCCGGGCAGCATCAAGCGTAGCGATTTGGTTGGCTTTATCGAAGTGGGCGCCTCTCCCCGTGCCTCCATCGGCCTTGCCCAGGCTGCAAAGGCCCACGCCTTTATCCAGGGCCGCGCCTATGTGACTCCGGAAGATGTGAAGGCAGTTGCCATGGAAGTTCTCCGCCATCGTATCATCTTGAGTTACGAAGCCGAAGCCGAAGAAATTTCTGCTGAAACTGTAGTCCAGAAGATTCTGGATTCTGTGGAAGTTCCCTAATGAATGAAAGGCCCCACGTAATTATTCATCCCAGTGACTTGGCTCAGTCCGACTGGGTTCGCTGCGTGTTGCCTTTTATGCAGTATCTGTGTCCCAACGAACAGATGATTTTTCCGTCGGTGACACAGATTGGCTGCAACAATAAGGAAATCCTGAAGCGCACCAGCATTGTGGTTATCCAAAGGCCTACAAGCCCCGCGAAAATGAACTTGGTGGCCATGTATGCCCAGCTTAAGCGAGAGTGCGGTTTTAAGCTTGTCACAGACATTGACGACTTGCAATGGGAACTGAGCCCCATTATTAAGGATGCTGCCAAGGCGGTCCCTAATATCGAACAAATTATCAAAGGCAATTTGAAAAACATTTTGCCCAAGTTCGACAGGGTGATTTGTTCTACGCCTTATTTGGCTAAGCGTCTGTTTATGGACCTGAGCGTAATTGCCAAGGTCATGCCGAACGGTGTACCCCGTTCATTGTTCGGTGTGCACAAGAGGACCGCTGCGTTTACCGGCGTTCCTAAGGTGATGTACGCCGGATCAGCAGGTCATGTTACGGAAAAGGACGTGGGTGATTTTGCGGGCCCTTGGATTCCCTGGCTTCGTAAGCGTATTGAAGAAGGCACCATCGATTTCAGTGTATTCGGTGAACCTGAGTTCCTGAAGGGCCTAGAAGGAAAGTACACTAGCATTCCCTATACCAGCATGATGCAGTTCCCTGCCACGGTGGCTAGCTTCAAGCCGGACTTCTACCTGGCTCCTTTGTGCGACATCAACTTTAACAGGGCCAAGAGCGACTTGAAGCTTAAGGAAGCCGCAGTCCTTGGCGCGGTGTTCCTAGGAAGCGATTTTGCGGACGGGCCCTATGGATATGCTCCTAAGGATCAGCTAGTTCCTATTGATGCCTCTGTGGAGGAACTGGACGCAAAGTTCAACGCACTTTGCCAGCCGGAAAACTATATGGCAGCCATTGCCTGGCAGAACAATAGCCTGGAAGAGGGCCATTGGCTCCACGAGGACCCGGAGTTCCAGAAAATGTTCCGGTCCGTTTATTTTGGTTAAAAGAATCTATCCCTAAAAACGTACTTTTTGTAACGTAAGCCCTCTCACATCCGTGGGGGCTTTGTTATCTTTTAGGCGAAAAAGGGCCCGGGGAAACGCTCTGGGTAGCTTATTTCCTGTTTAACAATCAATCGATCTGCAGTCTGCTCCATGGAGTTTCGTCTGCTGGGTCACAAAAAACGAAGGATATATGGCAAATCGTGTTGTAATCGGCTCCCAGTGGGGTGACGAAGGTAAGGCCAAGGTTGTTGACTTTTTGACTCTGGACGCAAATATCGTTGTGCGTTTCCAGGGCGGTGCTAACGCTGGCCACACTGTGGAAGTAGGTGACAAGAAGTTCGTGTTCCACCTGATTCCGTCTGGCATTATGCATGACGACAAGATTTGTGTTATCGGTAACGGCGTTGTTCTGGATCCGATCCAGACTCTCGCTGAAATTGCTGATCTCCACACTAAGGGCATTAATCCGGAAGGTCACCTGTTCATTGCTGACAATGCTCAGGTGGTGCTGCCGTACCACTCCGCTCTGGACAAGGCTAAGGAAAAGAAGGCTGGCAAGGCTGCTATCGGTACTACCGGCCGCGGCATCGGTCCTTGCTATAGTGACAAGGTGAACCGTATCGGTGTTCGCGTTGGCGACCTCATGGACGAACGTGAACTGCGCCCCCGCGTCGAAGCTATGGCCAAGGTTCATAACGAAGAATTCAAGGTGATGTACGATGTTCCCGAAATCGATCCGGAAGTGGTGATCAAGGATTATCTGGAACTGGGTCAGAAGATCAAGCCCTTCGTTTGCGATACTAGCGCTCTCTTGTTCAAGGCTGTTAAGGAAGGCAAGAAGCTTGTGTTCGAAGGTGCGCAGGGCACCATCCTTGACGTGGACCAGGGTACCTATCCGTACGTGACCTCCAGCAACACTGTTGCAGGTTATGCAAGCTGCGGCGCAGGCGTTGGCCCCACCGCTATCGACCAGGTTGTTGGCGTTGTTAAGGCTTATACCACTCGCGTTGGTAACGGTCCGTTCCCTACTGAACTTTTGGACGAAATGGGCGACACCCTCCGTAAGATTGGTAACGAATATGGTGCAACCACCGGTCGTAACCGTCGCTGCGGTTGGTTCGACGCTCCGGTTGTCCGTAAGGCTGCTATCGTGAACGGCCTCACTCACTTGGCTATCACCAAGCTGGACGTTTTGGATACTTTCGACACTATCAAGATCTGCACTCACTACGAATGCGATGGCGAAAAGATTGAAGTGTTCCCGAACCAGCTGTCCAAGGTCGGCCGTTGCGTGCCGGTTTACGAAGACATGCCGGGCTGGAAGTGCGATACCACCAAGTGCCGTAAGATCGAGGATCTTCCGGAAAACGCTCGCAAGTATCTGGACCGCATGGCAGAACTTGTTGGTGTTAAGATTGGCATGATCTCTATCGGCGCAAAGCGCGATCAGAGCATCATTGTTGACATGGACTAATTAACTTAGAGGGAAAGGACACATGGATAATAACGTCGTTGGCTTATTGAAGGGTGTAGAACTCTTTTCTGAACTGAATGAAGAACAGCTGGCTATGCTGGCTAATTTGGTTGTTGTCCAGGACTTCAATCGCGATGAAACCGTAGTGCTCGAAGGTGATGACTCGATGCAGGCTCTGTATCTCATTGCCTCCGGCTCCGTGCAGGTTTATATGACCGGTGTGGACGGTCGCGAAACAATCCTTTCCTTCTTGGAACGTGGTGACTTTTTCGGTGAAATGAGCTTGATCGACGGCGAACCCAGGTCCGCCTCCGTTCGTACTGTGACTGACGCTCAGATGATGATCATTCATCGTGAGTCTTTCTTGCAGTTGATCCGCCAGACTCCGGAAATCGCCATGGCCCTGCTTAGCGAAATGAGCAAGCGCCTCCGTAAGGCAAACAAGCAGATCGGTTCCTTGTCCACCATGTCCGTAAGCGGTCGTGTGGCTGGTACCCTTCTGAACTTGATGGAAGAACGTGGCGTTCGCATCCATACAGATAACGGAAAGATGGTGGTGGTCATCCACAACCGTCCGACCCAGCAGCAGCTGGCTGACATGTCCGGTACTACCCGCGAAACCGTCAGCCGTATCTGCTCCATGCTGGTGAAGGCTAACGCCATTGCCATGACCGGTAAGGACATCGTCATCTTCGATGAAAACGTCCTCCAGGAAAAAGCCTCCAAGGGCTAATCGTAATTATGAACAAAGTAAAGGTTCTTTTTAACAAGTTCCGTAAGAGCGCCTTCTTGAAGGCGTTTCTTTTGTGGATTGTTGTGCTTGTGGTTTTGGCCCTGGCTGTAGATAAACTTTTGATGCCTATTTTCGCTGGCGCATTTACCAGTACCGGTGAAGTGCCCAACTTGGAAGGCATGTCTCAGGAAGTTGCAGAATCCACTTTGAAGGAAGCGGGCTTCAAGTATGAATGGCTTGAAGAAGGCCGTTATAACGCTACCATCGATTCCGGCAAGGTTCTTGTTCAGATGCCGGCTGCAGGTCGCGAGGCAAAGCTTGGCCGTACGGTAAAACTGACCCGTAGCCTTGGCCTTCGTCAGGTTGAAATTCCGGAACTTCGCGGTAAGAGCCAGAAGCAGGCAAATATTTCTTTGACTCGCGCAGGTCTTGTTCAGGGTGAAATCGTGAAGGGCGCTCACAAGAGCATTCCTCGCGGCGTGGTGATTCGCACCATTCCTATGGCAGGCGAAAAGGTTCGTGTAGGCGATACTGTCAAGGTGGTTATCTCTGCTGGTGTGACTACCGGCAGAACCTTGCTCCCGGACTTTACTGGCGAGCAGATTGACAATGTTTATCCGAAGCTGGAAGTTCTTGGCTTTACCGTGGGTAAGATTAAGCGCAGAAAGGCTCCGGAAGAAATGGAAAATCCTGTTCCGGGCGCCGTGATTGAAACGAGTCCCAAGCACGGTGACTATCTCCCGCCGGATACTAAGATCAACTTTGTTATCGTAGAGTAATTCTATTGAAAATATTTCGTCTTTTTTCGCTGGTTGTTGTAGTTGCAGCGTTGTTCCTCAGCGCCTGTAGTTCCAATCCTGCAAAGAAAAAGGATGCTATGCTGACTTCTGCGGATTCTGCAGTGATTGCGGATGCCGTCATGAAGAAAATGGAGCAGATGACTGCAAAGCAGGCCGAGGCGCCGCTGCCTCAGAATCTTGATGCTGCCCACGAATCCTTTATGCACGCCATGGCCTTGGAACTCCGTGGAGAATCCTCGTTGGCCAAGATGTTCTGGCAGCGTGCTGCAGAGTCTGATCCCTATAGCCGATTTTTGACTTTTAAGATGGCTGAAATCTTGGCCGGCCAGGGCGCTGATTCTCTTGCTTTGGTGCAGGCTGTCCGCGGTCAGAAACTGAAGGGAAAAATTACTTCGTCTCAGTTAGGTTTGTTGGCACACCTGTATGTGAAGGCTGGCATCGCAGATTCTTCCCGTAAGTATTTTAATGCGGCTCTGGATTCTGCTCGCTATCAGGACATGCCGTTGCTTTACGACTACAGTCTTTTTCTTGAAGCGGTGAAGGATACCAAGGAACTTGTCCGCATTTATGACTTGTTGCTTCCTCAGGTGAACTATATTCCGTCTCTGTTCCAGAGGCAGCTCGGCTTATTGCTGGAACAGGGCAAGGATTCTGCGGTCATTGAGCTTTTCGGCAGGGCCCACGAAGTTAATGGCGACAAGAAAATGTTGACCCAGATGGTGCAGGGTCTTCTTTTCCAGAGGCGCTTTGGAGAGGCGAAAGCTATCGTGGATACGTTGACTGAATCCACCAGCGAAGATGAATCCATGATTGTCATGCTCATGACAAAGCTCGCTGAAAAGGACCGCCCGGCGGCTTATGCCATGCTTCAGAAGAAGTACTACGAAGACGGTGTTCGCACTCCCATGTTGACCAACTTCCTGGGACATTACGAAAATATTAATGGAAACATCGACAGCGCTAAGGTTCACTTGCAGCAGGCTGCAGATCAAATCAAGGACCAGCCGATTTATGTGACCAACGCTTATCATGCTTTGTCCAGTATCGCCTTGAAAGAAAACAAGATGAAGGATGCTGTCCGTTATGCGGAAAAGGCGGACTCCGCTGCAATGGGTGGTGACAAGGTTATGCTCGCCATGATGTATGGCACTGCCAAGATGTACGACAAGGCATACAAGATGCTAGATTCCTTGATCGCAGTTTGGGATAAGTGGACTCCTATGGCGGGTATCGCGGATTCTGCGTCTCTTTATAAGATGACTATGGACGTAGAAGAAAACAGGCTTAAGTTCAGAACCGTCTATGCACGAATTCTTGCAGGCCAGGCTACGGAAATTTGCCAGAAGAATCCGGGTGATTCTGTGAAGCTGAATTCTGCCAGGGAATTGAGAACTAAGGCTCAGGCTCTCTACGACCATTTGCTGAACGTAGACTCTACGGATGTGACCTTACGTATGCTGCGAGCCATTAACATGGAACGTCTTGGACGTCATGACGAATCCTTTGCGCAGTTCGAAATCTTGCTGGATTCCAACCGTAGCAAGGGCGTGGACAGGCCCGAGGCGTTGAACTATTACGGCTATACCCTGATTGACTTGAATCGTTCTCCTGAGGAAGTGGAACGCGGATACAATATGGTCCTGCAGGCAATCGCAGAAGAAACAGATCCGGAACCTTCTGACGCCTACTTGGATTCAAAGGCCTGGGGTCTTTATCGCAAGGGACAGTTTGCGGAAGCGCTTGCAACCATGCAACTGATCAAGGGTTCTCAGATTCAAGAAGATCATGTCTATTGGGAACATCTTGCCGCTATCCAGGAGGCCCTGGGTATGAAGGTGGAGGCAACAGCTTCTTACAAGAAATTGATCAAGATGTGGCCCAAGAATCCTGCAGCGCTCCGATTCTTGAAGGGTGCTAAGAAATAGCGGGGTAGTGGATGCGCAGAAGTGTTCTATTCTTGATGCTTGTTGCGCTGGCAATGCTTGCAGGTTGCGCTGGCGGTAAGAAAGCGGAGTTGGTGAATACCCCGTCCGCTTCGGCAGAGGTTGAAATTCCTCGCGATAGCCTTAGAGCGAAATTCGTTTTGGCTCTGACCGAAAAGGATGGCAAAACTCAATCTCTGGATGCAGTACTTTTCTCTGTTCCAGGTAAACGTTACCGTATGGAATTGACGGGCCCTATGGGCATTGGGGTAGCCTCAATGCTCTGGACTGAAGAAGGCTGGACCATGGTTTTCCCTACGGAAAAGCTCTACATGAAGGGAAATGGCTACATGGTGGGCCTTTTGTCCAATATGTCTCTTCCCTTGGTCCATATCCATCAGGTGGCGAACCTCTTTGACGGCAAATTGCTGCCTGAAAAATTCGAAATTGAAGAGGAACGTGACCAGGTGTTCTACGCCAGGGAAAAAACGGGCAGGGCTTTCTCTTTTGCCAAGAAGGATTCCACCGTGGAATGGCTCTCTAGAATGGGCCGCGACGGAAAACCCGAGACTTTGCAATTTTTGGAGTACAGAACCTTTGAAGGGGTGATGACTCCGGCCAAGATTATTTTCCAGCGGGATGGTCAGAACTATCTGGAAATCAAAATTAAGAAGGTAACCCGCAATAAATCCTTCAGTTTGGGCACTTGGCGCCTAAAAGTTCCCAGCAGCTATTCCCTGCTGGAAGATTGATTTTGTAGATTGAGGAAGTATGAAGATATTTTCCAAGACCTTGTTTGCTTTTGTGATGCTGGCATTGGCCGGCGTATATTCCTATGGCGCAGATACCTTGGAAGTTTATGCTATTCGTGTTCAGTTTGCTAAGGAATCGACTAAGGACAATTCCTTGACGACGGGTGACGGCACCTTCGGCTCTGATAAGGAGCATTCCTATAGACTGGATCCCTCGGGTATGCGTGGCAGCACCCATTACTGGAAAAAGCATTTTGAATTTGCTAACAACTATTTCAATGCGGCAAGTAACGGCCAGCTTGTAATCAAGTCCCGTATTTTTCCGCTGGAAGGCACGGCTTACACTCTAAAGACGCCTATGATTGACTACAATCGTACCAGCAAGCAGAAGGGTGAAAAGACCGCAGAGTTTGATGAAGCTCGTAGCCGCGATTATCTGAAGTTTGTGTACGATGCCGTGATGGCTGCGGACACCGCTCGAAACATGGGTGAGTCGCCCTTCCGCATTCCTCTGCCGGAAAGCTCCAATACCAAGCGCGCCTTCATGATTATCCATGCTGGTGCAAGCCGCCTTGTGGATGGCGGTAGCATGGGCACCAAGGGTGCAGATACCCCGGGTGACTTTATGGATGTCTACATCGATCAATCCGCCTGGGAGTATTTGCCGGACACCTTGGAAAATATTTCTACGGTTAATGATACCCTGAAGGATTCCAAGGGCAAGGATTCTATTTATACGAAGGGTAGCGGCATTGTGCTGAAGGGTTCTGCAATTGACACCTTGCACTCTATTATGATTACCAGCGAAACCGCTTCTCAAGATGGTTTGAACTGGGGCATTAACGGTATTATCGTAAATCAGATTGCTCGCGAATTAGGATTGCCCAATACCTATGATGTGGTGAAGGGCATCTCTCGCCTGGGCTATTACGATATGATGGACTTTGCGGGCTATAATGCCGGTAACGGTTTCTTGCCGTCGCTGCCTGCAGCCTGGGATAGAGCCTACATGGGTTGGAGCTCCGTTGTTGAGGCAAGACCTGTGGCTGGCAAGGAAATCACCATAGACATTGCTGCGGCTGGTTCTGGTAAGTGTGCTACCTATTCGGGCAAGAATATCTGTACCGAAATCCTGAAGGTTCCCCTGAATGCAACGGAATACTTGCTGATTGAAAATAGGCAGCGTTCCTGGGATGATGACGGCATGGTTAGCGTAACCACAGACGAGGGTGTCGAAGAGATGGATACGACCATCAGCACCTTTACCGTGGATAGCGTGGGTACGATTTTCGAAGATACACTCTGTGTTAAGAAGAAGTGCTCTGCAAATAAGATTGGTGGCGTGGTCCTTGACGTAAGTTCCTATGACGCAGGCCTGCCTGCCAGCGGTATCGTTACTTGGAAGGTAAATGAATGGTTCCTTCGCGAAACCTTGGAATACGGCATTGCAAACTTCTGGGGTGGCGACGACTTTAGGGACCATCAGTTCGGTATTGCCATGGTGGAATCTGATGGTGTGCTCAGTATTGGAAAGACCTTCAAGAATGCCTTGGGCGAAGACACCTACGATTACGGTTCCGGTACAGATCTGTTACCCCATTTGCGCGTGCCTGATTCTACATCAAAGCAGTCGTTTGATACGGTAAAGACCATCGAGCCTACAGGTTATGCCAATACCATGACCACTCAGGGTGGTTATACGGGCATCAAGATTACGGTTTCTGTTCCTGAGGATGCCCGCATCGAAAAGACCTCCAACGCCTTTATGGGTGATAGCGTCATCAACTTTGCCGCACCCATTATTACGGTGAAGATCAGCATTGACGATGGCAGCCTCAAGAATTCCAAGTTCCCCCGCAACGTAGGCCTGGTTTCTGCTGTTCGCGGCGCCGTGTTTATCGCGGATCCTGAAAACGAAGGCGAAAAGGCTATTGTTATTGGCGCAGAAGATGGCTCCCTGCAGGCTTTCTCTGCTTTGGGTGAGCCCTTGCTTCCCGAAGATACGGTGGTGTCCCAGAAGGTTTTGACTCTTAAGGATTCCTCTGTGGATGTTCCTCTTTATCGCGTTGGCGAAAGTGATGGTCCGCTGGTTGGCATGGCTTCCGAAGGTAAGTCTGTCTATAGTTTGCACAAGAACGCCCTTGTTCGTACCTCGTTCCTTGGGGGTGTTGCTCAAAAGCAGGAATTGAAGTTGTCCAACGCCTTGGTGGGTCCAGTGTACTTTGATGAAAAGGTGTGGGTTGCAACCAAGACCGCTTTGAAGTCCGCTCGGGTGAACAAGTCCGATGACTTTGTCTGGACCGCGGATTCTATCGTCTTTGCTAAAGAACTGGAAAAGGGTACCCTTGATAAGTTTAAGCCGACGGATATGGCAATTTGCGGTAAGGGCGATAATGCAAGAATTGTAACTGTGGGTGAATCTGGCCACTGGATGGTACGCCCTGTTGCCGATATGGCCAAGAAGGTTCTGGTGCAGAGGTCTTCTGCCGCTGATCCGGTGTTCAAGATGGCTTGTGTCGATATGGATAGGGACGGCTCCGAAGAAGTTGTCTTTGTGGGTAGCCGCGGTTCTGTTTTCACCAAGACTCTTGCAGGTGAAGAAGATGACCTGAAGTCTCTTTGGAACTTGAAGAATTACAAGCGTGGTGCCACAGGTACCAGCGGCCTTAAGGATGAAACTTCTGGCGTTGCCGTTGGTGATATTAACGATGACGGATATCCTGAAGTGGTGTTCCTGGGTGACAACTTGATTTACGCCTTGGATCGCTTCGGTCTGCCCCTGAAGAATTTCCCCATTGTGATTAGTCGCGGATCTCCGATCTACGCGTTCTACAGCGACCCCCTGGTTGTTGACGTGACTGGCGACAATGTTCCTGAAATTCTTGTACCCAGCAATGATGGCCTTGTGTATGCTTTTGACAGCAAGGGTGCCCAGATTAAAAAGAACGGTTTCCCTATTGCAGCGGGCAGTCACGTGGATGTGGACTCTGTGCCGGAGCTTGTGCCTATGAGCATTTTCGTGACCAATGCGGTTGCTGATACCAAGTCCAATGGTCCAGAAATTTATGCAATTCACAGAAATTCCCTCTCTGCATTCCGTTTGCAGAAGGCGAAGTCTGACGCTTCTGAATCCGCTTTGGCTTGGACTCTTCCGGCTGGCGGCAATGAACGTACGGGCTGGTTTGATGCTAGCGAGCTGAAGGATGTTGAATCCGTTAAGTCTGAAAATACGATTACGGAATTCTTTATGTTCCCCAACCCGGTGCGTGGCGGCAAGGCCAAGGCTCAGTTTGAAATTGGGGCCGATGCTCAGTCCGCAACCTTCGAAGTTTATGACGTTACGGGACTTTGCGTTTACAAGACTACCATATCCGATGTGGTTCGTGGTCGCAATAGAATTGAACACCTGGATTTGTCCGCCTTGGGTTCTGACGTGTACACGGCTCGTTTGCAAGTGAAGTTTGCAGATGGCAAGAAAAAACAAAAACTTTATCGTTTCGGTTTGATTCGCTAATGAATATGTTGAAGCGTAATTTTATTGCGTTGATGATTGCCCTTGCCGGGGCTGGCCTTATGGCCGGTTGTACTTCTATTGCCGATGGCGATCCCGTTGAACTCCAACCGGGTACGGTTACTCCGAAGTCCTCCAGCAGCGTAAAAGATGTGTCTAGTTCCAGCGGGGCTAAAGAACCTTCAGAAATCGTTGACGATGAGGGCTTGGATTCCTTGATAGCCTTTGCGAAAATTCCAGCGGCAAAGTTGAACCGCGGTGTAACATTCTCCACCAATGCTTTTGAGATTTCAACGACCGAGGTAACTCAAGTTCTTTATAAGAAGGTGATGGGAGAGGTTCCCGCAATGGACAAGACCGGGGATAGCATCGCTGTTGCCAATGTGAGCTGGTATGACGCAGTGCTGTTCTGCAATGCCTTTGCCAAGATGGCTGGCCTGGATACGGCTTACATTTATGACGGTGAGGGCGCTTCTCAGGTTCTGAAAAATCTTACCATTGATTACAGTGTCGAATCTGTTCGCTTGCCTACGGAAACGGAATGGGAAGTCGCTGCTCGTGCGGGTACGTCAACCACTTACTACTGGGATGTCGCCGTGGCTTCTAAGTATGCTTATTATGGACAAACTAAGGGCCCTGTAAAGGTGGCCGGCTACCTTCCTAATGACTTTGGCCTCTATGATATGGGCGGAAATGTGGCAGAATGGACCAACGATTGGTACGGATCCTATCCGACGAAGAATGTGGCCAATTATACCGGAATGATCGATGGTGATTATAAGATTGTTCGTGGCGGTGGTTGGTCCGATGTAGCGAAGGCCATGGCGTCTGCAGAACGTGACAAGAAAGTACCTACCGCACGTACTCAGATGATCGGCTTTAGAATCGTTCATTCTGTCGGATTTTAATTGAGTTTCGTTTTTTCTTCATTTGCAAATTGTTAAATTATGCATTATGAAGAATTCTAAGATTTTATCTTTCCTTAAGGTTTTTGCTCCTCTTGCCTTAGTGGCAATGTTTGGCTCTGCCTGCTCCGAAGAGAAGAAGCAGGAAAAGCTCCAGGATCTTCCTCCCGTTGAATTTCCTAAGGAACTTCCTGGTCTTTACTCTGGCCGTATGCCTTGCGACGATTGCGACACAAGAATGATTCGCATGAACTTGAACGAAGATAGCACTGTGGTCGTTGCACAAACCAAAATTAGGGATTCTGTGGTGACGGATACCCTTCGTGGAACATACCTCTATGCTGATGGCATTGTAAAGGTTTCCCTGTCCGATAATACCATCCATTGGAATTATAAGCGTGATGGCGTAGGTAACCTGTCTTACTTGACAAGTTCTGGATCGATTTATGAGGATGCCAATGGCTTGCGCATGGATCTTATCCGAATTTTCAAGGCTCCGGTAACAAGCAAAAAGGACCAGAAAGCGAAACCTGAAAACGTCCAGGAGAAGTAGTGTCTTTTTCCGTACTGATTGTTGATGATGAACCTCTGGCCAGAAAGCGCATGCGCATTTTGCTGGAAGAGTTTTCGTCTGAAGTTGAGATTCTTGGTGAAGCTGGTTCTGGTGCTGCCGCCATCCAGCAAATTCGTGAATTGATGCCGGACGTGGTTTTTCTGGATATCCAGATGCCGGACATGGATGGGTTTGATGTACTCCATGGCTTGAGCAAGGAAGAGGTTCCCCTGGTTGTGTTCACCACAGCCTATGATAATTTTGCCGTGAAGGCTTTCGAGGAAGATACGGTGGATTATCTTTTGAAGCCGGTGGAACAGGAACGTTTGGCCGCCGCCATTGAAAAGGTTCGTCGTCGCTTGCCAGGCCCTGAAGCCGAACCTACTTTACCTCAAGATTTTGACTGGGATAAGCTGCGCGAACTGGTGAACAGGAGCGACTCCTACATTCAACGTTTGCAGATCAAGATTGGTGACCGTATTGTCTTTTTGAATCTTGACGAAGTGATTCGATTCCAGAGCGAGGAAAAGTATACAACGGTCTATGCAATTGATGGCCGCTACGTGATTGATACTCCGCTTATTGAATTGGAGAAAAAGTTGGATCCCCGCAACTTTGTGAAGGTCCATCGTTCTCATATTGTTGCCATTGACTACATTGCCGAATGCCGCAAGACAGAACAGGGCAAGATGGTGATGATCCTAAAAGACAAGAACGCAACTCAGCTCCAGGTGAGCCGTAGCGTAATTAAGAAATTCCGTAACCTTTAATCGAGTGGTGAATTGATGGATTCCGAAAAGAAGAAATTTTCCGGGAAGAAGTTTTTTAAGGGCTTGCTCCGTGAAATTGTCGTGCCGGTGTTCTTGGCACTTATTGTTATCCAGTATGTGATTCAGGCTTTCCAGATTCCTAGTGGTTCTATGGAAGATTCCCTGAAGACTGGTGACTTTTTGCTGGGTCTTAAGTTTACCTATGGATCTCCCATTCCCTTTAGCAATAAGAAGTTCCCGGGCTTTACGGATCCTGCCGTTGGAGACGTGGTGATTTTCCGTTATCCTGGTGAACCGGAATATCCCGATGGTGATCCGGAACGCTACACCCATCTTTTTAATGCCTTGATGTTTGGCAACTTCTACTGGGATCACAATCCCGAAGAGGGCCAGCCTCATTTGGTTCATTATGCCGATGGTCCTAAGGATTACATCAAGCGCTGCGTCGGCGTGAGCGGAGATACCCTTGCTGTTCATCAGGGCCGCCTTTATGTGAATGGCGTTCGTCAGGAGGTTTTGCCGGGACATGGCAAGTGGACTGCTGCTGGCAGGACCCTTTCTCCTCGCGATGAACGAAAGACTTTCGTGGTACCCTCTGTGGGCGATACCATTTATGTGGACTCCGTTTCTCTGGAACAGCTCTGGTGGCTCCGCTCTATCGTTGCCCAGGAAAATCCGGATGAAGCTGTGGAACTGGATTTGACCCTGTGGAAGGATGGCGTTGAAACCAACAACTACGACTTCGAAGATTTCAAGATGCCGGTGGAGAACGACCGTGGCCTTGCTATGAATGAACTGTTCCGTCGCAATCGTCAAGTTGTTCAGCATCGTCTTGTGCAAGGTGATACGATTTCTGGTGTAATGTCTTTTGCGTTCTTCAAGGAATTGTCCCGCATGGCCTACTTGCCTATGCTGGATCCTCATGCAAAGGGCGGTATGACTCGCCAGGTGAGCTACATCGGTTTTGAGGGATCCTTGTTGCAAGATCTTGAAGGAAACGTAGCCATGCTGAACCGAACTCAGGATGATTCTGAAGAAGCTACTGCTCCGAAGTTTGAAATTCGCCGTAAGTTGTCTCTGGGTGGAAAGCCCATGGATTACTACGTGGTAAAGACTCCCCAGTACTTTATGATGGGTGACAATCGCGACAATTCTGCCGACAGCCGCTACTGGGGTTTTGTTTCCCAGCGTAACATCAAGGCTAAGGCTTTAGTGATTTACTTCTCCTTTGAAAACGAGGACGGTGCCTTTAAGCTGGGTAATCCCTTTACCTGGTGGCGCTTGCCCTTTAGAATTCGTTGGACTCGCTTGGGTAAGGTGATTCCCCTGATTTAGTATGGGTATTAGGTCGTTCATAAGTGCACTGGCTGGCGGTTTGCTGCTGGCGGCTTGCGCAACCCAGGTTGCGCCCAGCGGAGGGCCCGAGGACAAATTGCCTCCTCGCGTTGCTGCGGTGTACCCTGCGCCGAACACGACGAACCATCCCAATGAACTTTTGGTGAAACTGGAATTTGACGAATGGATTAATGCGTCTATTCCTAGAAGCGCTGTATCGATTTCTCCGCCTATCGAGAAGAAGCTTCGCTTTGAAGTGAGCGGAAAGTCTTTGGTATTGACATCCCGTGCGGAACTGGATACGGGAACGACCTATACGGTTACTTTTGCAGGCGGCATCAAGGACCTTCGTGGCAACGCTTTGTCGAAGCCGTTCCAGGTTGTATTCTCTACGGGTGCGGTAATTGATTCCCTGACTTTGTCTGGCCGCGTTCTTGTGAACGAAACGATGGCTAGCAAAAAGCAGTATCCTAGTGTGGGTCTGTTCTTGATGGGTGCGGAACGCGAAGCCCGCAAGTATCTTGACAAGTATCGCGATACGGCAACCAAGGCGTTGGACTCCTTGCCCATGCTGTTGAAGGAGCCACCTCTGTATTTGACCCGTGCCGATAGCGCTGGCGAGTTTACCTTGACGGGCCTGAAACCTGGCCGCTACCGCGTGGTCGCCTTTGTGGATGGAAACGGAAACCAGAAGATTGAACTGGCAACGGAGCAGGTGGGTATCTGGACTCAGGATCTTGTTTTGACCGAAGAGAGTTCGGACACCTTGTGGTTGGCCATTGCGGACATGGACACATCCCATCTGGAATTGGAAGCTGTGACCCAGCCTTTTGCGAATGTCCTGGAAGCGTCTTTCACCCGCAACGTGTACTTTGATTCCGCCTTTGCGGATACCAATAACTGCTACCTGGTTTCTCCGGATAAGGAAAAAATCTACCCGAATCTTGTTTACCGAGGCTCCAGCAGCAACAAGCCGCAGTTCTATTTTGAAGAAGCCCCGAAGAGTGAACAGCTCTACAAGTTCATTTGTAGCCAGGGTAGGGATTCCTTGTATCGCCAGCTGGACACTTCTCGTAACGAAGTGGAATGGGAATGGAAAAAAATGGAAGGGGATACTTTGCCTGCAGCCATTTCCTCTGCCAAGTCCATTTCAAAGGCCGGCGCTGTTTTTCCGGATGATTCTGTCCTTGTTCTGTTCAACAAGCCTAAGATCGATTCTCTTGAAGATCGTTTCTTTACGGTCATTAGCAAGGACACCGCAGAAGTTTTCGTAAAGCAGTTGGATCCTGTCCGCTTTGTTGTGGAGAAACCAGCTCCATGGCCTACGGATGCAACTGTTGAATTGCTGCGAGGTTACAAGGACACCACGCTGGCCGCTGCCGATAGTAACGGCGTTCGCGATACGGTAATTGAACTGAAGTACAAGACTTTAAAAAAGTTTGAAATGGTGGGCAAGTTGAAACTTGCGACCTTTAGTGGTGTGATTCCCGGCTCCAATGCGGCAACAATTGTTCGTCTCCGCTCGGCCACTAGCAATAGTTACTATGTGGAGAAGTGTGGAAATTCTGGCGAGTTCCAATTTAAGGACCTGATGGAAGGGAATTATTTTATGGACTACTATTTCCCGGAAGAAGGAAAGCTGATTCCGGATGGTGGTTCTGTAAATCCATTCCGTTATGGCTCTGCTTGGAGAGCGATTGGCGATACATTGAAATTGGGGAACGGAGACAATTATTTGGACAAGTTGGTTCCGGTAGTTCCAATTTTGCGTTAGCATTTTAATGGTCAAGCTTGTCGCGAGAAAATAAAGGATATGATAATGAGTAAGATTCCCTCTTTTGTGGCTATTGACTTAGAAACCACAGGCCTTGATTTCGAAAAGGATGAAATTATCGAGGTTGCCCTGGTCCGTTTTGATGACGGCGTCCCGGGGGAATCGGTGGATTATTTGGTAAAGCCAACCTCTGCTCAGCTCCGTCCTTTTATTGAAAACCTTACAGGCATTTATAAGAACGATTTGGAAAATGCTGAATCCTTTGCCGCCGTGGCTGGAAAGATTTTCTCTTTTATTGGCGACTTGCCCATTGTTGCTCACAATGCAAATTTTGATTCCAAGTTTTTGAAGCAGTCCTTTGAAAAGGTTGGCGTTAGCTTTGACAACCATCCGGTATGGGACTCCCTGACGGTGTCTAGAATTGCCTACCAGAATATTCCCAACCATCGTTTGGATACCTTGGTGCAGGAACTGAATATTCCTCGCAGTCGCGCTCACCGCGCTTTGCCTGACGCGGATGCTTGTGGACGTCTTTTTGTGATGTGCCTTGAAAAGATCCAGAGTGCGGATCCGTGGTTGTTGAAGGCTCTTTCCCGCATTGCTGTTGGCTCTAGCTGGTCTATGGTTTGGCCCGCAGGAGATGATGCTTCCACCATGCCGGAGTACAAGCTGCCGGTGGTTCCTCTGGAAGATGTTCCGGAGAAGGGTAGGACGCCTCGTGTTTCCGAATACTTTAAGGAGGGAGGCCTGCTTGCAAGCAAGATTGAAAACTTCAAGTATCGCCACAACCAGCAGGACTTTGCGTCTGTCGTGGAACGCAATATGCACAAGGGTGGCCTTTGTGTTCTTGAAGCGCCTACAGGTTCTGGAAAGTCCTTGGCTTACTTGATTTCTGCGGCCAACAAGGCCGTGTCTGGTGAACGAGTTGTTATCAGTACCGCAACGAGAGCCCTACAGGAACAGCTTTGGAATCATGATATTCCCATGATTGCGGATTTGTACAAGGGTATGCTTAAGCCCGCTGTACTGAAGGGCCGTGAAAATTATCTTTGCCTGCGCAAGTTCGAGGAAATGCTGAACGCACCGGAAAAGCTTTTGCTGCCGGAAGAAAGGGATTCCTTTATGGCCATTATTCCCTGGGTGTACACGACTACCTCCGGTGATGTGAACGAAAGTTCTTCCTTTAGCCAGGGCCGCAATCGTGTGCTTTGGTCCAAGATGGCTAGTTCCGCAAAGTCCTGCCTCGGCGACAAGTGCCCCAATTACAATAAGTGCCCGGCCTTGGCTGCAAAGCGTAGAGCCATGAATTCCAACATGCTCTTGATCAACCATTCGCTGTTCTTTGCGGACATGGCCCTGGACTTTGCATTGCTCCCTCTTTACGAGCACATCGTCTTTGATGAAGCACATCGTCTGCCGGAAATTAGCAACCAGTCTCTGGGCAGAACCGTTTCTTTCTTTAGCCTCCGTAATTCCATCAAGACCATGATTCCTTCCCGCACAAGGCAGGATGGCTTGATTGCAGAAATTGCTGCATCGGTGCCTGTGGAAAATACCGAGGTTCTTGAAGCTTGCGCCAACCTGACCGATGCTTTGGCCGAACTGGAAAAGTCTTTGCATCGATTCTTTATGAAGATTGGCAAGAAGCTGACGAAGCAGAAGAATTCCAAGAACGGCTTTATCTATTCCTCTGGAATTATGGCGGAGTACGATTCTGATCCTAGCGGATTCCTGGATCAGTACGCAACGGCACAGAAGGTGGCTGATGCACTTGCGGTAAAGCTTTCCGCAGAAAAGCAGAACGAAACGGTTCAGGGTCTTCTCAGTAACTTGAACGGCCGCATGACTGAAATTTCAAGATTTGTTTCTGACTTTGAATTCGTGACTAAGGCCGGCCGCGAGGACTGGGTGTTCTTTATGGAAGAACCTTTCAATCCTCACACGATCAAGCTGCACGCCTATCCGCTGAACTCCAGTGCGATTCTTAGGCAGAAGTTCTATCCCTGGATTAAGTCCGCCACCTTTACCTCTGCAACTTTGGCAATTCAGGGTGAACTGGATTACTACGTGCAGAAGATGGGTATGGATGGCTTGGACGAAAAGAAGAAACCTTTTGTTCGCGTGTACGTTGACTCCTCCAATAAGGATGAACGTCAGTCTGTGATGGTTGCCAAGCATTTGCCCAAGCCGTCAACCGCGGAATACAACGACGCTGTAAACGCTACTTTGTGCGAAATATTGCCAGAGGTGGATGAAAACACCATGGTACTGTTCACCAGCATTTCCGCCATGATGAAGGCCCAGGCGGCACTGGCTCCTATCTTTGCTCAGAAGAATAAGCTTTTGCTGTGTCAGCATGTGGATGGGGCTTTGGATGGTCTCGTGGCCATGTTCCGCCGCGAACGCGGAGCCTGCCTGCTGGGTTGCCAGACCCTTTGGGAAGGCGTAGATTTTCCGGGTGATGCATTGAAACTCTTGGTGATTCCCAAGCTTCCGTTCCCTAATCCTATGGACCCGCTTGTCGCAGGCATTACCGCCAAGATGAAGAACGAGGGCAAGAATTCTTTCAAGGACTACTTTGTGCCCGAAGCCTACATGGAATTGCGTCAGGGCTTGGGTCGATTGCTGCGTTCCGAAGAGGATTCCGGCAAGGTTCTTATTTTGGACAATCGTGTTGTGCTTGAACACTATGGCAAAACCTTTTCCAGAATTTGGAATATGAAACAGCGTGTTGCAAATTCCTCCACGGACATTGCGGAGTTTCTCAAGTCCTAGCCATACGTGACGCTGAATTTTACTACATTTGGCACCCTATTCAGGGAGCTAAATGTTCAATTTAAATACGTTTTTTGATGGAATGTCCAAATCCCTCCTTCGCGCTGCTCATGCGAAGGCTTTTGGGCATAAGGGCCTGCTTAATAACGCATTGATTCAATCTGAGGTGCTTTCCTTTTATACGAACAAGGAAAGGGTCAAGGATCTTTTCTCCAAGATGGAACCGTGGCAGCGTCGTTGCCTTAACTTGGTGTACCATAGTGGATCTCGTGGCCTGACTTACAATGAATTGCGTTTGACCATTCCCGTAAGTAAGAATCGCGAATTGCAGTCCTTTTTGCTGAATATGTGCCGCGAGTATGTGATGTGGCGCAGTTCCTCTGCCAATGCTGCGGTGTATTATGGCTTTGCTGATTTTATGGGCAGCTTTGTTGAATACAATGAAGTGGAACTGAATCATAAGACAGGTTTCGTTTCCTACCAGAACCTTATGGATTGGCACTTGTGCCTGGTCCTTTCCTATGCCATGCGCAAGGAACTGAAGATCAATTCCAACGGAACGATTCACCGTCGCAGCTACCAGATTTGCACCGATGCTATTGTAGCGGCAAAGCAAGTTTCTGAACGCGCTGCAGAACACGAAGTTTCTATCATCTTCAATTTCTTGATTGCGAACGCGTGGCTGGAATTGGAAGACTCCTATTTGGTTCCTTCTGAAAAGTCCTTGGACTATATCCGCAAGAATGGATTCCGCTTGCACCAGGACATTCTTACCTGGTGGCTTAAGGAACGTTTCCGCAACGATCGTTCCCATTGCGCTCAGTTATTAAGCGAACTGGCTCATCCCAAGAGTGTTGTTGACGCAAGCTACCTGCTTTGGGTTTTGGATCCTACTGCAAGACTGCAGGAAAAGTCCAGCAGCATTGTGTGGGATTACCTGCCCCGTCCTCTTCGCGAACTTTGGTTGCTGGGTCTTGTGGACTTTCAGATGGATCATGGTAAGGTTGCTGCAGTTGCCCTTTCTCAGTCTGGCTCCGAGTGGGTGTCCAAGGCTATTGCCAGCATCCCTGACCAGAATATTTCTTGCCTTCCGAACTACGAACTGATTGCCTCCACGGGTACGTCGCCCAGAGTCCTTTTTGCATTGGCTTGCTTGGCCAAGGTTGAAAATGACGAAATGTATCTGCGCTTTACATTGGACAAGGACTCCTATGTTCGCGGTTTAAAGTGCGCCCTTCCTGAATCTGAGATTGAACATTTCAAGACTTGGATCAAGCCGCCCGAAAACGTGGCTTCTTCCATTGAAGAATGGAATGCTTCTTACTACGGTGCAAAGGTTCAGACTGTCCGTCTCCTGAAGATTGAAGATGGCAAGGTGCTTGCGGATCTTTCTCGCTTCCCACAGTTCATGGAACTTACCGAGGAGTTCATTCCGGGCTATGGTTTTATCCTGAAGCCGGAACTTGAAAATCGCGCCTTCGAAATTCTGGAAAGCTTTGGCTATTGTCCCTATGTGGAACGTAAGGCCAACAACCGCCAGGCTGCACCTTCCGAAGAATGGCGCAAGGACTTCGTGTCTGTATGGCCGGAATCCAAGAGTGCTGACTACGACCTTAAGGATGAAGCTGACGAAAATACTTTGCAGACTGCCCTGAACTCAACGAAGTATAGCAGCAACTATCAGAGACTGGCTACCTTTGACTTGGTTAAGGTTCTTCGCTATGCAAAGACTGTAAATGCTTTGGTGGGTGCTAAGGTCAAGGACCCCAATAAGCGTGGTGCCAAGGAAACGGAAATGGCTTTTGTGGTGCATGCACTTAAGTTGGCAAAGTCTCCACAGACTCTTGAAATCCAGGTGCAGGGCAAGGACGAAAAGGAAAGCCTTGACCTGAGTTTTATCCAGGAAATCAAGGTCATCGGGAATAAATGATTCAAAGGGGCGGGAGCCCCTTTGCGTTATATAATCATTCAAAAGTTTGTGCGTAGGCGGCGATGTCCACCATCTCATCTACGGTGAATTCATCGTAGTAGGCTTCCATGTTGCGGCCGTCGTCCCCGAAGTTCATCTGGTACCAGAAGGTAGGCAGATCCTCCCGGGCGCGCTCCCCCAGGTACACGGGTTTTGCATATGAGCCCAGATTCATTCTGCGGCCGTCTTCGCCGTGGCAAGGTCTGCAGTTCTGGTAGAACAAGGTTTCGCCCCGTTTTAGGTTCGGGTTGCGAAACTTGCCTTCTTTGTCTAGGAGTTTGTATATAAGCAGCGCCATGCGGGCGTCCTCTTTTGTGAGGGTGTCCCCCTCGGAACCTGGTGCGGGCGCATTTACGGTTGGCGCATCTATCATGGAGGCGTTTGCAATTGGTGCTTTCTCGCTGCGGGTATCCTTGGACGGATCGTCGGCAAAAGACGAAACCCCTAGCAGCAATCCGTATGCAGCTATCGGAATTAGTCCAAATGAACGAAGCGTCTTGAAAACCATGTTATTAATGTACAAAGTCCTTTGTAAAATGCAAATTAACAAAATCCTTTGCTATTATTCCCGGCATGATAGGAACAAGGGTGTTTCAATTGGCGGTGATGGCTGTTGCCATTATGTCTTCTGTTTCTTTTGGAGGGGCAGGTTCGATGGGTGTGAGTTCAGAGCGATTTTACTTTAATGGACGCTGGGAGCATACGGAGTCCTATAGCAGGACCAGTGCTCCGGCGGCAATGGTGCAGTTCAACGCTGTAGCTAGCGAACTTGAACTGGATTTGGAAGGCCAGGCCCGCTGGCGCGTGGATCAGGATGGCAAACAGATTGCCGTGTTTGTTACAGACTCCCGTTCTGTGCAGAAGATCAAGGTTGCCGGTGATGGTAACGCTCACAGTTACCGCTTGATTAAAGTCAGCGAAAGCAATCCCGGTGGTGCAAAGGTCTACAACATCTCCCTGGATTCCAAGGGTGAGTTCAAGGCTCCGCCAAAACCATCTAGCCGTCGTATCGAATTTATCGGAGACTCCTTTACCGTTGGTTACGGCGTCGAAGGCCAGGTTGGTGACCCCGACGAAAATGTCTTTATCGCGACCAATGCCTCCAAGAGCTTTGCATTCCTGTTGGCTGATAGCTACAAGGCGGATTTTCAGGTGAACGCCTTTAGTGGCCGCGGCGTGGTTCGCAATTACGACAACATCGTTCCCGAATGGCCGGTTCCCCGCCTGTACCAGTATACTGTTCCGGGAGAGGCTCCTGCAGATCTTGGTCAGGGAATCGCCTCTGCCAAGCTGGAGTACGACTTTAACCAGTTCCATCCCCAGGTCATTGTGGTTTTTCTGGGTATTAACGATTTCCAGGGAAATCCTCCCTATGGGGACAAGACCGCTTTCAAGAAGGCCTATCACGAACTGCTGGCTAAGCTTCGCGGTGCCCATCCGGGAGTCAAGTTCCTTCTGGTTTCTACGAGAATCTGGCCCAACAACGACTTGACCCCTACCGTAAAGGCCGTTTTTGACGCAGAAAAGGCAAATGGGTTCACGGATTTGGACTTTGTGGAGGTCTCCACGGAGAATACCGCCCTTCATGGACATCCTTGCGAACATTCCCAAATCGATATGGCTAACACCATGAGGCCGATTATTGGTAGATTGGGAAGGTGGATGTCCCGGTAAATATCCTAGCAAATGTGCTAATGGAATTAGATTTTTATATATTGAAAAAAACACAGAAATTTACAAGCTGCCTAATATGTCAAAGATTATTGAGAAACTCTACGCACTGTTCAGGATGAACATCCTGATTTTCGTGCTTTTGGCTATTACTGTCATCGCTCTGTTTGCGTATCAAAATGGTTTGGACAATGTTGAACAGCTGAACTTGGCTGACTATCCCTATGTCATTGCAGAAACCGACTCCGCTGATGGTGGTTCCTCTGCAGTTCAGCTTGCTCGTACCGATTCTTCTATCATTGTGGACTACGAACTTCGCGAAGGCTATGCCTATCCTTACGTGGGCGTCAAGATTTTCCTTGGCGACGGCAAGACCCGCGGTAGAAACCTGTCCAAGTTCGATAGCATCTTCGTGTGGGTAAAGCCCCGCGGCGAAGGTACGGTCCGTCTTTACATGCGCGGCTACGATAGCACCATCTATCGCCCGGGCGACGAATCCTCCCTTAAGTTCAACGAAATTGAATTCTTCCCGCTGGAAGAATCCTATCCGGCAGTATTCGTTCCCAAGGAATTCCGTGTTGCCAGCTGGTGGGTCGCACAGAACGAGGTCAACGTTCATAAGGCCCATGTGGACTTGAGCAATGTTCCTTTGATTGAAATCCAGACGGGTACCAATGCTCCTTTGGGCTACGGCACCTTGGAAATCAAGGGCTTCTGCTTCAAGGGTAAGAAGATTGCGAAGGAAACACTGACTACTGCCCTGGTGGCCATGTGGTTTGTCACCTTCCTTATCATTTTGATTATCCGTTTCTTCGACTACAGCCGTGAACGTAACGCCAACAAGAAAAAGCGTGAAGAACTGGAAAAGAACCTTCGTGCTCTTGAAATCGAAAAGAGCGAGTTCGAACGTTCTAGCAAGGAAGACCCGCTTACGGGCTGCCTGAACCGAGCTGGCTTCAGTAGTATCCTTTTGCGCGAACAGGAAAACCTCTCCAAGAATGGTAGCCCTGTATCCTTCGTGATTATGGATATCGACCACTTCAAGCAGATCAACGATTCCTATGGTCACAACGTAGGTGACGAAGTCCTGGTTAATCTGACCAAGCTTATCCAGGGCAAGATCCGTAATACCGACGCCTTGGTGCGTTGGGGTGGCGAGGAATTCGTGGTTTTGTGTGGCGACACTCCCATCCAGAACGCCCAGTTCCTGGCAGAAAAGCTCCGCATGGCTATCGAAAACGCCGAGCTGATCAAGCAGCAGAAGGTGACTTGCTCCTTCGGTATCGCTGAAATGGTTGCAGGAGAAGATCCCAAGCGACTCTTCGAACGTGCGGACAAGGCTCTCTACTCCTCCAAGGAAAATGGCCGTAACCGCGTTACCAGTGCAACCCTCAAGCGCGCCCACTAATTCTATGAATTCCGGGGTTCGACATAAGCTGAACCTTTGGACTACGATGTCGGCATCCATGTTGGTTGCCGGCGTTTGTTGCTTATCGGGGTGTGCCAAAAAAGAGCTGGAGGTGGACTTCAAACCCATACAGCTCCATTGGACTGTGGCTCCCGGTCAGGACGAGAACTCCATGGCTGGCAAGGACTTATGTGTGATTAAAATCACGAGTCGGCTTATGATGGAAGACCCAATCCAGGCATCAACCGCTGGAGAATTGTCCTACGACGTGGTCTTTGGCCAAAGTGCCGAAAATGCCGAAATTTTGGAATTTAAGGGGATTTGCGAGGATTCTGCCCTTGCCTCTCAGCCGGAATGCAGCTGGTTTGCCACCTGCGATGGACAGGGAAATGTTGTTGTAAAGTTCAACAACGGAGATTAGGCAAAAGCGCTGTGTTTGAAAAAGGTTACAACTTATTTTTTAAGGTATGAAGCAGATTTTTGAATATACCGATTACCGTGAATGGCTTAGAGATGCATTTGATGACTTTAAACAGCGAAAGTCTATCATCTCTTGGCGCTACATGGCTATGAAAATCGGTGCTGACCCGGGCAACCTGTTGAGAATGTCCCAGGGCAAGATCCATCTGTCTACCAATTTTATCAAGCCCACTGCCGAATTCTTTGAACTTGGCGAAAAGGAAACTGCCTACTGGACTGAAATGGTCCTTTTTGGTCGTTCCAAGACTGATGCCGACGCCTTGCAGCACTACGAAAAGATGCAGGCTCTCAAGGGTGTATCCCTTAAGTACCTGGCCAAGAAGGAACTGGAATTCTACCGTCACTGGTACTACAACGCAATCCGTTCCATTATCGGCATTTGCAAGTTTAAGGATGACTACGAAGGCCTTGCAGAAAGCTGCACACCCCAGATCTCTGTAGATGAGGCGAAGGCTGCCGTGGAGCTCCTTTCCGAACTTAACATGATTTCTACCGACCGCGAGGGCTACTGGAAGGTGAACGATACCTTCGTGAGCACCGGCGGTAACTGGCGTTCTGCTGCAGTCCGTCAGTTCCAGAAGGATACCATTGCCTTGGCAGGGGAGTCCCTGGAGCGTCATGCCCCCTATCTTCGTGACATCAGCACCGTCACAATGACGTTTAATATGGATGATATCCAGTTGATTCGCGAAAAGATCAAAGAATTTCGTTCGGATTTACTACGTTTATCCCAGGAAGGTTCCGGTGACGACACCGTGTTCCAGTTGAATATTCAGCTTTTCCCGCTGGCTTTTACTAAACCGCTTCAGGAGAAAAAGAAATGATGAAAAAACATTTTCTTTTGCCGATGCTTCTAGGCACGGCTGGAGCGTTCTGGGCTTGCTCGCCCACACAATCTGCCGGCGGTCCTGGTAGCGAAACAACCAACGGTCTTGCCATGATCGATGGCCAGGGCGCTGCTTTTGCAAGAGTTGCTGTTCGTGCCGTAGACCATATGGCCGAAAACGCCTCTGCTGAAAATTCCATTGTAGTTGCAGATGCCTATGCTGACAGCGTGGGTAAGTTCTCCATCAAGGTTAAGGAAGATGGCGAATACCGCTTGACCATCTACCGCGCAGGCTATGCCTACACGAAGATCGTTGAGCTGGAAAAGACTCCTTCCGATGAGACCAAGGATCTGGGTAAGATTCAGTTGTCCGCTACTGCCGTGATGAAGGGCGAAGTAGATGTTCCGGAAGGTTCTGGCAGCGTTTGGGTTGGTATCCTCGGTACCGACATTCTGGTGCCCTCGGATGCAAACGGCGTGTTCGTGCTGCCCTCCATTCCTGCTAACGATTCTCTGCAGCTGTACTTTGTTACCGAAGACTACGATAGCGTCATGGTCAAGAAGGATGTCTATCTGGAGCCCTCGGAATCCGCATACAAGAACTACAGAAGCCCTGTGGAAGTCCGCGAGGATACTACTGAAACCACTGGTGCAAAGCAGATCGTGTTCATTCAGGAAGATGGCAAGGTTGCTTCTCACGCAGCCGTGGCTCTCCGCGAGGCGGACTACATGCCCAAGAAGTTCGCTCTGCGAAACAACTTGATTGTGCAGACTACCTACACCAACGAAGACGGTGTGGTCAATATCGAACTTCCGGATTCCGGATCCTACCGCCTGACTGCAATCATTGGCGAGAACACCTTCTCCAAGGTTTACTCCGTAGAAGATCTCGCAAAGATTGACACGCTGACTATGACTCCCTCCGCCACGGTTTCCAGCAAGGTGACCCTGGATGCAGACGATGCCTATGCGTGGGTTGGCGTCTATGGACTTGATATTATGGTCAAGACCAACGAGAATGGAGTCTATGTGTTGCCGTCTCTTCCGGTTGGCGACACCTTGAATCTTTACTTTGTTCGTGCTGGTGGCAGCGAGCCCTTTGTAGAATGGTCCTTGAGCGCAACTAAGGAAGGCACGAATTACTTGATGCCGTCTACCTTGTTGTACGACTTCGAGGAAAACAGCGAAAGTTGGTACATGGATGTGGATACTTTGTACAAGGGTTCTACATTCAAGTTTGGTACAGGCGCCCTGCAGAACGATAAGACTCATAAGCTCGAAGATCACTTGGCTCTTGATGAAGACCGTGGCAACGTATTCCATACCTTCTACGAGCTGGCTGAAAATCCCTACGCTTGGGTTCTTCTCGGAATGAAGTTTGCTGAAATCAAGAACTTTGCCTCCATTGATTCTATAGAAGTCTATGCCAAGGGCAATGGCGAAGTTCGCTTGGCTTTGGAGAATTGGACCGATTACAACTCCAAGTCTTCCAAGGCTGCTTCCAGTTGGAAGAAGGTAAGCAGCAACTGGTCCAGGTTTGTTTTCAAGCCCTCGGATCTGTGTGTTAACAGCAGCGAAAAGTGGTCTTGCAACGATGCCTGGAACAGTGTAAAAAATCAGGTCAAGCAAGTGCATTTCTTCTTTGCCGGCGGCAACGAAATCTACCTGGACGACGTAAAAATCTATGGAGCCTTGTTCTAGTAGAAAATGCTTGATTTAAGGCCTTTATAAGGACTATTTAAGAAGCGAGCCCCTTTCTTAGGAGCTCGTTTTTAAGTATCTTTGGTTTATATGGAATCTCTCGAAAAAGAAGCGGCAGTAGCCCTTGATTACCTTTCCCGCATTTCTGTAGAAGCGGAAAAAAAGTTTGATGAATTGCTCCCCCCTGTGACGGATCAGCCTTGTCGCCTCCACGAGGCCATGCGCTATTCCATGTTCGCTGGCGGTAAGCGCTTGCGCCCGGCTTTGGTCCGTGCTGCATTTGATATGTTCGGCGGAAAGGGCAATTCCGTGGATTATGCCATGAGCGCCTTGGAAATGCTCCATACGTTCTCCCTGATTCACGATGACTTGCCCTGTGTGGATAACGACGACTTCCGCCGTGGCAAGCCCACGAGCCATAAGCAGTTTGGCGAAGCTACCGCTGTGATGGCTGGCGATGCCCTTTGCATCCACGCTTTCGAAATGATGGGCAAGACCGGCAATGCCAAGGCTATTGAAATTCTGGCTCACCTGCTGGGTACTTACGGTATGATTGGTGGCGAAATGATCGACATCGAATCCGAAGGTAAGGCTGTGGACCTGGCTACTGTGGACTACATCCACTACCATAAGACTGCGGCCCTCATTGAGGCTTCCCTGGAAGTGGGAGCTCGTTTGGCTAACGCCACCGAAGAGGAAATTCAGGCAATTCGCGACTATGGCCGTTCCATTGGTCTTGCTTTCCAGATTGTGGATGATATCCTTGATATTGTTTCCACTACCGAAGAACTTGGTAAGGATGCTGGTTCCGACATCGAAAAGGGTAAGGCCACTTATCCTGCTCTGATTGGTCTGGAACAGTCTCGCGTCCGCGCCCGTGAACTGTACGAAGAATCCATTAAGGCACTGAATAGCCTTAAGCAGGATACTACAATTCTTCGTTCCATTGCGGCTTTCATCATTACTAGGGTTAAGTAATGGACCTTAAGAATATCAAGTCCCCACAGGACATTAAGCATTGCGATGTTGCAGAACTGAACCAACTGGCTCGCCAGATTCGCGAGACCATCATTGGTCAGGTTTCCAAGCATGGCGGCCACCTGGCTTCTAGCCTTGGTGTGGTCGAACTGACCTTGGCTCTGCACTACGTATTCAACGCTCCTGCCGACAAGATTGTCTGGGACGTGGGCCATCAGGCTTACGTTCACAAGCTCTTGACCGGACGTTACGACCGCTTTGAAACTCTCCGTCAGCAAGATGGCATTTCTGGTTTCTTGAAGCGCCACGAAAGCGAGTATGACTGTTTTGGTGCAGGTCATGCCACGACTTCTCTTTCTGCGGCCCTTGGCTTTGCCGTGGCCCGTAACCATTTCAACCGCAAGAACAATGTGGTTGCAGTTATCGGTGATGGTTCCATGACTGGCGGTATGGCTTTCGAAGCCTTGAACAATGCTGGCATCTCCAAGCAGAACATGACCATCATCTTGAACGACAACAAGATGAGTATCGCTCCCAACGTGGGTGGCTTTAGCAAGTATCTGAACCGCGTCATCTCCGATCCGGTGTATAACAAGATGCGAACCGACTTGGACCGCCTGATGAAGCGTCTTCCGGGGGTTCTGGGTTCCCGTTTCCGCGATTTGTTCTTGCAGGTGGAAAGCGCCGCCAAGACTGCTGTTAAGCCGGGCCAGTTCTTTGAGGACATGGGTATCCGTTACTTCGGCCCCATCGATGGTCACGACATTAACGAACTGGTGATGATTCTTGAACGTGTTAAGTCCCAGCCGGGCCCTTGCCTGGTTCACGTGCTTACTGAAAAGGGCCGTGGTCTGGATGCCGCTGTTAAGAACCCCACCAAGTACCATGGTACCGGTCCTTTCGATCCTGAAAGTGGTCTGCCTCTTGTTCCTGGCGGCAAGTGCCCGTCCTTGACCAGCGTCTTTGGAAAGACCTTGCTGGAACTGGCCAAGAAGGACGACCGTATTCTTGGTATTACGGCTGCAATGCCTACGGGCTGCGGCTTGGATATTGTTGCAAAGGAAATGCCTGAACGCGTAATCGACGTGGGCATTGCCGAAGAACACGCCGTGACTTTTGCTGCGGGCCTTGCCTGCGATGGCGTTGTTCCTGTGGTGGCAATCTACTCCTCCTTTATGCAGCGTGCCTACGACCAGATTATGCACGATATCGCATTGCAGAACCTGCATGTGGTACTGGTCCTGGACCGCGCAGGTCTGGTGGGTGCCGATGGTCCTACCCATCATGGCGCCTTTGACTTGTCTTTCCTGCGTACCATTCCGGGCATTACCATCCTGGCTCCGTCCGATGAGAACGAGCTGCGCGATATGCTGACCGCTTCCATCGATATGCCTGGTGTTGTCGCAATCCGCTATCCTCGCGGTACTGCGCTTGCCGAAGAGATGGGCCCCGTTGCAGAAGACTTTGATACTTGCAAACCCAAGGTTCTTGAACAGGGTAAGGATATCCTGCTGTTGGGCGCAGGTTTCATGACAAATGAACTGAAGAAGACCGCAAGCGTATTGCGTGAGAAGGGTTACAACCCGACCCTCGTTGACGCTCGCGTCATTAAACCTCTGGACCAGGAATGCTATCGCAGTCTCCTGGACAGCCATAAGGTGATTGTCACTTTGGAAGACAACACTCTGGTGGGCGGCTACGGTTCTGCCGTTGGTGAAATGCTTCTGGATCTCGGATATACGGACAAACGTTTGCTCCGCTTCGGACTTCCGGACAACTTTGTGGAACAGGGTGAAATTCCTGCTCTCTTTAAACTCTTGAAAATTGACGGTGAATCCGTCGCCAATCAGATTCTGGATAAGATCCAGTAATGGAACAAAATATGAGCGAAGAAAACAACGATAAGCGTACAGTGAGATCCACTCTCAACCGTAAGTTCGGCGTCAGCGAAGCTACTGACCGCCGCAATCCCCGTCGCGACGACGACAATCGTGGCGACCGTTCCGAACGTAAGTCCTTTGGCGACCGTCCTTTCTTCCGTGGTGACCGCGACGACCGTCGTGACCGCCGTGATGATGGTGAACATGGTGACCGTCCCTTTGACCGTGAACGTCGCCCCCGTCGTTTTGGTGACCGCCCCTTCGGTAACCGCAGCGAACGCCGTGGCCATTTCGGCGACGACCGTCGTCCCCGTCGCGAATTCGCACAGGCTGGTGCTCCTATCTACCGTCAGCGTCCTGAAGAACAGCAGACTGAAGCTGTGGAAGAAGTATTGGACGAAGCCGCTCTGGAAGCACGCGTAGCTCAGGTTGAAGCAAACGAAGATGTAGTTTCCAATCCGCCTTGGTTCAAGAAGCTCCTGGCTCTCACTACCGAAAAGGGCCGTGAACGCGAAGGCCGTTTCCTTGGTGAAGGCGTCCATGTGGTTGAAGAATTGGTGAAGCATCACCGCGAACTTGTCAGCTCCGTCTACATGGTGGAAGGTTTCAACGACGAAGCCCTCATCGATGCAATTAACGAAGCCGAAATCAAGATCAACATTTTGACCGAAGCACAGATGAAGCAGCTGACTTCTACTGTGACTACCCAGGGCATCATTGCCGTGGCTCGCATAGCAAGCTCCAAGCCGGTTTATGATTCCAGCCGTAGCGTCCTCACTCTCGTTGATGCTGTGCAGGATCCGGGTAACTTGGGCACTCTCTTCCGTACCAGCTTGGGTTTTGGCTCCGGCGGTATGATTCTCGGTCGCGGTACCGTTAGCCCCTTCAACCCCAAGGTTGTCCGTGGTTCCTCGGGTACCTTCCTCCGCGTGCCTTTTGAATTTGACGTTGACCTGATTGACCAGATTAACTTCCTCCGCAGCAAGGGTTACACCATTATCGCTACTGACTTGCACGGCAAGCAGAGCCTTCGTGAAATCCCGCAGCACAAGCTTCGCAAGATGGCATTCCTCGTTGGTAACGAAGGTGCAGGTACCAATCCGTACTTCATCGAACTGGCTGACGAAACTGTCAAGATCCCCATGAGCAGCGACCTTGAATCTCTCAACGTCGCCGTTGCCCACGGTATCCTTTCTTACGAAGCCGCTCAGATTCAGGACGAACTGAAGTAAGTTCGACTGTATTGCGAAAAAGGAATTCGAGGTTAAAAATGAATTTTCATGAACGTCTAGAACAGCGCGTCGCCAAGTGCGGCAACCCGGTTTGCATGGGCATGGACCCGGTAATGAAGCTGATTGATCCTTGTATTTCTGCTGGTTCTGCCGAAGACAAGATCAAGCGCTTTTATTCCGAAATTTTGGAATGCTGCCTGAAGCGTAATGTGCAGCCCGCAGTGGTTAAGCCCAATAGTGCCTACTATGAATGTGTCAGTGTGCAGGCTATGCTCACTTTGCAGCAGCTCATTGCCGACTACCGCAGTGCTGGTATTCCCGTGATTCTCGACGCCAAGCGCGGTGACATCGGTAAGTCTAGCGCAGCTTATGCTACTGCAGCATTTGACGTGTACAAGGCAGACGTTGTGACGGTTTCCCCTTGGATGGGTTCTGACTCCGTGAATCCCTTTGTTCGTGAAAACTCCGAGAACGGCGCTTACGTGCTGCTCCGTACAAGCAACAAGGGCGCCCACGATTTCCAGGACATGCCTGTGATCGGTAGCGACGATCCTCGCGATGTGAACGAGGCTTTCTATTCTGTTGCAGACAAGATCTTTGAATGGGACGGCGACAAGGGCTTCTTTGGTGCAGTGGTTGGTGCAACCCATCCCGAGGAACTCGAAAAGATTACCGCCTACTGCGTTGCCCATAAGCACGAAATTCCCTTCTTGATTCCTGGCGTGTCTATTCCTGGTGTGCCCGGCGGTCAAGGTGGCGATGCTAAGACTGTTCTTACTGCGATCAAGAACGGTGGCGGCAAGCGTCAGTTCCATGTGCTGAACAGCTCCAGTGGCTTGAACTTCGCATACCAGCGTAACGGCAATCCCGAGAACTTTGCCAGCGAATGCGTTGACGCATTGGAACGTTTGGCAGAAGCTTGCCAGATTTAAGGATTCGTTCGGTTGCCCCGGAACCTGAA
This sequence comes from Fibrobacter sp., assembly GCA_024398995.1. GTDB lineage: Bacteria > Fibrobacterota > Fibrobacteria > Fibrobacterales > Fibrobacteraceae > Fibrobacter. The sequence goes on from JAKSIE010000001.1 coordinate 98,077, forward strand.
ATAGACCCGCTATGCGTTACCTGGCCATTCTCATTTTAGCAGTTGCTGTGATTGCGTCGGCTTTTCATTTTGCGAAGCCGCTTCCCGGCACGAACTTTGATGAATCCTTCTTGCCGAAGCCTTCCTCTGTTCGTTATGTTGCTGCTGGCCATGATGCTGCTGTTGCGGGTCTTTTTTGGATCAAGGGCCTTACGGAACTTGGCGAAAGCTATTTGACAGGCAAGGAATACGGCTATCTGAGCCATATTGCAAATCTTTGCACGGAACTGGATAGCCTGTTCTATACGCCTTATTACTTTGTCGGTAGCGTAACTCCGTCTGGTGCGAAGGATACCTCCGACTTTGTAGTGATGCGCCGCGCTATGCGACTTTTTCCGGAAGAATGGCGCCTGGCTGTTGGATTCGCCCTTCGTCTGGGTAACGGTCCCTATCCCGACAAAAAGGCTGCGGCAGATGTGATGCGCCGTTACTTCGACAGTCCGGATACAACCATTCCGCCCCACATTCGTATGATGTACCGCTCCTTCGAACTGGATGGCGAACAGACTGAGATTGCGGTGGAAATGATTCTGAACGACGTGATGCAGCCTCGATTCAAGACCTTCCGCGAAAGCTTCTACAACAAGACGTTGCGCGCCTTGGGCTACAAGGGTCTTGCTAAGGAACCCGAGGTGGAAGAAACCCTCAACAAGATCAAGACGATTATTGACGACGTTGCAGAAAGCAAGATCCATCCGGCTGTAGCATACAGGACGCTTCTTTCGATGAAGAAGGTTGAAGAGCCTAAGACTGAAAAGACAGAAGAACCTGTGGCGGAAAAATTATAATGATGCAAGGGGCTCTGCCCCTCGATCTTCTCTACCCTTATTCACAACGCTTTGCGTTGTTAGGTAAACCCATCAAATCAAAAGCATTTTTGCAGCGAAGGAGAAGGTCTTCCTTTTCCTTCGCGGGAGTGCTCTTGAGTTGGGCACGGTAGTAAAGGATAGTTGCGGTCATGTAGGGCTTGTTGCCCTGAATAGACTTCTGCTCTGCCACGCGGTAGAGGGAGTCTGCTTCATCTTTATGCTGGAAATCGGCGATACGTGCTGCGGTAAAGGCGTAGAAACCACCTTTCTTGCTAGAGCGCTTGCCTGCCAGATTCAAAAATTCTTGGGCCTTGTCAGACTGGCTGCTTGCGGCGAAAGCCACTGCGCATTCACCGTAGAATGCTGCCTGTGCATTTTCGTCGGCCTTCTTGATAACGTCTTCGTTGAGGCTCTTGCAAATCTTTACGGCACCCTTGTAGTCTTCTTGAGCGGATGCCAGGGCGACTTGCGCCTTGGCCAACTGTACCTGGGTGCTCTTGTCCAGCGCCTCGGTGCGGACTACAGAAAGCAGGGAATCTGCGAATGCGAAATCCAGACTCATTGTGCGAATCTGCGCCATGCCGATCAGGACGCGGCCTTCGGAAAGAAGGTCTGCCTCTTTGCGGCTAGCGAGCAGAGCGCGTTCCAACTGGCCGTAACCTTTAGCGAACTTGCCACTGTCAAAGGAGCGCTGTGCTCGTGATGAAAGTGTGCCGGACTCAGAAGCGGATGCGATACCTGTAGCGCCCATTGCCAGGGCCATTGCAAACGCTGCAGAACGAACAATGTGCTTAGGCGTACGGGTTACCATAGGGTCTCCACCATAAAGGGTACAGAGTCCTTGCTGGGCATAGACCTGCGGATAATCCACATGTTGGAAATGCCTGTCATCAGGTCGTCTGCATTCTGCAGGGTAGCTTCGGTGGCATCCATGAAGTCGCCGAGGCCGTTAGCAAGATTGCCCACTTCGCCAAGGAGATTGTCTGCCTTGCCCATGGTCTGTTCAATGTTGCCGACCATTACGCCAACACTGCCCATCAAGGTATCCACCTTCTGGGGGAGCGGCTTAAGATCGGCCATAAGTCCGTTTACGTCACCGGCAATCACATCAACCTTGCCCATGAGGTCGGGCACGCGGTAATTCAATGTGTCGATCAAGTACGATGTCTTGTGTAGCAGGTTCTTGCCGGAGTAGGTAATTTCATCAAGTCGAGTCAACTGTTTGTTCAGGTTGTCGTACAGCAGGCGGCTTCCGAAGAGGGCGCCCACGGTGGTTCCCGTATCCATAGCCATGACCAGGAGGGTGTCCACACCGTCGATCAGGTGGTTTACACGGCCCAAAAGTTCGTTGGCGGTTTCAAGAACGGTTTCGATATCCTGTGCCTGTCCGGGGGGCAGGAATTCACCATCTTGCAAAACGCGGCCCTTCTTGTTCACATCGATATTGATGACACGGGCAGAAATCATGTTTTGGTCGCGGATGGCAAACACGGTGGAACTGTCGGTAATCCAGTTCTGGTACTGCTTTCTGATAACGAAATCCATACGGACGCCATTGTTTTCGATTTCAACTCCAGAGATCTGACCCACGTCCACACCGCTAATCTGAACGCGGGTGCCCGGACGGAGACCGAATGCTTTTTCAAATGTACTGTGGAGTCTGTATTCTTCCACACCGATCATGCCGGTGCTGAAAAGCTTGGCGTAAAGAACGAGGACGAACACCATTACGGCGACAGTGAAGAAAATACCGACCAGAAGGCCGGAGATTTCCATCCAGTTGATTCGCTTTAATGGTTGAAATGCCATGACAAGAAATATATAAATAATTTTTTACGCATAACGAATCTAACATGTTTATGTTGAAAAAAGGGCTAAAAAACGTTGTGTAAGTTGCTATTTTGTCCAAAAAGGTCAAATCAGGGTAAAATATGGATTTCTTTGAATTTTTGAATTATGCTGTAACGCCGTATCATACGGTGGATTTTTTGAAGAAAGCTCTTTTTGCAGATGGAATCGCCTTGATGGAAAGAGGCGGTGCGCTGATTACGGTGCGTGAGCCTAAAAAATGCAGCCCCCAGTCCAAGTTCCGTATTGCCTTGGCTCATACGGACTTCCCGGCCTTGAAGATCGCCCCTAATCCGGATAAAAGTGGAGCTGGTGTTTGCACCCTTCATTCCGAAATTTACGGAAGTCCCCTGTTCACCAGTTGGTTGGATCGCGACCTTGGCTATGCAGGTCTCCTAGCTTTTGAAAAGAACGGACGTGTGGAGTCTAAGCTTATTCGTGGCCAGAAACTTTTCCGTATTTCCCAGTTGGCTATTCACTTGAACCGTGGTGTGAATCAGGATGGCTTGAAGGTAAATCCTCAGACAGATCTTGATGCCCTGTGGTGCGCTGCTAACGGTTGTAGTTGTACAAAGGACGCTAGCGCCAAGTTTGTGAATGCCTTGCAGGCGGAACTTGCCGACGACGAACGCCTTCTGGATTTTGATGTACAGCTGTTCGATGCCCAGGGTGCAAACGCTGGTGGTTTCAATGACGAATGGATTTATTCCGGCCGTCTGGACAATCTGAGCAGTTGCCATGCCATTGCAGAAGGCATACTTGCTGCAGATGCGAACGAAAACGATTTCCTTGTGGCGGCCTTTATGAACAACGAGGAGGTGGGCAGCAATACCCGTGAAGGTGCTGCCGGCAATTTCCTGCGTTCCGCTCTCGAAGATGTTTGGACCTCTTCTGGACGGCCTCTCTCTACTTTAAACTCTGCGCTTTCCGTTTCTATGGCATTGTCCATCGACATGGCTCATGCGGTTCATCCCAATTTCCCGCAGAAGCACGAGGCAAATCATTCACCGGTTCTTGGTGGTGGTGTTGTACTGAAGGCTAATTCACAAAAACGTTATGCCAGTGACGTAATGTCTTCTGCCCAGTTTAAGTTGCTTTGCGAACAAGCTAACGTAAGTTACCAGACCTTTATTACCCGTAACGACATGCCCTGCGGTAGCACTGTGGGCCCCACTATTTCTGCGGACTTGGGTATACCTACGGTCGATATTGGTGAACCTATGCTCAGCATGCATAGCATACGCGAAATGATCGCCATAAAGGACCATGCAGATATGATAAAGCTGGTTTCCTCCTTGTACGTATAAAAATGCGATTACTCTAGTGCAGTTTTCATAAGCTTCCCTGCGGGGGAGCTTTTTTTATTTACATTTGAAGGGATGAGTGTGTTGAGTAACATTCGTGCGAGGCTTCCGAGAAAGTCCCTTGCGGGGCAGTTTATGCGCTACCTGTTTACAGGGGGCCTTGCCTTCGTGGTGGACTTTGGTTTATTCGCTCTTTGCCTTTATGTTTTCGAATGGCACTACCTGCTAGCAAACCTTGCAGGCTTGCTTGCCGGATTGGTACTGAATTACGCCTTGAGCGTGGGTTGGGTCTTTACAGCCTGCGAACGCAAACTGGAAAAGAAAAAGACGGCGGAGTTTGCCGTGTTTGCCCTGGTTGGTTTCGCTGGCGTTGGTTTGAACGAGCTTTTGATGCTTGTGATGGTAGATTCTTTTGAATGGCAGGAAATGCTTTCAAAGATGATTGCCGCTGCGATTGTTTTAATGTGGAACTTTGGTGGCCGAAAGCTCATCCTGTTCCGTGGGAAGAAGGGGGAGGAATAGTTATGGAAAATAAGAAGATTGCTGTGATTGCGGGCGCTGGCCCTGCAGGTTTGACTGCTGCCTTGGAACTGCTTCGTACTACAGATGTTAAACCCGTAATTTTCGAAACAGAAGATGTGATTGGCGGTATCTCCCGCACGGCTCGTTATAACGGCAACCGTATGGATATTGGCGGCCACCGCTTCTTTAGCAAGAGCGATGCCGTGATGGACTGGTGGCAGGGAATTCTCCCGATGCAGGGCGCTCCCAGCCGCGATGACATTGCCATTGGCCGAAAGCTTCCCTTGGCGGAAGGTGGCCCCGATCCTGAGAAGAATGACTTTGTCATGCTTTGCCGCAGTCGCCTGAGCCGCATTCTTTTTTTGCGAAAGCTCTTTGACTATCCCGTAAGCTTGAATGGTTCCACAATCCGTGGCCTTGGTCTTTATCGCATGATGAAGATCGGCTTCAGCTACCTTAAGGTACAGTTGCTTCCCGCCCGCGAAGAAAAGAGTCTCGAAGACTTTATGATCAATCGCTTCGGCGTTGAACTTTACAAGACCTTCTTCAAGGATTACACCGAAAAGCTTTGGGGTGTACCTTGCAATAAGATCAGCCCGGAATGGGGTGGCCAGCGTATTAAGGGCCTTTCCATTACAAAGACTGTGATCCACGCGGTCAAGCAGATTTTCGCAAGCAAGAAACCTGTTTCTGAGTCCGGCGATATCCGTCAGAAGGGCACGGAAACCAGCTTGATCGGGCAATTTCTTTACCCGAAATTTGGACCGGGTCAGCTGTGGGAAACCGTGGCCCAGAAGGTCCAGGAAATGGGTGGCGAGATTGTGATGAATACAAAGGTTGTGGGCGTGAATCGTGTCGGCAACCGCGTGGTCAGTGTGGTTGTGGACCGCGGTCAGTCAACAGAAATTGTTCCCTGCGATTATTTCCTCAGCACCATGCCTGTAAAGGAACTTGTGGCCTCCTTGGATAACGAAGCATCTCCGGTTCCTGCAGAAGTGAAACGCATTTCCGAAGGTCTTGTGTACCGCGACTTTATGACTGTAGGTCTTTTGCTGGACAAACTGGAAATCAAGAATCCTGCTAAGCCGGGCACTCCCGAAAGCAAGTTGAAGTTCGTGGCCGACAACTGGATCTACGTGCAGGAAAGCGACGTAAAGCTGGGCCGCATTCAGGTGTTCAACAACTGGAGCCCCTATCTGGTCAGTGATCCTTCCAAGGTTTGGATTGGCCTCGAATACTTTGTGAACGAAGGCGATGAAATGTGGACCATGCCCGATGCTGACTTCATCAAGTTTGCCATCAACGAACTGGACAAGATTCACGTGGCAAAGCCGGAATCTGTTCGTGACTCCGTGGTGTTTCATATTAAAAAGGCTTATCCGGCATACTTTGGAACTTATGGCGAATTCCACAAGATTCGCGAATTCCTGGATCCTATCGAGAATATGTTCCTGATGGGTCGTAACGGTATGCACAAGTACAACAACATGGACCACAGTATGCTTACTGCCATGGAAACTGTAAAGTGCATTCGCGAAAACTCCACTGATAAGCGGGACCTTTGGAACGTCAATACCGAAGAAGAATACCACGAAGGCAAGAAGTAAAAATGCGTTCTGTGTTGAAAGGGTTTCTAAAGGCTCCAGAACTTTATCTGTGCATTTTGATTGTCGCTATTGCGGCGGTCTTTTGTGTCGATAGAATTGGTGTGACCGATGTGAACCTTGCTGTAGGCGAGGGTGCGTACGAGCAAAGTTCTCTTCCCATCGTGAAAAAATTTCAAGAACCTATCAGGGTCTCTTTCAAAGTATCCAACCGTTTTAAGCATGACTTTGACTTAAGGATTATTCCTGACGACTGCGCCACAGAACTTTTGGTCGATGGTAAGTATGTTGAATTGGCTGGTCGTAGCGGCTTGTGCGATTTCGGTCATGGCTTTGTTCTTGCAAATGGCGAGCTTGTAGATCTTGGCGTAAAGGACGGCTCCCAGTTTGAGGTTTCTGTAAGGAACCATGGCGGCGATGGTGGCTTGAATGTGGTTGTTGAAAAATCGGCTTCATCTGTGTTCACCATTCTCAACGGAGTTCTTTTAGGCGCAGTTACTGTATTGGTTTTCCTTGTGGCACGAAGAATGCGTGCCGGCCTGATTCTGTCCTTGATTCTTGCGTTGGGTGCTGCTCTCCGCATTGGATTGGATTTGTCCCTTCCCAAGTACGATAAATTTGGGCATGACGTCGATGGTCATGTGGCTTACGTCCACTACATTGCAGAAAACCACAGCATTCCTGGCGTGGACGATTGCTGGACTTGCTATCACCCGCCTGTCTACTATGGCGCTTCTATTCCTGCATGGGAACTTGCCAGCGCTACGGGTATCCCGGGCACAAGCGCTCTGCAGGTGCAAAGCCTGCTGCTCTCCTTTGCGTTCCTCTTTATTGGGTTTGCGTTCTTGAGGCAGTTCCTTTCCGGGAAGGCTTTGACGGCCTCTACGGCTTTGCTTTCTCTATGGCCAGTGATTATTCTTGTGGCACCGCGAATCGGTAACGATCAGTTGTTCTATGTGCTGCATGCCCTGTGCCTTTGGGGTGGTGTAAACTACTTGAATAGCGGAAGAGGAAAGTTTCTGGTTGTCGCTGCGATTGCGACTGCGCTGTCCTACTGGACAAAGACAACGGGCGCTGTTACCATGGGCGTGTTCTTCCTGTTTGCCGTAGCGGGATATTTCGGAAATTGCCGTAGCCTTTCTGCCACAAAGTCTGAAGTTGCCTCCTGGATTATTTTTGCCCTGCTGGTTGTGGGAATTGGGTGCTCCAAGTTGTTTGGCGATTCCAGCCTTGTGGGGAATGCCTCGGGCTTGCATTCTGGATTGCGAATTGGAAGTGAACCCGGAAACTATATCTATTTCGATTTGAAGAGCTTCTTGACCCAGCCTTACACAAGCCCCTGGCTCGATGAAATGGGCCGTCAGTATTTCTGGAATTATGCGCTGAAGACGTCCCTTTTTGGTGAATTCAGATTGCTGGAAACCGCTCTCGGAAAGTTCCTGGCATCGTTGATCAGTTTGTCTTTTTTGGGCCTGGTTGTTGTGGCTGCCCGTGGTTTTTGGAAAACCCGCCTAAAGGCGATCCATTGGATTTTGCTTCTCCAGGGCGTCGCTTTCTTTGCGGCCCTTGCCTTCTTGCGCAATAAGATTCCTTATTCTTGCAGTAACGATTTCCGCTATATTCTGCCGGTACTTTTGAGCTTTGTTCCGTTTGTAGGCATTGGCATGAATGTGGAAGGGGCTTCCGCCAAGTGGAAGGCGTTTAGCTACGTTGTTATATTCGTTTTTGCGACCTTCTCGGCGGCCTTTATGCTGGCGGTGTCCTTGCAATAGGAAATTTTGTATATTCCTTGCGGATGTAAATGAAGATTGATTTTATGAAAACTTTGTCGTTTTTTTTGAAATTCGCTTTGCTGATGGGAATGTCCGCTGTTCTTGCGACGGCACGCCCCATCAACGATGGCAATAAGCTTTTTGCTGCAGGTGATTACGCCGGTGCCTTGGAAAAGTACATGAAGGCCCGTGAAGCAGAACCTGCTGATCCTCTTTTGTTCTATAACATCGGTACATGCCAGTATAAGCTGGGCAATTACGACGAGGCCAAGAAGGAATTGGAAAGTGCCGTGCGCATGCCCGATACCAAGCTTGCCGCAAAGTCTGCCTACAACCTGGCCAACACCCATTTCCGCATTGGTGAAAAGGCTAGTGAACCTAGCGCCCGCATTGCTGCCTGGCGTGAATCTGTGGCATACCTGAAAAAGGCCATTGACCTGGATAACGGTTTTGAAAACGCCAAGAAGAATGTGGAAATTGTCCAGCGCAAGCTTAAGGAAGAACTGGACAAGCAAAAGGAAAACCAGGACCAGAACCAGGATCAGGATAACGACCAGAAGCAACCGCCTTTAAGTGAGAAGGCCAAGGAAGCTTTGGCTCGCGCCCTCCAGCTCAGCAAGGACGGCAAGTATCCTGAGGCAAAGCAACTTCTTGAAAATGTTATTGCCGAAGACGAAACGGCAGGCCAGCTGAATGCCTACGTGCAGCGCATCGATGACGTCATTGAAATCAAGGCCGGTCGCAAGCCAAAGGCAAAGATCGACGCAAGCAACACCGATAACGACCTGGAGGTAATCTAATGAAGAAGATGCTCCGTGCCATGTTCGTTGTGTGCATTGCCGCCGTGGCTGCAATTGCTGCTCCCAAGTCTGCCAGCGCCTACTACAGCGACGCTGCTTTCCAGTATATTGAAAATCGTCTGCCCACTGCAGAAATCACCTGTAATGAAGGCCTGCAGTATTATCCTAACGATCAAAAGCTTCAGATGCTCCTGGACCGTATTAAGGAAGCCAAGGACGAGCAGAAGAACGAAAATCAGAAGAAGGATCCTAAGAACGATCAGAATAATGATCAGAACCAGAATGATCAGGACCAACAGAATCAGGATCAAAACCAGAATGGTGAATCCAGCTCTAGCCAAAGTGATGATCAGCAGAACCAAGATCAGAACGGTGGCCAGTCCAGCAGCAGTGCCGAAAGTTCCAGCAGCGAAGGCGGTGCAGATCAACAGCCGCAGCAACCTGAAGAACAGTCCAGCGACAGCCAGGGTGAACAACCTGAAATGCCGCCTGAAGTTCCTGAAGGCCAGATGGACCCTGCTGATGCAGCCCAGCTCCTGAAGGACTTTGACGAACAGAACGGCGAACGTAAGCCTTGGAAACCAGTTCGTGGCCAGGCCCGCCCTGCTCGCGACTGGTAAGGCGAGCGCCGCGACTGCTAAAGCAAAAATATGAAGCGGGAACCTGAAAAGGTTCTCGTTTTTTTAGATTAAGGGTGTTATGAGGAAAAAGTTTTTTAGTGCATTTTGCGTGCTGGCGGCGGCGAGCCTCTCTTTTGTAGGGTGCGGTTCTGATAGCCCCGCGGCGGCCCCAGAAAGTTCTGCTGGATCTCAGGTGAGTTCCTCTGCGTCTCAAGTGAGTTCTTCGGCGACCGCAAGTTCCAACAGTGCGAAAAGTTCCTCCAGCAGTGTGGTCGCGGCCTCATCCAGTAGCGTCGAAAATGAAATTGTTTCTTCCGGCAGCGTCGGGTCTGCGAGTGCCACCGACGCTTGGTATTTTGACGATGCGGATGGTGCCTGCGAAAAGTGCGACAGCTATACCGCACAGGACCCGGTGTTAAATGAACGTGGCGGCACAGGCTCCATTACAACCTACGGAAGCATTACCGAAAAAGAAACAAGCCTTGGCGGCGCCTGCAATTACGGCCAGACCAATATACAGTACTACGCTGCAATCCACGTAAACGTTTCCAGCGGGGACGATAAAGGGCCCTGGAACGGGGGCCTTGCCTGCGGCGGCTGCGTTCGCGTAAAGGCGAAGACGCCTGATGGCTGGAAGCGTGTAACGGTGCGCATTACGGACCGTTGTCCCGACGAAAGCTGCGGTGTGGACTTGGGCGGCGCACCGGCCAGCGATATCATGGGCATTACGGTGGGCCGCTACTATGGCGAATGGGAATTTGTCTCTTGCGAAGGCGTCGAAGGCGTTTGGGGCGACTCCACCAGCATCTGGGTTAAAGAAGGGGCCAGCGCCTACTGGAGCGTGGTGCAGGTGCGTAACCCTAAGGATGCGGTGAAAAGCATTTCCATCAACGGCCAGGAACTAAAAATCTTCAGCGGTGCAGAAAACTTCTGGGAAGTTCCCCAGGAAATTCTGCAGTCTGATTCCGACGTGAAAATTACGGTGGAATATCGCAGCGGTACACCTGACGTGTGGATGATTCCAAGCGAATCCCTTACTGTGGGCGAAGGCAACTATTATCTTCACGAATATCGGGAATAAAAAAATACTTGCGTTTTTATTTGTCAGTGTTTATATTATTGTCATTCTAATCCGCATACGTGCAGGCAAGTTAAACTCTCTGCTTATTGTTCGCGACGTGGATATAAATCCAAATCGCAGGTGTCCCCTGGGTAAGCGCTACCTGAGCAATTAACGTAGAGCTCTCTTTGATAAAGAAAAGAGAGATTATCATGAACAAGGATCAACATCAGGCTCTGTTAAGTGCCTATGACCAGGATAAAAATAACCTGGCCAAATATCAGGAAATATATAAGTACGCCTATATCTTAAGTGATGGCATTTTCAAGATTGTATTTACTCAGGATAAGGAGCATACGCTTCTGATTTCTTTAGTAAACGCTATGCTTGACTTGCAGGGAGATCAGGCGATTAAGTCCATCACCTTGGAAATGCAGGAGTTCCCTGGAGCTTTCGATAAGAAGAACTGTATTTTGGATATCATCGGTACAACAAATGCCGATGAAAAGGTGCTGGTGGAAATTCAGCAGAAGTCGGCGGCATTCTTTCGTGACCGGGTGGAGTACTATGTGTCCCGTGTGATCGAAAATCAGGTCCATAAGAGCGAATCCTACGAACTTCCTCGGATTTATTTCCTTGGGCTTCTTGATTTTGTTCTGTTTCCCGAGGAGCCGGCTAGGTATCTTCATTATGTAGAGGAGATGTGTAATGGCCGTCCTTTCTTTCCTAAGATTCAGAAGGTTTTTGTAGAGCTTCAGAAGTTTTTTGAACTTGATGACGCAGGCTTGGTCAGCACGGACGAAAGTGACGCTGCAAAGTGGCTTCGTGCAATCAAGAGTACTATTCAGGAAAAGCCTATGCCGGAGGCGTTGGTAAAGAATCCGATTTTCGTGAAGTTGCAAAATGATATGAAGTTATGTAACTTTGGAGATGAACTTTTTAACCTTGAGGTACATCGGATGAACGACCTAAAATTCGAACGGGAGTGCGGATACGCTGATGGACGAGAGACCGGCCTTCTTGAAGGTAAGGAAATTGGCCGCGCCGAGGGTGAAAAACTTGGCCGCGCCGAGGGCGAAAGAATAGGCCGTGAAGCTGCTCGAAGGGATTCTGTAATCAAGGCTCTGAAACGCGGGAAACTTACTCCTGAGGAAATTGCTGAAGATAACGAAATGTCTCTTGAAGACGTTTTGAACATCCAGAAATCCATTGCGAATTAATGACACCTAAGTGACAACAGGAATATCTATATTGTTCCTGTGGGTCGCGAAAATCGTACATTCATCGCCATTGACTTGAAGTCATTTTTTGCCTCCGTGGAATGTGTTCTGCGGGGGCTTGACCCGTTGACTACGAACCTGGTGGTGGCCGATGCTAGCCGTACTGAAAAGACCATTTGCCTTGCGGTGACGCCGTCCTTAAAGGCTTACGGAATTCCGGGGCGAGCTCGCCTTTTTGAAGTGAATCAGAAGGTGGCTGAAGTCAAGCGACAAACCGGCAAGGAAATCAAGTTCATTATTGCCCCGCCTCAGATGGCGAAGTACGTGGAGTTTTCCACCAAGGTCTATAACGTTTACCTGAAGTACGTGAGCCACGATGATATTCATCCCTACTCTATCGATGAATGCTTTATTGACGTGACCCAGTATTTGTCTTTGTACAAAAAGTCTGCCAAGGAGCTTGCCAAGACCATGATCCAGGATGTTTTTGAAACGACAGGGATTACGGCTACGGCGGGTATCGGCACCAATCTGTACCTTTGCAAGATCGCCATGGACGTGATGGCAAAGCATGTGGAACCTGATGAAGACGGAGTTCGCATCGCTTATCTTGACGAAATGACTTATCGCAGGGAATTGTGGAGCCATCGTCCATTGACTAGTTTTTGGCAGGTGGGCCGAGGCATTGCAAATCGTCTTGAAACATGCCGTCTCAATGATGGCCGCGGGATTTTGACCATGGGTGACTTGGCTCGGGTCAGCATCAAACGACCGGATGATCTTTACAAGATGTTTGGGGTCAATGCAGAAATCCTCATCGATCATGCCTGGGGTTACGAACCATGCACCATTGCCGAAATTAAGAAGTACAAGCCAAAGTCCAACAGCATTGGAGGAGGCCAGGTGCTAAGCTGCGCTTACACAGCCGAGAAGGCCCGCATTGTGGTTCGCGAAATGGTGGATACTTTGGTCATCGACTTGATTGATAAAAATCTAGTGACCAACGGCTTGACTTTGCACATGGGCTACGATCGTGAAAATATTGACAAGGGAATTTATCACGGCGAAACCGTTATCGATATGTACGGCCGTGAAATTCCAAAGCCCGCCCACGGTACTGCGAGCCTTGGCCGCTATACTTCCTCCCTTACGGCCATTGCCGAAGCGGTGATGAAACTTTACGATCGTATTGTGAATCCGCAGTTGACACTGAAACGATTGAATCTTGTGGCAAACGATGTGCTGGATGTGAGCTACGAACAGTCCGACCTTTTCACCGACGTGAAAAAAGAAGAGCGAGAAAAGAAACGTCTGAAAGCGGAAATCCTCATAAAAAAACGTTTTGGCAAGAATGCCATTATCAAGGGCATGGACCTGCAAGAAGGCGCCACGACCGTGGAACGCAACGGACAGATTGGAGGTCATCGTGCCTAGCTTCAATTACGACGACATTATCAATTTGTCTTACCCGCGAAACGACTGGAATACTTTGATCAAGCATCCCAGAATGTCTATCGAGAATCGTGCAAAGATTTTCGCCCCATTTGCGGCCCTTCGTGGTCACAGTGACGCCATTGAGGAAACTGCTGAAAGGAGACTGACCATTCGGCAGGATGAACTGATGGAAGATTCCCGCCTGGAGTTGGATGAGGCCTTGGGTGCCTTGGCTGAACATTTGCAGCAGGGAGAACATCCTGTTGTAAAGGTAAGCTACTTTGTGCAGGACCGTGTTCTTGCCGAAGGTGTAGGCACTTACGAGGAATTGGAAGGGACTGTTGCAAAGCTGGATGCCATCACCCAGACAATTCAAATTGTGGATAAAGTAATCCCTCTCGCCAACGTTAAAACCTTGACATTTTAACCCTGACTGCAGCTCTCTTGCGCGGTGGGAATATCAGCCCATGGAATTCGTCACGTTCTTGGTGGCCAATACCAGCTTGTTGGGGTTAGAAGCCAGCTTGTAGAAATAGAACATGCTGTAGCTAATGCTCTTGGTGTCGTGGAATTCTGGCGTGGTGCGGAACAGCACTGTAGTCACGTCGCGGTTTTCAAGTTTGCTCATCACGGATTCGAGTCGAATGGCGTTGGCGGTGCGATCTCGGTCTTCTTCTATAACAAACTTGCTTGTGAACCAGGTGACTACGGCGTCGTAGGACAAGTTCTTGATTGCGGCAGGAATGCTATCCTTAAGTGAAATATTCTTGTAGACCAGAATGTTCTTTGTAGGAACGTCGATTTGACAAATCAAGGTAAAGCCTTTGCTGAGGCCTTCGATAATCTGGTGTTCCAGCATCAGGTCCTTGGTCTTTTCCAATTCGAGGATGCGATCATGATCCAGGTGTTCTGTAATCAAAAGAATCTTGGTTGGCTCCCCATTCGAAGTCTCGATGGCCTTGAACATGGTGCGTACCCAACGGCCATTTGACATCTTGAATTCCATTGTTATGGAACTCTTTTTGCGCAAATCGTTGCGAAGATTGTCAATGGAATTGATGGTTGAAACCATTTCCTTGTACTCCACATCAACGGCGGCCAAGAATTTCTCGGACATCTTGGTGTAGGAATCGACGTCCTTGCCGTAGGTTGCTGTGGGACCTTGCTTTAGAATCCAGAAGGTGTCGCGAATCAAGTCGACGGTAATGATTGCGTCGTAGGAGTTTGCCAATGTTTTGAGAATGGCGTCCATTTCGCGCTTGTAGTTTAACTCCGCAATGCCACGCTTGTATTCCGGATGCTTTTTGTAAAAAGCTTCCTTGCTTTGATACATGTGGATTTCGGCCTCGCGGCTTACGTCTTCAATATGCACAGGATGGGCCATCCAGCAGTAGCCCAAGGCTGCCTGGGGAACGGGCTCTTGATTTAGGAAGTTTTCGAATTTCTTTGCGGAGAACGTGAATTCATTTTCCTTGCAGTTGGGAATGACAATCAGGAATTCGTCACCGCTGATTCGGTAAATGAATTCGCTGGAAAAATGTTCCAGCAGTTTACGTGCAAAACTCTGTAGAAATTCGTTGCCGGCACCGTGACCACGGGTGTCGTTAATCAGTTTCAAACCGTTGAGGTCTGCGAAAATTAAACCGATGGAACCTTTGTCTGTCTTTGAGATAAAATTCTTGCAAAGCAGCTGGTAAGAGTAGTAATTGTTGACACCGGTCAAGGTATCGTATTTGCAGTAGTATTCCAGGTCTCGCTGGATTTCGATGTCGCGGGACATACTGTCGTGGATGTCGTTGACGAACATCCAGACAATCTGGGAATTTTCTGAATACAAGGAGGACTTGAAAAGAACGATGGTCACCCAACGGAACTGATCCTTGATTTTTCGGCGGATCTGCAATTGGAGTCGTTCGTTTGCGCAAAAGTGCTTTTTAAGGGAATTGACTTCTAGATAGTTTTCAATGGTCTTAAGATCTTTTTCGTGTACAACGCCGGAACTACATAAGAAATCAACAAGTTCTGTACATGCGCCTATTTTCTTTTCGGCAGCAATGACGATTTCGGGTTTCTCGAAAACGATATCGTATTCATTTTTAGTTAAATCTAGGCGAACAATCTTATAAAAGGTATTGCCTAGTTCGGCGTAAGCTTGTGCGATGTTCTTCTCTAATTCCATGCAATAAATATAAATCAAATGTGAATAAGCAGTTTATTTGTTCAAGTAATTTTTCATAAATAAAAAAGCTATTTTTCATCATATGCAATCTATTCGAAATATTGCCATCTTGGCCCACGTTGATGCGGGTAAGACAACCTTGTCCGAGCGGATTCTGTTCGCTGCGGGTGAAATCCGTAGACCGGGCAAGGTCGAAGATGGCCTTGCTACCATGGACTACATGCCCGAGGAAAAGGAGCGAGGCATCACTATTGAAAGCGGTGTGGCTCATTTCGAATGGAAGAACACCTGGTTTAATTTTATTGATACCCCGGGCCATGTAGATTTTGGCGCCGAAGTGGATATGGCCCTTACGGCGGTAGAAGGCGCCGTTCTGGTGGTCAGTGCTGCCAGCGGTGTGGAAACCCAGACGGTGGCCGCCTTCAAAAAA
The DNA here is from genome assembly GCA_024398995.1 of Fibrobacter sp. Lineage (GTDB taxonomy): Bacteria > Fibrobacterota > Fibrobacteria > Fibrobacterales > Fibrobacteraceae > Fibrobacter. The sequence goes on from JAKSIE010000001.1 coordinate 113,718, forward strand.
TTGCGTGAAGCCGGAGTCCGAACGATTTTGTTCGTAAATAAGCTGGACAATCCGGATTATTCCCTGGATGAAACCTTGATCAATATTGAGGAGGTTCTGGGAGTGCGTCCTGTGCTCATGACCATTCCGGAATATAAGAATGGGCAGATGTGCTCGGTACAGGATGTGTTGAGCAAGAGCCGTCTAGTTCATGATGAGAACGGCGAGGAAATTGTTGCAGATGGAAGTTCCGCGTTGAGTCATTCTGAGCGGAGTGCATCGCACGAAGTCGAAGAATCTAGCGACGCTCTTCTCCAAAAGCATTACAAGGAAGCCTGTGAATTTGCCAGCAACTTTGACGATCAGGTGCTTGAAATGGCTTTGGAAGGTAAGCCAGTTCCGCCCAAGGATTTGCTTCGCGGTTTAAAGGGATTGGCTGCCAGTGACGATTATGCCTTGTGTTATGCCGGTTCTGCCATGGCGGGCTTTGGTGTTCGCAGCTTGCTTACGGCACTGACATTCTTCTTGCCCGAAGTTCCTGAGTTTGCGGAAGGTGAACTTGGTCAGGTGATTCGCTTGCGTCATTTCAAGGGCGTGGGGGAGATTTCCTTGTTCCGCGCTCATTGCGATATGGAACGTAAGGAATGGCCTCAAGGTTTTGAGTTTTCCCGCCTCAAGGCAAACCTCCTTGTTCCTGTAGATGAAATTCGTGCAGGTGACATTTACGCAATGCGCTCTCCCTATGAAACTGAATTGGGACAGATTGTCTTGCGAGACGGATTCCTCGCGTGTCATCCTGAGCAAAGCGAAGGATCTAGTATCCGCGACCATTACCAGCCGCTTTTGCAGACCCGCGTGGAATGTATCAGCACCGATGATTACCATCATGTAGAAAAGAGCTTGAATACCTTGAGCCGTATGGATCCCAGCTTCCGTGTGGTTCATGATGATGGCGGCTTCTGGTACTTGCATACCGTAGGTGAAGTTCAGCTGGATGTTTTGCTGGCTCGCCTCCGCAGAGAATTCGGCTGTGAAGTGCAGGCCGGCGATCCGGAAGTTCGTTGGCAGGAACGCTTGACCCACGCCGTTGAACCTGTGGAAAATTCCTTCCAGCTCGGTCCTCACAAGATTTCAATTAAGTTGTCTGCAAGTCCTATCGTTAATGACGTGGTGGAAAACGCCGCGGAACTTCCCCAGAATCATGACATCCGCTTGTCTGCAGAATTCCTTGAAACGGCTCCTCGAGAAATACTTGCAGGTGTCCGCTCCGCTTTGCTGGAAACTGCAGAAATCGGTGTGCTGGGCAAGGGCCCGCTGGTAGGTATCCGCTTCGAGGTTCTGGAATTCAGCTGGAGCGAAGGCGCGCTGCCTCCTATGATCAAGAAGTGCTGTGCCGATGCCGTAACAAAGCTTTTCAAGCCTTCCGATGTGACTGCCTACGAACCTATTATGGAACTTTCCTTGGAATGCCCAGTGAATTTCGCCGGCGTCATTACTGGCGATATCCAGGCCCGCGATGGCAAGGTGAAGGAAATCGGTGGCGATGGCCGCACACATTTCTTGAAGGCTGACATTCCTCTCCGCAAGATTTTCGGATATGCTACAGGCGTCCGTAGCATTAGCAAGGGAACAGCTCTTTATAGCTTAAAATTGCTAGGCTATAGAGAAGCTTCTCTATAAAGATATTGCGCCGATAACGAAAATAATATATATTCCTCCTTGGTTTTGAGCCTGGTTTGTCGGCTCGTTAGGGGGTCTATCGTGAAATTATATTCTCGCTTTGGAACGCTGCTTTCTGTGGCAGCTCTTGCTACTTTCTTGGGTGCCTGTTCCGAGGAAACGTCTCCCAGTTCAGCCAATGGCGAACAGCTCTCCAGTTCTTCTGTAGGTGAAGCTCCCGCCAGTTCTGCAGATTCACCGGTTGCTGGCGATCTTTCATCATCTTCAACGCTTGAAGTTTCTTCAAGTAGTTCTGGGGATACCGTGCTGCGTGTTCCTGAAGGTGGGGTGTTCCGTTGGGTTGGAGCGGATGATGGCTCTCGTATTATAACCGGCTTGGACAATGGAAATGGAACTTCGGGCTACTGGTATAACTATGGAGACGATGCTGATGGTGGCGCTTCGCGTATTTCCTGGCCTGTAGAACCGGATTGGATGAGTGATGAAGGTGACCCCTATGAACCTATTGTAGAAGCTTGCCATGGAGTTTGCGGAACCTTCTCCTTGAACCAGGGTACTTATGAATACGAACCGTTTGTAGGTGTAGGTTTCAACGTTGCTGGTGAAGATGAAGATAGTAGAAATCTTGAACCTGCCGATGTTTCTGCTTGGGGAGGTCTTTGCGTTGCCTACTCTTCAACGAATGATATTCTGCTTTCGTTGGGCTTCGGTGATGCTGTGAATTCCGAAATAGGTCATGCCAATCCCTTTGTCACCTTGGCCAAATCTCCCGAAGGAACTGTGAAATGTGTTCGCTGGAGCCAGTTTGGTTTAGGTTGGGGCGAACGAATTGATATGGAAAAAGTTGTCCAGAATGTTGTGTCCGTCAGGTTTGAAATTCATGGAAAAAATAGAACTGAAGGCGAGTTCAACGTAATGTCCATCGGTTCCTATGTGGAACAGTAGGAGTTTTTCTCTCTCAAAAAAAGACCTGCTTTCGGGCAGGTCTTTTTTATGTTGCAGCGTTAATCTGCGAATTTATGCGCGGGCCATTTTGGCGCGGCGTCTGAAGTGTTCGATCAGCGGGGCCACGGTTTCCTTGAAGTCGTCGTGAGTCTCGATGCGGACAAAGTCGATAGACATGCGCTGGAACAGTTCCTTGGTTGCTTTGCCCTGGCGCTTTGCCTCGCGGGCGAATGCTTCACGGAAGGCTGCGTCACCGGTATCGATGAGCAAGGTCTCGCCGGTTTCGGGGTCTTCAAGTTCTACGAGGCCGGCGGGGGGCAGTTCCATTTCTCGCGGGTCCACCACGGAAACTGCAAGCACGTCGTGGCGCTTACGCAGAATCTTGAACGCGTTCTCGAAACCTTCGTCCAGAAAGTCGCTCATCACCACGACCACGGCCTTGCGGTTCAGAATCTTGCCGGCATATTCCAATGCCACCTGGGTGTTGGTGCCGTGATGCTGGGGCTTGAAGTAAAGGATTTCACGAATCAGGCGCAAAACGTGCTTGCGGCCTTTTTCGGGAGGAATAAAGAGCTCCACCTGGTCGGTGTAAATCAGCAGGCCCACCTTGTCGTTGTTCTTGATGGCCGCAAAGGCAAGAAGCGCGGTAAGGGTGGCCATGACTTCGCCCTTCATCTGGGTGCCGCTACCGAATTCGGAACTGCTGGACGCATCCACCATGAGGAGCATGGTCATTTCGCGTTCTTCGATGAACTTCTTGACGTAAGGGGTGCCTGTACGTGCGGTAACGTTCCAGTCGATGGTGCGCACGTCGTCGCCGGGCATGTATTCGCGGACTTCGCTGAATTCCATACCATTGCCCTTGAAGGAACTGTGGTATGCGCCGGTCATAACGGTGTCCAATGTACCACGGACACTCAATTCAATGCGGCTAACGGTCTTTAGAACTTCTTTATCAAGCATTATAAAATCTCAATTACGTTCAAGAATATACAAAAAATATTCCATAAAAAGTATATTAGGCGTATGCCCAATAAAGTTCTTGCTGTAATCATAGCCTTGCTTGCCTTGGTGTATGGAATTTATCCTGCGGATGTAATTCCTGAAAATCAAGACGCAATTCCTTTGCTTGGATGGCTTGATGATTTGAACGTATTGATTATTGCCGGTATGAATGTCTACCAGCAATTTGCCTGCGATCAGAATTTCGTAGTGGTGAAGATCGCGAAATACGCCAAGTGGGTTATGGCTACACTATTTATTATCGCAAGCGAACTCCTGTGGGGCGCAAATCCGTCTTTTGGCGGGATTGTGGTCGGCCTCGTCATTATTGCCGGCAGTGTTGCCGTTGGATTGCTTACTGTGATTGTATCCCTCGTGATGTTTGTTTTGCGAGATGAAAATTGTAAATTATAACCACTATGGCGGATAAAATTATCGAAGATGTGGAAGTCCTTGATGTGAAGGACATGGAACGCAACCAGCGTGAACGTCGTAATGAGGAATCGTCTACCGATTCTGAAGAATCTTCTGGTGGCGAACGGCAAAAGGGAGCGCCCGTGATTTGGAAGGCGCTTTCTATAATTGTTGCCCTCGTTGCCGCCGCTTATACAGCTTCTCCCATCGATGCTGTGCCCGATGCCATTCCTGTCCTGGGCTGGCTTGACGATGTTGGCTTTGTGCTCATGGCCGCTTTGAACGTCTATCAGCAATTTGCAAAAAATCAAAATTCCACTATGGTAAAGCTTGTTCGCTATACCAAGTGGATGCTTGTGGCCTTAATCGCCCTGGCTGCCGTTGTTGTGGGCGGGTTAATTACGTTGATCATTCATCTGATTGTCCAGACTTAGATGATTTTTTAGCAAAAAATGTCCCACAGGATTCTTCCCGCGGGACTTTTGCGTTTAGGTTATATGAAACCGTTTGGGTTTAGAACCCCATGGTGCGGCCGGCCTTGTCGTCCTTGCAACGCAATTCCTTGCGGAGTTCCGCTTCGATGCGGTCCGGGGTCTTGCTACTTGCAGGGAAATAGCGCAGGCGGCCGTTGACGGCGTTGAAGTCGCCCGGAGTAAGCATGGGGAGGCTTGCAACGCTGTCGGGGCATTCCGTATCCGGGAAGAATACATCCCAAAGGTGACGGATGCCTTCCGGCTTGAGGTAGTCAAAACCGACCTTCAGGGCAAAACGGCGAGAGCTTGCAGGGTCCAGATGGCTTTCGAAATTGGTTGCCGCAATGAAGATTCCCTTGAAGTTTTCCATCTGAGTAAGCAATTCGTTGACCTTGGACACTTCGTGGTTCTGCATGGCGCTTGCACGGTTGCTGAGGATGCTATCTGCTTCATCAAAGAACAAGATGGACTTGGTGCGATTTGCTTCTTCGAAGGCAGCTGCAATCTGAGCTTCGGTCTGGCCCACAAACATTCCTAACAAGTCGCTGGCGCGCTTGATAATCAAGTTACGGCCCAGGCGTCGTGCGATGTAACGCACGAATTCAGTCTTGCCAGTTCCCGGAGGACCATAGAGCAGAATGTTCAGGGAGTTGGGGGCGTCATCTTCTTCGAGGCTTGTCCAAACCTTGTCGTAGCTGTTGACGACTTCCATGATTTCACTAGTAGAACCTTCGATATTCAAACCCTCCAGAGAGTAACTAGGTGCGTGGCTTTCTACATCCTTGAGGCTTCCGTTACGGATACCCATAAGCTGAGTGTGTGCCTTGAGGAGTCGGGCCATAGTCTTGTAGTTGTCAGTTTCGTTGGTTGCGCCGCAACCGAAGAGGCTCTTGGTGTGCTGTACAGCCAGGGAAAGGCCGCCGGCCATGGCGGGGTATTCCACCACAAGGCGCATCTTTTCTTCGTCGGTGAGCAGGTCCTCGGCGTCCTGGGCCTTGAGCACAGAATTCAGAACACTGAGACGTTCGTCCTTTGCCAAAGGCTTGAATGCCATGGAAAAGTCGAAACGACGGCGGGTGCTGTCTTCTACAAAGCGCATGTTGTTGCTAATCCAGATGACAGGAGTCCTGAGGGTTTCAAAGAAATGGTTCAGGGATCCCTTTTCACCAAAGTTCAGAACCATGTCGGCTTCGTCGACCAGAATAAAACCGGGGTTGTGTTCGCAATGCCAGTCAGCAAGAGTGATGGCGCGGAGGCGGTACTGCAAGAGATTGGTATTGCGGGAGTCGGCACGACGGTTGCCGCCGATTTCTTCATCGTCCACGTCAATGCTGATTTCCCACAGAGGCACGCCAAGTTCCTTTGCCAATGCCTTGGACAACTCGGTCTTGCCGGTGCCGGGAACACCGTGGAGAAGGATGTTCAAGGGCTTTTCTCGCTTATGATTTTTCAGGAGGGTGAGCAGCAGTTTTGCGTCGGGATTGGAACCCTGCAGCTGCTGAAAATTGACGGACGCCTCGGGCGCTTCCTTAAATGCCTTCATGTCGGCACCATCGGAATAACCGCTAAGGAAACGGGTCACTTCGCGAGGAATGTCCAAACGTTCATCAAGCAAGTTCAGCCTATTGAGGGCGCTGTCCTTGCCAAGGAGAACTGCAAGCTGATCCTTGGAAAAACCGGTGGCGCGGGAGATATTTTCGAGGCTATAGCAATTGTTATCGCTGTCGCGGAAACGACGGTGGCGCAGGAAGGTTCTTTCGGATTCAACCATTTCCAGGTCGTTGCTTTCGCGAAGCCAGAGGTAAAGGAGAAGTTCCAGTTCGTCGTCATTCAAACGGTAGATTTTCTTAATCTTCTGAACGCGCTTGAACGAAGGGTTCTTATCGCTGATTCCCTTGCGGAGAGTTTCCATTGCGTAGTCGACGAACTGAGTACATGCCATGTTCTGCAATTCCTGATAGAGCTGGGGAGCCATATCGTCGGAATCCATATTCTGAAGAACTTTCAAAAAGTTTGCAGCAGCTTTCTTAGCGCACTTGGGATTTATTTCGTCGATATAACGGTTGACTGCTCTTAGTAAACGGGGGCAGCAAACATCGGTACGGAAATTTTCTTCGTCAAGTTCTTCTAAACTCAATTCGGCATCGATTTGTTTTTCTTTCTTGGGTTTGTCTTTTTTCAGGTAATGTTTGAAATATCCAATAACTTCATTAACGAAAGTCATGGTATGCTTTTCGTCCATTAAGCGGATGGCGACATCGCGATTGACGCATTCGGGATTCGCCTGAAGAATGCGTACCCAGTATTCAAGAATTTTGAGGGAGGAAAAGTCAATAGTGGACTTTACGGGGGTAATTTCTGTGTTTTTATCGAGATTTGCGACGACTTTTGCGAAATATTTGTTCATTGACATAACCTTTTTTGATTTCTTCAAAGGTTATATCGTCTTTTTTTGGGAATCTGTAAAAAATTTTTGCGGTTTTTGCGCAGATAGTTTGCCAGGAGCCAAAATTTAGACTCGAATAGAATATTTTTGGCTTCGGCCACCTTTCTTTTCGGCCTGAACAATTCCCTTTTCCATAAGGGACTGGATATCACGCAGGGTGGAATCGTGACTGACTCCGCAAAGCGTTGCAGCCTGCTTTACCGTGAAAATGGAATCCAGCTCTCCGTTAAAAACGGCGTCCATGATCCTTCGTTCTCTAGGCGTAAAATCGGTGCCTTTGAATTTCTGTCGGAACTGCAACTGCTGAACTGCCTGCACAATTTTTTGCTGGCTTTCTTCCACAGCGGAGCGCAACATTTCCAGGAACCATAAGATCCATTGGGTCAGATCGCCGTTGCCCTGTTGGGCCTTGGCTAAAATCTTCAAGTAGTTTTCACGGTTGGCAAAAATCTGCTGGTTCAATGCGTACTGGCATCGTGCGGTATTTTCGCTGCGGGCCAGCAACATCATGCTTAAAGTGCGGGCGATGATTCCGTTGCCGTCATCAAAGGGGCGAATGGTCAAGAACCAGAACTGTGCAAGGGCTGCTTTAAGAACGCCATCTTCGGTGCTGTTTTCGAACCACTTTAGAAAGCGATCCATTTCGTGTTCGATGCGGTCCGGAGAAACGCCCCAGGCACTTTCCTTAGTGCGGAATTGCTTGACCTTGTTCTGGCCTACGGCGGCATGCCATGCGAAGAGACGGTCGGCGGTCAAGGGCTGGTTTGCGTTGCGCAAGGCACCAAGAATGTTGCGGATCTTTGGGGTGGCGTCATTTTTCTTTTGAATTTCTGCCTGGATGTCGGCTAGTGCCTTGTCGGAGACCGTTGTGCTTGGGGTCGCCGCACCGGTAGAAGCGCCACGTGCATCGATAGCGAGACTAGCCTGGATATCTCGAGCAAGAATTTCGTTTTCGTTGCCGTCAGAATTCATCACATCAAATACACCCAGCAATTTTCCTTCCTGCAGACGAGTTTGCCCCAGGGCGTCCATGACACTCTGGAAATTGTATCGGAAACTGGTCCAGTCAGGATATTGATGGATGTAAAGCATGGTTTAAAATTATAAATTTTATTCATGCAGAAAATTGATACATGGTATAAAGCCGAGGGCTATTGCCCTGAAGAAGAATTTGAAATTGCAAGCTACCTGCTTTTTGAAGCAGGTGTTGCTACTCTTGAAGAATTGGACCCGAAGGAAGACGGCCGTACGGACTTTTGCTTCTATACCGGCGACAAGGAAGAACGCGATCGTATCGTGGCTGAATTCCCCCAGTATCATTTTGAAGTGACTGAAGAACCAGCCAAGGATTGGGACAAATGGTGGCGTGACCGTGCCCAGCCTGTTTCCGTGAGCCCTCATTTGGTTGTGCGTCCGCCTTGGGTTGAATTTACTCCGGAAGATTCTGAAACTGTGGTTTTGGAATTGGAAGCAAAGACTGCCTTTGGTACAGGCGAACACGATACTACTAGCAGCTGCGCCCACTTGATGGAAGAAATTGATTTCAACGGCAAGACTGTTCTGGACATTGGTACGGGTACTGGCATTTTGGCTATGTTTGCTCGCCGTAAGGGCGCTAAGCTTGCTGTGGGTACTGAAATCGATCCGTTGACGGTTCCCTGTATCGCTGAGAACTTTGAACGCAATGGCTTCGATGCCAGCGACTGCGTGCTGGGTTTCTTGGATGCATTTAAGGATGGAACCAAGTTCGACGTAATTCTCTGCAATATGATTCGCAGCGAACTGTGGCCTCTCCGTGATGATATTGAAGACCTGCTTGCTGAAGGCGGTGAACTGGTTATTTCTGGTCAGCTGGCTACAGAACGTGATTACATCATCAAGTGGTTTGAAGAAGCCGGCTTCTCTGTTACTCTTGAGAGAACCTCTGGAGAGTGGTGGAGTGTTCTTGCAAAGAACGCGTAATCGCGAACTTTGGGACAAGCGCGTAATTACCGGCCGCGACGGCGTGAGGTGAACTGCACCGGAGAGAAATCTCCGCCAGAGCCGTTTCCGCGCCCGCCATTGGAACCTCCGCGACGGTCTTGGGATCGATTGTTGCCTCGGCGGTCATCGCGATGGAAGGATGTTCTTCCATCTGTCATCCCGGACCTTCTATTGTCTGTCATCCCGGACCTTCTATTGTCTGTCATCCCGGACTTGTTCCGGGATCTCCCATCACGGTCATCGCGCTGGGTGTCGCGCAATTCGTGCTTCGGGGTCCATGTCTTGTCGCCGAATTCAGCCTGACGGCGTTCGCGGCGAGAGGAATTTTCCCAGCGGCCTTTTTCGCCAGTCTTCTTCGGGACGATAGAAAGTATGCTACGTTCGGCGCGCTTCTGAAGGTCCTTTTCGCGGAATTCCGGATTTTCCTCACGTTCCTTGCTGGGGCTGTAATTCTTGCCCTCGGCAATGGCGCTTCTGCTCAAAAGCAGGCGGCCGATCTTGCCTAACTTAAGGCGCTCCAAGGTGGCGCGGATCTGGGGGCGGTTCTCGGGAATGTACCAGAAGAAGAACTGCTTTTGGCTCTTCTTTTGTTCCGGGGTCTTTGCCACGTAAAGAGGTGTTCCGTCCGGTTTCATTTCGGCATAGAACATTTCCGTGGCAATCGTCATGGGGGTGGGCGTAAAGTCCTGAACCTGTTCCAGCTGGAATCCCAGTTGCTTAGTTTCAAGAGCAAGTTCAGCCATGTCGGCCTCGGTACATCCCGGGTGGCTACTGATAAAGTAGGGGATGATCTGCTGCTTTTTGCCAATGCGAGCGCATTCGGCATCAAAGAATTCCTTGAACTTGTGGAACAGAGTAAAGCTGGGCTTGCGAATTAAATTCAGGACAGATTCCACCGTATGTTCGGGGGCTACCTTCAGGCGGCCGCTGACGTGGAACTCAATGAGGTCCCGGGCGTACTCTTCGTGTTCCTTGCGAATGTTTTCGTCGCAGTTTTCCTGCAGCAGCAAGTCGTAACGGACACCACTGCCGATGAACAAGTGCTTGACCTTGGGGTGGTTACGGACTTCGCGGTACAAGTCGATCAATTCGCGGTGACTCGTATTCATGTTATCGCAAATCTTGGGGAAGCAGCAGCTGGGGCGGGCGCACTTGGCGCAGCGTGAACGGTCCTTGCCCCGCATCTTGTACATGTTGGCGCTGGGGCCTCCCAGGTCCGTAATGGTGCCTGCGAAGCCTTCCATGTTCACCACCTTCTCTACTTCACGCAAAATGCTTTCGCGACTGCGGCTGGCGATGAACTTTCCCTGCTGGGCGTTAATGGCGCAGAAACTGCACCCGCCGAAACATCCGCGGTGGGTGTTGATGCTGAACTTGATCATCTCGAAGGCGGGAACGTCGCCGCGCTTCTTATAACGCGGGTGAGGTGCTCGTGCGTATGGATATTCAAAGCTTTCGTCCAGTTCGCCGTATTCCATAGGCGGATAGGCGGGGTTGATTACAACAGTCTTGTCGCCTACATCCTGCAGAATGCGGCGTTGGAACATCTTGTTGCATTCGATGTCCACCTTGTTGTAGCTCTGGATCTGAGTCTTCTTGTTTACCACACATTCTTCGTGGCTAGGCAGGCGCAGGTCTTCCCAGGAGGTACCCAGTTCCTTGTGCTTGCCGGGAGCGGGAACCTTGTCCTTATCCACAAGAACTGCGGTCTGGGGAATATTTTTCAGACTGCTGAAGGGTACGCCTTTCTTCAGGAGACGTACAATTTCCTTCAGGGGTTTTTCTCCCATGCCGTATACCAGAATATCCGCTTCCGTTTCTGCCAAGATGCTTGGCTTCAGACGGTCGCTCCAGTAATCGTAATGGGTGACGCGACGAAGGCTGCTTTCCAGTCCGCCAATCAAGAGCGGCACATCGGGATAAAGCATCTTAACGATTTTTGCATAAGTGTAGGTGGCGTAATCCGGACGGAAACCGGCCTTGTTACCTGCGGTAAAGGCGTCGTCGTGACGAAGGCGTTTGCCCGCGGTGTAGTGGTTCACCATGCTGTCCATGCCGCTACTGATGGCAAAGAACAGACGGGGCTTGCCTAATTTCTTAAAGTCTCGAAGGTCGTCGCGCCAGTTGGGCTGGGGCAAAATGGCCACACGCAAGCCTTCGTGTTCGAAAAGTCTCGCTACCACGGCGTGACCAAAACTAGGATGGTCCACATAACAGTCCGCGCTGATTACCACTACGTCGACGTAGTCCCAGCCAAGTTCGTCTAGGTCTTCTTTGCAAATCGGTAAAAAGCGTGGATCGTACATAACAGAGGTCGGCCCGCGGCCTTTGAGGTTTATTCACAAGATAGAAAAAGTTGAGTGCCGTAAAAATAAGCTTGCTTATTTTTATGGTTGAGACGTACTATCTGCACGCGTAGCGTGCCAGGTAGAAAAAGTCGAGTGCCGTAAAAATAAGCTAGTGCGTCGGAATCCATCCCTTGCGGCAGAGATGGATGATGTAGATGGTTCCTCTGAAGCAAAGCTCGATGCACATGGCCATCCAGGCGCCTTGCAAGCCGTGGCCTGACACGAGGAATGCTGCCAGGGGTATGCGCACAATCCACATGCTGAGAAGGTTCATCATGCTGGGAGCAAATGTGCTGCCTGCTCCGCGGAAGACGCCGTTTGCTACGATGGATGCAGCGTAGAGAGGTTCTGCGATGGCTTCAATTCTGAGAATTGCGGTTCCTAATGCGCGAATGTCTTCGTCAACCGTAAAGAATCCAATGAGTTCCGGTGCGAAGATGTACATTAGCACGCCGGTGCATGTCATTACGATCATGCCTACGCCTGTGGTGAGGAATGCCAGCTTGCGGGTGAGATCCCTGCGTTTGGCGCCGATACTTTGGCCAATCAATGTGGTGGCGGCAGCTCCGATTCCGTAGCCTGGCATGTAACATAAGCTTTCGATGGTAATGGCGAAAGAATGGGCTGCGATAGAGATGGTCCCTAATGGCGCCACAAAGGTCATGAGCATAATCTGTGCGCTGTACATTACCAATTGTTCCAACCCGATGGGCCAGGAAATCTTGTAGGCTTTTTTCAGCTGCTTTATGGAAAGTCTGATTTTTTCGCCGGCTCGAAGTCGTAGACTTTTGCTCTTGAAAAGTAAGAAAAATAGCATGAGAGACGCAATAAAGTAGGTGGTAAGAATTGTGCCTAGGCCGGCACCAACTACGCCCAGGCCTGCGCCTGGAACTGTGATGTTGAAGCCTGCGAGGCTTACGTCTCGTGTTTCAAAAATCAGCAGGAAATTTGCCAGGACATTTATGAAGCAGGAAGTAATTTGCAGTGCGCTAGGTAACTTCATGTTGCCACTGCATTGTAGCATGCCTGCCGCCATGCTGTTCAGCTGCATTCCCGGCAGACCCAGCATGATGATCATAAAGTAGGTGGCAGCGTCCTGATGGATTTCTGCATTGGCTCCCAACAGGGCTGGAATCTTGTCGGACATGAATGTTCCGAGGCCCATTAAAATTAGGCTGAATACAAGTCCAAATAGGAGACCTACTTTTACCAGGTTGCGTGCGCGTAGTTCCCGCTTGGCGCCGATGGCATGTGCAATTTGTACGGTGAAGCCCGCGTTTGCGGCAAAGCATAAACTGCCCACTAGCCAGGTGCAGGAGGCCACCAGACCGATGGCTGCTGCTTCCTTGGATCCCAAGTGCCCCACCATGGCGGCGTCCACGTAGGACATAATGATGGAGGCGCTTTGTGCAAGAATTACAGGAAGGCTTAGCTGTCCGATTAAAAGCAGCATCTGGCTACGATTAAGAGCCTTGCCATTTCGAAGTAGTTCTAACCTGTCCATGAGAGACAAATTTAGAAAATGAAAAAGGTTGGCATTTTTGCCAACCCTAGACTTTATTTCTTGTAAAAGAGATTATTCTTCTACAGGTTCTTCAGCTTCTTGCTGTACAACTTCATCTTGCACTACATCTTCGGCTTCTTTTTTCTTTTTCTTTTTCTTTTTCTTGGTAGAAACGTTTTCTTCCTGATTGTTAGACTCTCCCGTCAGTTCTGCCTTGTACTTTACACCGGTACCAGTGTAATCGCAAGTTGCGCTTTCAAACGGGAATACGAAGAAAAGTTTGAAAACGGAGTGTTTTTCAGAAATGGAAATGTTGACGATGTCATCAAATTCTGAGTCAAAGGCGTCGTAAAAGCTATATACCGGACAACCAGAATGCTTGAATTTTGCAAAATGATGAATCGACTTTACAGATTCATAATCATTTTTGTTGATGGGAAGGGTATTTCCGAATTGATTATGGTAGCGGACGGTTGTGCAACCGGTAAAGAGGAGGACAGCAGCCACTAAAAGGATTATTTTTTTCATCTCAACACCTTTTTTGATTTATAACCAATCGTAGATATTTTTTTACAAGGTTTCAAGTGAGCGTTGTCACAAGCAGAAAGATGGTAAGTGATGTTTTTTGGTAAAAAACAATGCTATTTTTGCGCTTCGAAAAGCTTATGATCAAAACATCCTTGACTCGAGCGTTTAAACTTTCTCTCCCTGTGCTTACGGGGTACTGGTTTCTGGGCATTACTTATGGCGTGCTGGCAGAGTCCATGGGATTTAGCTATTGGTATCCGCTGAGCATGGCGGTGTTCATCTTTAGCGGTTCCGCCGAGTTCCTGGGCCTTGGAATGTTGGCGGCGAATTTCAACCCGCTGGCAGCGGCAAGTATGGCCCTTGTGGTGGGCGCACGTCATTTGTTCTATGGCGTCTCCATGCTGGATCGCTACAAGGGTATGGGCTGGCGAAAACCTTTTTTGATTTTCTGGCTTACGGATGAAACTTTCGCGGTGAACTACAATGCTCGCGAAGCCTCCGCCACAGAAATGCTTTTGGTCAGTTTTTTGGATTATTTCTATTGGATTACCGGCGGCTTCATGGGATACATGTTCGGTTCCCTTTTAAAGTTTGATATTCATGGTTTGGAATTTGTGGTGACGGCCATGTTCACCGCTATTTTCATGGATCAGTTCCTGAAGGAAAAGGAACTGCGTCCGGCATGGATTGGAATTGGCTGCACTGCGGTCAGCCTGTTTGTTGTAGGCTCCCAGTACTTCGTGATTCCTGCCATGATTGGGATTCTTTTGATGCTGACCGCGTTCCGCAAGAAGCTGGAACCTAGTTATTTTGAGGAGGTCCGCAAATGACTTCCCAGCAGCAGATTATTACCATCGTGATTCTTGCGGTGATTACGTTTATGACCCGCGCCTTGCCCTTCCTTGTTTTCCCTGCAGGAAAACCTACGCCCAAATACATCCAGTACTTGGGCAAGGCCTTGCCCCTTGCTGTTTTTGGAATGCTGGTGGTGTATTGCCTCAAAGATGTGCAGTGGCTTGAAGGAATGCATGGTATTCCCGAAGTTGTGGGAATTCTTGCCTGCGTCATTATGCATGTTTGGCGTCGACAGCTGTTCCTTTCCATGGCGGTGAGTACCGCGGTGTATATGATTTTGATTCGTGTGATGGTTTGATTATATGCAGAATGGTGCAGGTGATAAAACAAATCTTTTTGGACATCTTTCAGGATTTCTAGCCGCCGCCATTTGGGGGCTGATGGCTCCCATCGGCAAGGATGCCATGCTGCATGGCATTACCGGTTTGGACATGGTGTTCTTTCGAGTGGCGGGAGCAGCAATCAGCTTTTGGCTGGCTTCTATTTTCGTAAGGGAAAAAGTTCCCACTAAGGACATTTTCAAGTTTGCCGCTGCAGGCTTTTTCGCCATCGTTTGCAATCAGTGCTGCTTTACGGTGGGCCTTTCCATTACATCTCCTATCAACACTTCTATTGCCGCAACCAGCTTGCCCATCGTGGCGTTGATTTTCTCTGCCATTTTTCTTCACGAAAAAATTACTGCCAAGAAAATTCTAGGCATTGCCTTTGGCGTGTCGGGTGCATTGATGCTTATTATGGGAAGTGCAGCCGCCAACAATGCCAAGGCCGGCAACATTGTGGGTGACTTGCTGTGCTTTACATCCCAGTGCAGCTTTGCCATTTACTTGGCGTTCTTCAAGAATCTTGTGGGCAAGTACAGCGTCATCACCAGCATGAAATGGATGTTCACTTTTTCCGCCCTCATGATTGCACCCTTTACCTTAGGCGGAGTGATGGAAATTCCCTTTAGCGAAATCAGCGCCTTGACTTGGGCGGAATCCAGCTTCGTGGTTTTCGGTGGAACATTTGTGGCCTACATTTTGGTGGCGAAGGCTCAGAAAATTTTGCGCCCCACCGTGGTGGCCATGTATAACTACGTTCAGCCGATAACTTCCACCATCGTTTCTGTGTTAACCGGACTTGCCATTTTCGGATTTAATCACGCATTGGCTATATTGCTGATTGTACTTGGCGTCTATACTGTAAATGGGGCAAAAAATGAAACCTCTAAGCGACCGCACTAACCATTTTACGGAATCCGTTATCCGCTACATGACCCGCATTGCAAACGGCTGCGGGGCAATCAATCTTTCCCAGGGGTTTCCGGATTTTGATCCGCCGGTGGAATTGCAGAACCGCTTGGCAGAAGTGGCAAAGACTGGCCCTCATCAGTATGCGCTGACCATCGGCGCAAAGAATTTCCGTGAGGCGGTGTGCCGCAAGCAGGAACATTTCAGCGGGCTGCGTTACGACCCGGAAAAGGAAATCGTCATTACTTGCGGTAGCACCGAGGCCATGATGATTACCATGATGTCGGTTTGCAATCCCGGCGACAAGGTGGTGATTTTCTCGCCCTTCTACGAGAACTATACGGCGGACACCATCTTGAGCGGGGCCACGCCCATTTACGTTCCGCTTTCGCCCATTGATTTTTCTTTTGATGCCAACGTTCTTGAAGATGCCATGAAGCAGCCTGGCGTGAAGGCGTTGGTGCTTTGCAATCCTTCGAACCCCAGCGGTAAGGTTTTTACCCGTGACGAACTGAAGGTGATTGCGGATCTTGCCATCAAGTACGACTTGTACGTGATTACGGATGAAGTGTACGAACACATCGTCTTTGCGCCTAACGTTCATACCTACATGGCGACGCTGCCGGGCATGCGTGAACGTACCATTGAATGCTCCAGCTTGAGCAAGAGCTATTCCATTACGGGTTGGCGCCTGGGTTATGTGCTGGCACCGGAGCCCATCATGGAACGCATCAAGAAGGTTCACGACTTTACGGTGGTGGGCGCCTCTTCTACCATGCAGGAAGTGGCTGTGACGGCCATGAATTTCGGCGACGAATATTATACCGAACTGCAGAATCATTATACCCACATGAAACAGCTGTTTACCGACGGCCTACGCAATCTAGGATTCAAGTTTACAGAACCTCAGGGCACCTACTTCGTGATGATGGACATTTCCGAATTCGGTTATGACCGTCGCATGGCTGCAGGCGAGTTCGGCGCCGTTTCTGGAATTGGTATGACAGGTTCTGGCGCGGTCCGCCCCGATGAACTTTTCTGCATGGATTTGGCAAAGAAAGTTGGTGTCGCCGCAGTGCCTGGCAGTAGCTTCTTTAGGGAACCTGTGAACCATCTGGTGCGATTCCATTTCGCCAAGAAGGACGAAACCTTGATTGAGGCATTGAACCGACTTGAGAACGTCCACAAACTTTTAAAGTAATCCGAAGTCATCCCGGCCTCCGCCGGGATCTTCCCAAAAAGGATTTCTTATGAAACTGAAAAATCTCGTTGTCGCTGCCCTGGCCTGCTGCACTTTCGCCTTCGCCACCGCAAAGCCGGAACTTGCAAAGACCATCAAGTTTGACGCTCCGCCCAAGGCCGTGAACATGGACGTGATGGATGCTCTGCAGAATCGCAAGTCTGCCAAGAGCTTCACCGAGAAGGTTGTTTCCTTCAAGGAAATTGGAAATATCCTGTGGGCCGCCAATGGCATCAACCGCCCGGAATCTGGTGACCGCACGGCTCCTTCCGCATTGAACCAGCAGGATGTTTCTCTCTATGTTTTTACCACCCAGGCAGCTTACCTCTACGACGCAAAAGCCCACGCTATGAACCTGGTGGTGGAAGGCGACCATCGCGCTCTCTTCACCGAACGCATGAAGACTCCGGTGATTGTCCTTCTGGTCAGTGACGTTTCCAAGTTCACCCACGGTGATGCCGAAAGCCAGAAGATGACCGGCGCCATGGATGCGGGCATCGTTTCTGAAAACATCAGCATCTACTGCGCCGGCGCAAAGATCGACACCCGCGTCCGCGCCTCCATGGATGTGCCCGGCCTGCAGAAGCTTTTGAAGCTTAACGCCAAGCAGATTCCCATGCTGAACCATGCCGTCGGTTACGAGAAGTAACTCTCAGCAAGACGTTGTTGAATTAGTTGTCGATATTGCCAAACGAAAATGCCTCGCAGAAAACGCGGGGCTTTTTTGTTCTTTCAAGAAACATTTTGTTTCATAGAATTTGTGAAAATTACAGAAATGTTTAAAAATTAAGTTGATATTGTGTAAAAAGGTGATTTTTGTTTCCTAGATATATTGCGTACAACCGACCCGTAATCTATTTTTTTGAATGTAGCCGAGGGGAAAACTTGTGAAGTTCTGGAGGTTAGGAGGAACTTTTATGCGTAAATTGATGATCTTGCTGGCGGTGATGCTGATTCCCTTGAATGCATTTGCCGAGGGTAATAACTCATCAAACCTATTCAACAAACTGGAATTTGGGACCCGCTTTGGCGCAGGTCTCATGTATGTCATCACGGATTCTGAAAAGGATTATTATCCTTCCAATGGTGGTCCCTGGGGATCGCTGTCCTTCGATGTGGCCTATGGCCTGACGGAAAATCTTTACCTGCATTCTGGTGTGGGCCTGGACTATAGGATTTTCTTTGTTTATATAGAAAAACTTGCGGGATATTCTTTTGA
>JAKSIE010000010.1 GCA_024398995.1 Fibrobacter sp.
TAACTGTGACCGGTGTGGATAACAACTCTACGGCTACCGGCGTAATCAAGGTGACCCGAGCACCTATCGTCACCAACGTAGCCTTGACCAGTAATAATTCAACACAAAGCGTTACTGCCGGCAATGCAATCAAGAATATCACATACACCGTCACCAACGGCACTTCCGCCACGGTTACTGGATTGCCTCAGGGCCTGAAAGGCGTCTTGTCCAGCGATAAGAAGACCTTTACCATCAGCGGAACTGTAGACGCTTCCCTTGCAACCAAGGACTACGCGTTCACCGTAACTGTGACCGGTGTGGATAACAACTCTACGGCTACCGGCGTAATCAAGGTGACTGAGGTGCCCAAGTCTTCCAGCTCTGTGAAGTCCTCTAGCTCTGTTGAGCCTAGCTCCAGTAGCGAAACGCCGATTGTTTCTTCTAGCAGCGAAGCTTTGGCAGAGTTCTCCTCCAGTAGCTCTGAAGTACAATCTTCTTCCTCTGAGATTTCCTCCAGTAGTGTAGCAACTTATGTAGTGACTGGCAGCCTGGAACAAAGTGTTGTAAGAGGCGGGACGATTGAAACCGTCGTCATTACGGGCGTGAACACTTATTCCCGTAAGTCTTGGATCATCAACTTCCTGACGTTCCCGCAGAATGTTGCCGATGACAATACGATCACTATTTCTGGTGTACTTCAGTCTTGGGGCCCAGAAGGCGATTACACTGAAACGCTAGAGGTGAATGGAGAAAAAATCTACTTCACGCTCCATGTTCTTCCCAAGCCTGTTTCTAGTTCTTCTGTAGAATCCAGCAGCAGTGTGGCATCTAGCAGCAGCGCAGCCTCCAGCAGTTCTGTTGTATCCAGTTCTAGCAGCGAAATTCCGGCAGAGTCCTCCTCCAGTGGCATCCCGGACACTGATCTGGAACTTTCTTCCAGTTCCGTGGTATCTCAGGTACTTGCAGTAAATATGGCTGGCGCCTTCAAGATGAACTTTGCAAACAATCAGTTGACTCTTTCCATGGTCAAGTCCTCAAACGTCTCCGTGCAGGTGTTCGACATGATGGGTAACATGGTTATGTCTCAGCAGGTTGCTACATCAGGAAACGCAGTTGTTCCCATGAACAATATGCGCCAAGGCAACTATATGGTTCGTGTCATAGATGGTAGCGCTGCTCAGGTGGCTAGAATCTCCATCAAGTAAACATGATTCACAAATAGGACTTCAATTCCTCCTAAAAGGTCTCGCTCTGAAAAGGGCGGGGCCTTATTTGTATGGCAATACCACTTTTTCTATATTACGCCTCATGAAATTTTCAAAAGGTGTAAAAGACGGCTTGCCCATTGGCGTAGGATACTTTGCGGTTTCCTTTGCGTTTGGAATCAATGCTGGCGCCGCCTTAAATTCCTGGCTTTTGGCCACATTTATTTCCATGACTAATTTGACCTCTGCGGGTCAGTTTGCGGGTCTAAAGATTATGTCTAGCGCCACAGGTACTTTGATTGAGCTTGCCATTGCCAGCTTCTTCATCAACCTGCGCTATTCCCTGATGGCTATTTCTCTGTCCCAGAAGGTGAGTCCCAGTTTTACAACTTCGAAGCGTCTGCTTTTGGCTACCGGCATTACCGATGAAATTTATGCGGTGTCCATGGCCCAGACCGAAAAGGTGAATCCCCTTTATTTTTTGGGGCTTATGACCCTTCCGTATTTGGGATGGTCTGGCGGAACATTGACTGGCGCTGTTTGCGGACAAATTCTCCCTGACATGGTGGTGAATGCTTTGGGTGTTGCCTTGTACGGCATGTTCATTGCCATCGTGGTTCCTCCCATGAAGTCTCATCGTCCCACGCTGATTGCGGTTCTGATCGCTATCGCACTAAGCTTCGCGTTCTATTACGCACCCGTCCTTAAGGAAGTGAGCAGCGGTTTTGCCATTATCATTTGCGCCGTGGTGGCTTCCCTGATTTGTGCCGCGCTTTTCCCGGTGAGGGATTCTTCGGAAACCGCCGCGGAGGAGGCTGCCAAATGATTGACTTCAAGACTTACATTGAATTTCTTGCGGTGATGACGGGTGTTACCTACCTGTTGCGAGCAGTGCCTTTTGTATTGTTGAAGAAGGAACTGAAAAGTCCTTTTTGGAAGTCTTTTTTGGCTTACATTCCATACACGGTTTTGAGTGCCATGACAGTCCCTGCGATTTTTTATGCAACTGAAAGTCGTTTGTCTGGAATTTTAGCTTTGGTGACTGCGGTAATCGCCTCCTTGCTTGGTCGTGGCCTTGTTGTGGTTGCCATTGTGGCCTGCTTGACGGTGCTTGGGGTGGACTTCTTTTTTTAAATTTCCAACATGCAAGAAGATCAGTGGAAAAAGATTAACGAACTTTGCGACAAGTTGTCCAAGGTGACCTACGAAAATCTCACGAAGATTATTCGTTTGAATCAAACGGGAAGTTCCACTGCTGCGCAAAAACTGGATGACAGCTTCCAGAACGATGTGGACGCCTGGATGGGTGGCGGCACTTGTTTCAGTATGACATGGCACCTGTACCAGACTTTTGTGGACATGGGGCTTCATCCCCGTTTGGTCATGGGCCACAAACGCAAGGAACGTAACATCCACTGCGCCCTCATTTTGCCCGACGAAGAACCCTCCGCATGTCATCCCGGCCTTGTGCCGGGATCTCCCTTCGCAGTCCCTGCCCGCGAATACCTTTTCGACCCGGGTTATCTGATTTTTGAACCACTGCCCATTCCTCTTGCGCCGCCTTTTGGCACAGGAACTGCATTCTTCCCTCTGGTTCCCAACTGCGTGCGCTTGGATCGTCCTAATAACGAATCCATGTCCCTTTGGACCGGTGGCGCAGGCGCCCCTATGAAACTCCGCTTTGACTATCCGGTGGAAGGCGTCTCCGTAGAGGAGTTCAAGCAGCATTGGAACGAAAGTTTCTATCGCGAAATGATGACCTACCCGGTGCTGAACCGTTTGGACCGTGAAAAGGGCATTCAGTATTATTACCAGAAGGGTAACCTGGTGACCCGCGATGCCAACGGTTCCCGCATGGAAAAGATTGAAGTCCCCAATCGCGTTGAAACCTTAAGCAGAATTTTTGGCCTGAAACCGGAACTTATTGAACAGGCATTGGGTATTTTAGACAAATAATTATATATTGAGAAAGCAAATTCTCAGGAGTACATATGAAAAAACTCGCTCTTTCTCTTTTGGCTGCGGCATCCCTTTTCTTTATGGCTTGCGGCCCCTCCAAACTCGAAATGCAGGAACAGTCTTCCATGTGCGATGTCATGGTGGAAGTACGTCAGGTCCTCAACGATTCGATTAGCTTGTTTGTAGGCAATACTTTCTACCTCAACGCAAAGCAGGTCGTTGCCGATGATATGTATCCGCTCTTGGTCAGCACCCGTGACCCTGCTGAAATTGAAAAACCTACTGCAACCAATGTGCTGAACAGCGATGAGGATTTCCTCAACTATCTTCGCCGCGTTTCTCCCCAGATGGTTCAGGTTGGTCTGGTCATCGGTGAAACCGCAGCAAACGAAATTGGCTTTGAGGAAAGCGAAACTGTGGCCAAGATGACTGCAATTTTCCAGAAGATGGGCGGTGGAACCTTGCTCCTTTTCCACGAAAAGGATGGTGAATTAACAGACATGAAAAAATTGTTTTAATTCATTCTCTTCCATTCACGGCTAAGCATGAACAAGCCGATGAATGCCGTTCCAACGTCTGCGACGGGCTGAGCAAAGAACACGCCCTTCAGGCCGAAGAACGGCGGAAGAATCAACAAGAACGGAATAAACAAAATCAATTGACGGCAGGCGTTCAAGAACATGGAACGACCTGCCTTTCCTGTACCCTGGAAGAAACTGCCTGCGATCATGCCGCAAGGAACCATGAATATGGTGCAGGTGAAAATTCTCATGGCCTTGGCAGCCACTTCCTGCATCTTTAAGTCTCCTGGAGCGAAGGGCGCCACAAATGCCTCGGCCTGCCATTGGAGCAATAGCCAAGCCAGCACCATAAAGATCATGGAGTAAAGGTAGGCGAACTTTACCACGCCCTTGACGCGGGTATAGAGCTTTGCGCCATAATTGTAACCCACAATGGGTTGGGTCCCGTTCACAAAACCAAGCAACGGCATAATAATGATAGATACAACGCTGTTCAAAATACCGAAGGCGGAAATGGCTATATCGCCACCGGACATGGATGCCGTAGATTCCAAGCTTTTGTTTCCGTAGGTGGTCAGGCTCCAGGCGAGAATGGCGTTCATCAAGCTGTTGCAAATCTGCATGATGGAAGGGGGCAAACCCAGAATGTAGATCTTGCGGACATAGGGCCAGCGCAACTTCATGTAGCGGCGGTTGATCTTGATAGGGGTGGTCTTCTTCAAGAAAAAGTGGGTAATCAAAATACTGCTGACCAGCTGGGAACAGATGGTTGCCCAGGCGGCGCCCTCGATACCCCAGTGCAAACGCATGATAAATATGTAATCCAGCACCACGTTGGTGACCGCACCGATAATCTCGCGGAACATGGCGGTCTTGGGGTGACCCATGGAGCGGATAAAGTGGTTCATACCGGGAGCCACCGTCTGGAAAATTGCTCCTAGCAGGATAATGCGCATGTAGCCGGTGGCCACAGGCAAGGTCTGATCGCTGGCGCCGAACAAGCGCAGCAGCGGTTCCATAAAGATTTCACCGAAGGCGAATGCCCCCACAGCCATGACGATCAACAGTACGAAGGCGTTGTTCAGGATAATGGCAGCCTGTTCATACTTCTTTTCGCCCAGTCGAATGGAAAAGAGGGTATTGGCGCCCACGCCTACGATCATGGACATGGCCATGATGAACAAAGCGATGGGAAAACATAGGGTAATGCCTGCGATACCCAGGCTGCCCACGCCTTGACCCACGAAGAATCGGTCCACGATGTTATACAGGGCGTTGACCACCATGCTGATGATGGCGGGTACGGAAAACTGCAGCACCAGTTTGGGGATGCTGGCGGTTCCGAAGGAATTTAGCCTTTCTGAATGTAATGCACTCATTTCGGCGCCAAATTTAGAAATTTGGCCCGCATAATGAAAGGGGCGGGGCCCCTGAGGAGCGGGTTCACCCGTCCCCTTTTGGGGACCAGCCACACTAAGGAACAAGTTCCTAAGTGTGTTGCAGCCCCTCAGACACGAGAAAAAGTCCGTGTTAGCGGACTTTTGTGAGTGGGGGTTCCAAGGGGGCAGGCCCCACTGCATTAAAGGGGTTTTAGGGGAAATTCCCCTATACCGGATTTTTGCTCCGCAAAAACCGGAGGGGAGATCGAGGGGTTCCCCCTTGCGTCACTATGTTGCTACCTGATTTCTGCCGTTTTCCTTGGCGATGTACAGCATTTTATCGCATTCTGCGATCATCTGGTCGATTTTGCCGATTTGTTCGCCCTGCTTGCTGCAAAGTCCCAGGGAAATTGTCACCGGAATAATAGAGTCCTTCCAGGAGAAACGGTGGCGTTCCACGGCCGCTCTCAGGCGTTCAGCGCTCTTTTTTGCGTCTTCCGGGCCGATTCCTGCCAAAAGGAGCACAAATTCCTCGCCACCGTAACGGGCCAGCAGGTCGGATTCACGTTTTTCTTCCTTGAGGATTCGGGCAATTTCCTTAAGAACCATGTCGCCGCACTGATGGCCCCAGGTGTCGTTGACGCGTTTAAAATGGTCCGCATCGACCATTATAGTATGCACATAGTAGTTGTTGCGGCGGGCCAAGGCCAATTCGCCTAGGCTGCGGTCCATAAAGGTGCGGCGGTTGCTGATCTTGGTCAGCGGATCCATGGTGGCGGCTTCGTACAGTTCGCGGTCGAAGGCTTCTTCGGAGGGGTCCTTGAAATCTACCTTAAGGACCATCTTGCCGATTTGCAGGCGGTTGTCGGAATCCAGCTGCATTTTCTGCACGGGAGAACCGTCCACGAAGGTGCCGTTGGTGCTGCCCATGTCCTGTACGGTTACGTTTCGACCGTCGAATGTCAGGGAGCAGTGCTTGCGGCTGACCAACTCGTCGTCTAGCTTGATGTCGGCATCGGAGCCTCGACCCAGTACAATGGAACCCTTTTCCAGAGGGATCTGCTTGAACTGGTTTTGGGGGTACAGGACAATCAAGTGAGGGCGCATTTCCATAGTGGAAAAATTAATGGTATTGCTACCGGCGGCGATGGTCTGATCTTGATCCTGCATTTGGGTCTCCATTTTAACACTCAAAATCTAACTTTTTTGATAAAAAAATGGTGAAATTTCCCCTTTTTGGGATGTTTTGTTGTCAAGAGGTTTGTGAAAAATGGTAAAAAAGTGTGATATTTGCACAAATTCGCCAAATATTCACAGTTTGTTTACAAAAAGAACCTTATTTTTAACTATTCTTTTCAAAAATAATTGGCTTTTTTGAAAAGAAAAGAATAGATTTCAACCCGGTGTGGCATTTCAAAAAGGCCGGTCTTTTTGCTATGCCGTTATTGGAAGTTTTTTACATCGATGGAAAGAGAATTATGAAAAACACGAAAAACACCTTAATTAAGTGGCTCCTTGGAGCTTGCTTGCTGCTTGCAGGCGCTCAAAGTGCGTTCGCTTTGCAGTGTGATGCTAAGATTTACATCAAGGCTCCCTCTACTTGGACTGCTGTGTATCTCGAAGCCGGTGGTATGTTCCCGAAGCTCTCTGTTGGTACGTCTGGCTGGTACGAAGCTAGTGCTTCTAAAGTTGGTCAGGGACAGTCTTTCCGTGTGAACAGCACGGGTACGTCTTATCCTGCGCAGTGGATTGACCGTACCAACTACGATATTGCCAATAATGGCAGTGCCAATGCGGATGCTTTTACTTGCGATGATCTGGCTTCCGGAACTCTTTACATCTACGAAGATCCGACCAAACCGGGCAAGACCGTCTCTAGCACAACGCCTCCCAATGCTAAGTATCTGTATGTTGTGATTCCGAAGGACTACGAAGAATGGCTGTCTGCTGTTCCCATGGTCAGTATGGATGGTGGTAAGACCGGTAAGCCTCTTACCGCAGACCCCGAAAAGTGCGGCTGGTACTACTACGTCTGGTTCAACGAAACCATTTCCGACGAAGTCGTGCTCTACCGTGATGACGATGCCGAACGTGAAGACATGATTGGTTTGAACGGTAACTGGGAAACCGCTAACACCCCGACTCTCATTCCTCTTGGTATGATGTTTGATACCTACGAAGCCTTGGGTATCGATACTCTCTATTTTGTCCCCGATGATGAATTGAAGCTTAATCCTGGTGACGACGGCTGGTACGAAAAGTATCCCGAAGTAGAAGGCGTTTGCTCCTACACCATGGCTGCTGTTATCTATGATACCGACGCTTCTCTCCACCCTGCTTTCTCCTGTTATTCTCAGGGTGGTGAAGGTTGCCAGGTCGGTGCCCAGGGTATTGACCAAATGACCGCCGTTTCTCACGTAGACGATTGTATTGGTGTTCAGCCGGGCCTGGTGGATTCCCTCTTGGATAAGAGTCTTCCCCAGCAGCAGAGAAAGCCGAAGTTGAGCACTAAAGGTAAGAAGTGCTTCATTAATGACCAGCTCTTCAACCAGCTTTTCAATTACACCCAAAATGTGAACGAAGTTAGCTGCTACGATATGCCCTTTAAGCGTTCCGCTGATGGTAAGTGGGAATTTGACTCCGACTACTATAACTATTTGGATCCGTTTGGAACTACTAAAGAACCTGGTCCTGCCGGTTTCTATCCTGTAGAATCCACTACCAACGAATCTGTCTTGAAGGCGTTGCCGACCCAAACTCCGGCACCTAAGGCTCGTACAAAGCGCCCTGCTGAAGGTCCTGTGTTCTACGGTCCTGAATTCCGTGAATTGGACCCTGTTGAACAGATGCCTAAGATTGATATTTTGTGCAACGGCCCCGGTTGGAAGAATGGTATCGATTGTACCGAAATGTTTGCCAAGGGTGATGACGCTGAAATGGCTCCTGCCGTT
Source organism: Fibrobacter sp. (assembly GCA_024398995.1). Taxonomy (GTDB): domain Bacteria; phylum Fibrobacterota; class Fibrobacteria; order Fibrobacterales; family Fibrobacteraceae; genus Fibrobacter. The sequence continues at coordinate 7,998 of JAKSIE010000010.1, forward strand.
AAGTTTATTGGTGGTTCCACAATGGGTAACCAAAAGACTTGTGTTATTGGTTGGTCTTGCGCTGACCAGGCTCCGGCAAATTGGACTTTCTATAAGGCTGAATCAGACGTCGTCGTTAATCGTACTGTTACGGGTGCAAACTACCGTTGGTCTGCTTTGAGAAATCAGCATTACTGCTTTGAATCTCACGCTCAGTTTACTCAAAAGCCGGGTCTCCGCTTTAATTTCCGCGGTGACGATGACATTTGGGTCTTTATCGATAACAAGCTGGCTGTGGACTTGGGTGGTACTCACCTTGCTGCTCCTGGCTACGTTAACCTTGATACCTTCGTTGGTGAAAGCGGCCTGTTGCAGACTGGTACTGTCTACACTTTGGATATCTTCTTCTGCGACCGTCGTACTACTATGAGTAACGTTCGTGTCAAGACCAACATGTATATCCAGCAGAAGACTGCTATTAGCGCTAAGTCTACAAAGAAGGGAGCTTCTTTCACTTACGAAATTTGCTACACCAAGTCTGGTGATGGTTCTTGTGCTTCTGCCCTGTCTGGCAACGATGAAACCATCGAATGCTGTGGCAACGACTTTGGCACTAAGGCCGGTTGCCCCGCCGCTCCCACCTATCTCTTGATGAGAGGTTCTTCTCTTAAGGAAGAATCTGCAACACCTCTCACTCTTGGCAAGGTGAACTTTGGTGGCATTGACCTTACCAATGCAACATCACCTAAGGTCGATAAGAGCAACATCGCTCTTGAACCGGGCCGCTGGTCTCTGTTCGTAAGCATTGACGGCCATACCAAGAAGATTACCTCTTGGATGAAGGCTGGCCAGCTTGATGTTGTAGGCGACGACGCAGTCGCTATTTACTACGACGAAGAAGGTGAAAAGGAACTTTCTCGTAAAGTATATAAGGTTCAAAAGACTGCTCCGGCAGGTTCTGGCTCCGCTCCGAGTTCTGAAGCTGAACTTGTTCCTGTGTACATTTCTGGTGTTGCAGATGGTGAAAAGGAAGATGGCAAGCTCTTGATGCTGCCGGATGGCTTGAGTGGTAGCACTTACTCCTTGGATATTCCGGTTGGTATGTTGGTCTTCAAGAAGATTGATGGCAAGCTGACTCAGATTCTTACCTCCACCGTCAATACCATTGGTGCAAGCGGTGTGGACACTGTGTATGCATACGTTCCTGCCGAAATTCTGGAATCTCCTACCAAGAAGTATTCCCTGAAGGTTGCAAGCAGAACTGCTTCTGCAGATATCATGTTCTACGTTCCCCGTCTCGTCTTTGTGGACACCCTGTATAAGGATGCTGCCGGCGCATGGGTATTTAGCAATAACATTATCGACAAGGATACTACTATCGATCCGTCCACGGGTCTCCTAGAAGAACGCTTGACTGGTATGGATTACAAGTTCTACGTTGTGGCTCTCAAGCCCCAGGATGATGGTTCCGGTAAGTACGAACCCTGCTCTGATTGTAGCCTCAATTTCAGTATGACTGGTTCTTCTGCTGGTATTTCTGCCCTGGATTCTATCTTGAGGGTTGAAAATGGTGGCGCAATCATTACCATTCGTTCTCTCAAGCAGTATCCTGTTGCAGGTGGCAAGGCAGCTCAGGTTGTTGCCTACGCTGCTAAGAATTCCTATGCAATTTACAGCCCGATCTACTTCTCCGATCCTCCGTGCCCGATTCCGTCTTTCGTAGACGTGTTCGACTCCGTTGGTGCTAAGCCGATTCCGATGAAGATTCCGGCTCCGTACTTCGATTCTCTGGCAGATTACCAGGATGGTATTGCAGACTTGGTCGATATTTACTACAACCGCATGATTCCGAAGGACTCTCTGCCGTTGGCTGTTTGTATCGAATGGGAATCCTCTTCTGCTACGAAGTTCTATCCGGCTAAGGAATCCGTTGACCTGGATGGCGAAAAGGTTCCTCTGACCTCCGATGATAACAAGGACGCATACATCCTCTGTAACGAAGTTATTTATCGTGACAGAATGGAAACTACCAACTGTGATCAGGTCCGTTACGAAGGTGAAGATCCGGTAATTGACTCTGTTTCCGGCAAGCCTGTTGATTACTGTGACCAGCGTATCCATGTTTCTGGTTTGACTCTGTCTAACTCTCCCAAGACCGCAGCTCCGGGTAAGCTTACCTCCTTCGCTGCCTATAAGGACAGAAAGGGTGCAACCGTTACTAAGGGCTTCGCAACTGAAGTGATGATTGACCGTATGGCTCCGATTCCGGTTTCCGCAGTCGTCATCTCTAAGAAGAACGGTAAGGGCGAATACGTTGGTCAGGATGTCTTGACTATCACTATGTCTGAACCGGTGAAGATTGTAAGCGAAGACAAGTTTAAGGTGTTCGACTTCTATCTGACCACTGCAAATGGTAAACTCGAAGACCTGTATTCTTCTGCAACTGAAGGTTCCAGCTTCATCCTGACCTCTCAGGTTGCTCCGGCACCTGATGATGAAGGCCTGGTTACCGTGGTGTATAAGACTAAGAATGCTGATGGTTCTGAACCGATCACTCCGCATAAGGACGACTACCTGCGTCTGAGCGGTACCATGGAAAATATCTTCTGGACTGACAGAACTGATATTAACGTTGGTGGTGCTGACAGTATCCGTGCCATTGTTAGAGCAAAGAACCCTGATGACATCCTTACCGATGAAACCTACGTCTGGAATGCTCCCACTGGTTATGACGAAACTCGTCGCTTGCCCACTCCTTGGGTTGAAATCACTGGTTCTGCCCAGAACGGTCTCTATAGCAATAGCTTCGCATACTCCACTTATGCAAAGACTGATACCGCTTCTATCGTCGTAAACTCCTATAGCCGATTCATGAGCGAAAAGGATGTTCTTGTTGCAGAAAACGGAATTCCGGGTTGGTTCGTCAAGGCAGATATGCTTTCTCTGTACAACCTTCTGAGTGCCGAAAAGCGTCAGGAACTTGCCACTAACCTGGATAAGATCTACTTCTCCTACAAGGTTGAAGTGTTCACCAACCTGGGTGGCTACGTTGCTGGTATGAATGGCCGCGTCTACTGCGATGACAAGACCAACTTCGCTAAGTTTGGCAGAAACTTCTTTGACGGCAAGAACTGCCTTGAAGCCGGTACCAACCGTAACTACTACATTGGCTGGAACATGATTTCCGATGACGGCCGTGCAGTGGGTTCTGGTGCTTACATCTCCAAGGTGGAAACCTTCGTCAAGCTCGGCGGCAAGAGAGATGCCGAACAGTCTCAGACCAAGGTCTGGGGTGTCAAGAAGCTGAATGGTTCCTATAAGGAATACATTCCGCCTAGCGACGATGAAAAGAAGTAAGATTTCTAAAATCTAAAGACTTGAATTAAGACTTTCCGGTTTTGCCGGAAGGTCTTTTTTTATCTATATTTGGGGCATGAAAAAAATTGCTGCATTTTTGACTGTTGCTGCTTCCTGCGTTATGGGCTGGGCTGCTGATCAGCCTACCGATCTTGACTCTTTGTTCCGCGGTAAGGAATATAAGCCGGTTTTGGACGCGTCTTTGAGAGACACATCCTCTAGCCAGGCTGGTGTGTCCAGTAAGGCTGCCGCAAAGTCTAGCAAGTCCGACGGTTACTACGTCTTGCAGTTCGAAGCGGTTGCCGATTTTGACGCTGCCCAGCGTCGCCGTGCCCAGATTTCTGCAAGCACCGGTTATGCAATCCAGGTCGTTTTCGATACTCCGTTCTACAAGCTCCGTGGCGGTGGATGGACTTCCAAGAAGGCTGCTGAAGACAAGGCTCGCGAGCTCTCCGCTTACAATATCAACGCATTCGTTGTCAAGCTTAAGTAATTCGCGCAGAATTCCAAGAGATTAAAAAAGAACCTCGCTCTGATGAGCGGGGTTCTTTTAATTTTTGAATGCAAGGCCGGATTGCGCCATGCCCTGCAGTAAATTGTGAATTATTCCAGAAGACCCAGGGCCTGCTTGAGGTTGTGCTCGTTAAGGGACTGTGGCATCAGGGCGCGTTCTTCGGGAGAGACGAATGCCAGTTTGCGTTCGAAGTCCGGACGGGATGCTCTGTCGCGAGGCTTTACGTCGGTGGTTGTCAGAGAATAGAAGAAGGGACCTGTCTTGACGAAACGTTTCTTTTGGAGACCCTGAGTGATGGCGTCTGTCAGTGCCTTCTGAAGCACGGGACCGGCGCGATCAACATGATGGAGTTCCAGCACACGAAGCTTGAGAACTTCTTCGTGAATCGGGGCTTCGTGGTCTACGTAGAACTTCAGCTGGGTAATCAATGCCGCTGCCGGAAGTTCTGCAATCGGCTTGTCGTGGGGAGTGCCTTCAATCTTGGGGTGCTGAACGATGTAGGGCACCACTGCGGCGCCGTCCATGGCAACCTGCTCTGCAATATCGTCGTCTTCTACCGTTTCGGTTTCTGCGGAAGGCGGCGGTGCAACGCTCTGTTCGATTGCGATTGTGGCGGTGACGTGGCCGATTTCGTCTGCATTGGTCATGTACCAGAATGGCAGCCACAGGTGGAGAACCTTCCAGCCCAGTTGTTTGAGAATTGCGGGACGAATGCAGGTCTTGTCTTCTACGGAGTCGCAGAAACGTTCGATGGTGCAGTCGTCTTCGATAAGGGCCAGGAAACGGTTGGGATTGTTGGCGTCAACAACTACAGGGCCGATGGAAATGCCACCACGATTGAAGGCGTCTTCAATCTGGATGTTCTGCTGAGTCAGGGCTTCGACCACTTGACTCTTGATGACGGAATCCTTGGAGTGGCCAACCTGCTTTTCGGTGTATTTCTTTTCTTCTAGGTAGGAAATCCAATCCCAGAACAAGTTACTTCTGGAGTTGGCCTTCTTTGCCATGTCTGATTCAGAAATGAATACTCGGGTCTCGACCTTGGCCAGTGTGGAGCAAACGGAAATCTTTCGATCGTTGGCCAGGCCACTGGTGTTTTCTGCTTCGGCACAGACGAGAACCACGTCGCGGAAACGGTCGATGGCTCGGTCCGGAGTCTTGATGAAATAACGGATGTCCTGGTTCTGCTGGTCAAAGAACCTTGCGGCTCCGGAACCAGAAGTCAGCATCGCCCTGATGGCTGCTTCAATTTCGTGGCAGGTGGACTGATGGAATGCAATGATTCCCAGAGTCTGGCTGGGGTTTCTTTCTGCATGGTGTACTGCGGCCTGCGCCACAGCCATGACCTTGTCCAGCACTGGCTTGAAGCGTATGCCCTTGAACTCGGAACGGTTCGGGGCGGGGAACTGCTTGATGCTGTTGTTGTAAATCTTGTGGTTTGCAAAGCCGATCAACGATGCGTCTGCGTACAGTCTAGCGAGCCAGAGTTCTCGTGTGGGAATGCCCTGGCGGAGAATGGAGGACAGAATGCTTTCCTGGAAGAACGGCGTATGCTTTAACGGGTTTTCCTGGAAGGCGTCGTAAGGCAGCAATTCGGGGCTCGGGTTATGCGGGTCACCGACGAAGATAGACTTTGTTGCGCAAAGAATGCTGGGAAGCGCTTCCACTACGGTCATGCTGTCTGCGTCAAGAATAAGTGCCAAGTCAAACTTGCTGTCCGCAGGAAGGGACAATGCACCGTTCAGGTTGACGACCGTCAGAAGTTCAGGATTCTTTTCTACGGAATCGTGGAGAGCCTTGAAATTTGCGTTGCTGAACTTATCCAGCAGGTCGCGGTAGGCGTTATTCTTCTTGTATCTGGCCTTGGGATTCAGGGAGAACAAGTCCGGGCAGATCTTTGTTGCGGACTGAATCTGCATGCCAGCCCACTGATGGACGAATGCCTGTGCAATATCCTTGGTGACCTTTTCCGTGTTTTCTACGAAACTTGCCAGGCCCGGGCAGTTCAGTTCTTCGATCTTTGCGAACAAGACGGTCAACTGCAGATGAATATCCAGGTTGTCCCAGTTTTCGTTCCAGGACTTGATTGTATCCAGCCACTTGTTGATGTCCAGACCATCCAATGGATTTTCCAGTTTCATGTCCTTGGAAATCTGACGGATGGATTTCTGGAGATTCTTGGTGGCTTCAGCGATCTCATCAAAGTTATCCAGGATTTGCTTGATGTTGTGCCATTGTTCAAGAATCTGGAGCAGGAGGTCTAGTCGTGAATTGTTCTCGTACTTATGGCGGAATTCGTAGACGTACTTGATCTTCTTGTCCAGTTCAACCCAGTTGGAACGTTCGTACAACCAGTCTTTACCCAGCAGGTGATTGCCGAGAACAGCGCTGTCCTTATAGACCTTCTTGTTTTCCTGGAGTTCCAGGAGTGTGTCGATAAGATCCAGGAGCTGGGTGTCGGAGGAAACGTCCTTGGGGTTGCGGATGACCTGAAGCAGCTGCCTCTTGGAGGAACGGTATCTGTCGGAGAGACCCTTCAGTGTCACCTTGAGGCTGTCTTCGAATTCATCACGGAGAGCGTTGACATTGGTGTCTACTGCATCGTCTGTATAGATTTCGGAAGTCTGGCGGCGGTAGCGCACCCACTTGTCGCCTGCCTCGGGAAGGTTCTTCAGGGTATCCTTGTAAGAAACCCAGTTGCTGGAACGAAGTTCCCATCTTTCAAAGTCGGGGGTATCTTGATTGAAGTTTTCCTGAATCAATTCCAGGATGTCGGACAGGCTGGAAAGGAAGATTCCTGTGGGGAATAGTCCTGCATCTTCGAAAAGCTTGATGGTGGAATCCAGCTTGGTAACGTTTTCTACAGCAGACTTCAATTCCTCGGCGATGGCTGCCTTCTTTTCGTCGGTAAGGCTAGGAACCTTGACTCCAAGGAATGCTCTGCGTGCTTCCAGACCTTTCTTGTTGAAATACAGATCGCTGATTTCTTCCAGGGTGGTCTTCAATGTTGCGTAGTCGATATAGCCCAGTTCGCCGATGCCTTGGAAGGCGGATTCTGGAACCTTTTGCTTGGGAGCCTTTGCGGCAATGAATTCTTCAAGCAGGTCGGAAAGCAGAACGCCCGCGGGCTGGATAGGCTTGTTGACGATGTCGTAGTAGTCCAGGAATTCCTTGCGAACCTTGCGAACTTCTGCCTCAAGAGCGGGACGGTCTGCTTCTGCAAAGGTGCGGAAAGGCGGCTTCCATGCGTTTTTGAATGCATTGGCAGAAACTGCACGACGGGTAACGACCAGAACCTTCTTTTCGTTTGCGATAGATTCTGCAACGATATTTGCAGCGACCTTCATCTTGGAGGTGCCGGGCAGGGACTGGATTGCGTAGGCGGGAACCCTTTCGTCTAGGGCGTCAATGGTAACCTTTGTGGTATGGGAATCAGTCTGGTACAGAAAGTGATGATCTGCCGGAGAGTAGATCTGGTCAAACGCATCGTTTTCAAACAGGGATTCCGTAACATCGTAGCCGTCGCCACTAAGGAATGGCTGGATGGCTGCGTTAGTTTCAATCTTCTTGTCGCTCCAACCGATTTCGTAGCGCTTCTTCATGAGAAGGCGGGTGGTGTTAGCGAAAGCAAGGCACATGCCGTGGCGGGTGAACTTCCAGTTACGCTCGCTGGCGATGGCCTTTTCGAAAAGGGAGAAGTACTGTAGAATGCTGAACTTGCCGTTGGTGATTGCATCTTCGGCCTTGGGCAGGTTCATCTTGTCCTTGAGGCGTTCTCTAAGGATAACGTTCTCGATAGGTGTGCGATTCGCAAGGGAAACGGTCTTCTTGCTGATATCGGCATCTACGGGAATCAAAAGACTGGGTGCCAGGGCATTGCCATCCCACTTCAGGAAACCCAGGACCAGGTAAAGGTCGGTTTCACCAAAGTCTTCGCTCTTTTCACGAAGAACCTGGATCATGGAGTCTTCCATGACCAGTTTTTGCTGTGCTGTCAGGCTTGCAGATATGGGGAAAAAGGAGTCCAGGGGTAGGGGACCTTCTGTTTGCACCCATTTCTCATAAAACAGGTCTCCAGCCTCCATAATGAGGGGTGACTGGAAGTCACCTTTGGAGGAAAAATTAAGCAAACGATCTTTAGAATCGAAAAGAGCTGCTTCTTCGCGAATATTAGATACGATAGAGGAGGATAATGCCTGAGACATACCTTCAATATACTTTATTTTAAGAATGTCGTTTTGGTGATGGCTAGAGAGAGGTGGCTATTTTATCAATAGCATCGTGTAAGGCGATGGGGGAGTCCTCATTTTGGAAACCGGCTTTGAAAACGACCCTGCCCAGGAGGGTTTCGGCGCTGATTCCGGCTTCTTTGTCTTGGCGGATACTGTGGGCCAGTTCCCGCTTGGACAGCTTTTTGCCGGAGGCGTCTACAATGAGCGCGTGATGGAGGTAAAGAGGGCGGTTGTAGGGACGCCCCGAGACTTGGCAGATGGTTTCGGAAAGGGCGATTTGGCGGGCGGTGGAGTTTCGGATATCTTCACCGCGGATGATGTGGGTGATTTCCTGGTCCAGATCGTCGACGCAGACCGCGAATTGGTATGTCCAGCAACCTTCTCGGTCCTGAATGGGAAAATCCCCGCATTGCTTGGCTGGGTTTTCAGAAAAATCCCCGAGGCGGTAGTCTGTCCAGTTAATTACTTTGTCTGCAATCTTGAAACGGAGGTTGTGCGGCGGCAAAATGCTGCCCGAGCCACCTTCTTCTTTAAGCTTTAAACTATCCGCTAAAATGCGGCATTTGCCCTGGTAAATGATTTCGCCAGTTTCGCTCTTGGGATTTTCTGCCTCCAGTTGCTTTCGGCTGCAGGTGCAGGGGTAGACAAAGTTTTGTTCTGCGAGTTTGTTTAAAACACCTTGGTAGATTTCGGTTCGCTCGCTTTGGATGCTGTAGCTGTCGTATTCAAAACCAAGCCATTCCAGGTCTTCGCGGATGCCGTCAATATAAGCCTGGCGGGTACGGCCTCTGTCGTGGTCTTCGATTCGCAGGTGGACATGTAGATTCCATTTCTTTGCGGCAGCCCACACGTAGAGAGCCGAAAGGAGGTGGCCTTCGTGCAAGTATCCGGTGGGACTGGGTGCGAATCTGATTTTTCCTGCCATAGAACAGCCCTGAAATTAGAAATAGATGCTCGTTTTGTGTTGTGCGATTTGCTATCTTGGTACATAATGCGAAATGTTTCCAGTTTTTTGAAAATTTGGATGGCCTCGGCAATGGCTTCTGCCTTTGCTGTTGTAGGCTTGTCTTCTTGTTCTTCTGCTCCGGCGCCACAGACCGAGGCGGCCGTGGTTCCTACTGCAGGGACTGATAGTGCCGCAAGTGTTGCGCAGGTTTCTGCCAATGGTGCCGCCGGTCAGTCTGACGTTCCCGTCAGTTACAAGGACATTCAATTTCCTGAGTTTAAGTACGTTGCCCCGTACCCGAAGGACTACCGTGTAGAAGTGGCGCCGGGCATTACGGGCTACATCGTCAGTGACCGTTCCCTGCCTTTGGTTAACTTTACGGTTTATTTCGATGAACCTTTGGTCGTCTCGTCCCTGAAGGATGAAGCTGCCCGCTCCATGGTGGGCAATATGCTTCGCCGTGGCAGCGGCGGTGGAATTACTCCCCACGACTTGGACGATTCGCTGGAATTTATCAGTGCAGGCATTAGCACCTCCGCAGGTACTTTCAGTTCTATGTTCGACATAGATTGCCTTTCCAAGGACTTTGCCAACTTGCTTGCTACGGCAAAGCAGGTCCTGACCGCTCCCGGCTTTGACAAGGAACAGCTGGAACTGGTAAAGGCTAATTTCGTTACGGCCTACGACCGTCGCTATGACACTCCGGGCAAGGTCCTTTCTGCCCTTAAGGGTAAGGTGAATTACGCTTCCAATCCCAGACTGTGGAGCGCAAATGCCGAAGAATACAAGTCCGTGACTGCCGAAGACGTAAAGCGCCTGGCCACTGGAGTCTTTTCTTCGAAGCGCATTGTGTTCGCCCTTTCCGGCGACGTGGACAAGGACTCCGCCATTGTCATGCTGAAGGATTTCTTTGCCAGCTGGAAGGTTGAACCTGCTGCAAATCCGGTAAAGCCCGAACCTCTGGCTTTCCTCAACAAGCCTGGCATCTACGTGGTGGACAAGGATATTACCCAGGCAAACATCTCTATGAACCAGCCCTTCGTAAAGCGCCCCCATGTGGATTACTATCCTGCCGCCGTGGCTAGCTTTATCCTGGGTGGCGGTAGCTTTACTAGCCGTTTGATGAACCGCGTTCGTAGCGACGAGGGACTGGCTTACAGCGTTTACAGCTCTGTGGGTAACGATTACCGCGATACGGCAATGACCACAATCGCCTTGCAAACCAAGGTGGAATCTGTAGACTTTGCCTTGAAGCTTATTTTTGAAGAAGTGGAAAAACTTGCCAAGGATGGTCCTTCTGAAGAAGAACTTGCTCAGGCAAAGAAGGCCTTGATTGAAAGCCTTCCCAGCTTATTTGATAGTCCCTCTTCTACGGCAATTATTTTTGCCAAGGGTGAACTTTTAGGTAAGTCCGACGACCATTACCTGGACTATGTCAAGGAAATCAATGCGGTGACTGCAGACCAGGTCAAGGTCATGATTTCTAAGTACTTTGACAAGAACAAGATGACAATCTCCATTGTGGGACCTGTGGCAAGATTAGAGGCCTTGAAACCCTTTACCGTGGTTCCTCTGGATAGTTTGGAATTCAGAAACTAGTAGGAAACGTTTCGTGAAGCTGATTTTAAAAAATATGCTGAAGTTGCTGTGCGCAGTGATGTTGTGCAGTGTCTGTGCCATGGCTGCGGATACCGCCGATCATGACAAGGTCCAAAATGCAGCGTCTATGTCTAGTGTTGACAAGGCTGAACGACTTCGCTTGGAAAATAAGCTGGGTCATGACGACTTGCATGCCCTTTGCTCGGGTGTTAAAGGCTGCCTGAATAGGGATCTTCCTGGCTGCGATGAACTGGATAAGAAACTGTCTGCAAAAATCAAGTACGACACCGAATACTGTGCGCCTTTCATTGAACTTGAAAAGCGCGGTCTAAAAGCCGATATGAAGAACGCCTATGCTCCGGAAATCTTTGCCCGCCTAGGTCGTAAGTATCGTGCCATTTACGAGAACGTGGGCGAACTTTCTGCAAATGAACATATGATTAGCTTCCTGTTCGACAACATGCCCTTTACGGCTCAGCTAATCAACGCCTACATGGAATCGAACTATGTTCTGGAATATACCCATCCCAACCGCAGGTACTTTAACGGTTCCAATGGCCGCAGCCTTTCCGGTGAATTCTACTGGGCTCTTCAGGACAGTGCCGGCACAAAGCTTGGTTTCCGTAATGTGTTCTTTGGGTACGGCCACGCCAAGGTTCTCCGCTGGGCTCTTCACGGAACCGCTGTCGCATACTTGGATATGGATCCGATTCCCGGAAACAGGATTAAGTACAAATTAACTGCAATTGTGTTCCCGGCTAATTCCGTGCTGAATTCCATTATGCAGATGAATGTTTTCAAAAGCGTGGTAGATGAAAAGATTGACCACATCGTTGATGATATCAAGAAATCCTCTGGTCGGTATTTTAAGGGCGACAAGGAACCTATGCTGACAAATACCAATTTGAAATCCGCGGAGAATGTCCAGAACATTCTGGATTTTGAAGCGGTCGTAAACGGTGCTCCTTGGCGTCTCGGCGATTACATGAAGCTAAAGAAGCTTCGCGAGGAACAGCGTAATCAGCCCAATATGACAGCTCCCTTGCGCGTCGAAGAATTTCAAAAAATCAAGGAAACAAAATGAGCGAAATGAACGAAAACTCTGAAAAGTTGGAATCCCTCCTGGCCCGTGTTACGGACCGCCGTAAGGAATTGTTGACCTCCGTTGTGGATCGTCGTACAAGACACTTCTGCATGGTTCTGGAAGATTTGTTCGATCCCCATAATATTTCCGCTGTGATCCGTACTGCAGAAGTCTTTGGCTTGCAGGATGTGCATATTATTGAAGAAGACAACGCCTATAGCGTGAACAAGTCTATTCTCAAGGGTTCCTACAAGTGGATGAATCTCTACCTGTACAAGAAGCGTATGCTCTGTATGGAAAAGCTTCGCGCCAAGGGTTACAAGATTGCCGTGGCAAGTACAAATACCACCAACTCTGTTCTTGACCTGGACTTGAGCCAGCCTACCGCTTTCTACCTGGGTAGCGAATTCCACGGTAACCACCCGGATACCCTGGCACATGCTGACTATGAATTCAAACTGCCCCAGTACGGTATTACCGAATCCATGAACGTATCTGTGGCCGGTGGCGTACTTATGACCTATCTGGATGTGTACATGCAGAAGGAAGGCCGTGAAAAGTTCCTGTTGCCTAAGGCTGAACGCGATGCTTTACTCACCGATTGGCTGGATCGCCACGTGAACGGCATTGAAAATAACAGCCCCATTACCCGAATTGAGGGATAAAGGCTGATTTTCACCTAATGTGCCTCTGTTTTAAGGGGCCATAGCCGTGAAATTTGCCGGAATATACTAGATTAAACTTTGAAATGAAAAAGTATTCTGCACTCTATTTCTCTGTAGGCCTGGTTGTCATCCTGGCCATCATCATTCTTGTTTTTGGCGTGTTTTTCTTGAATGAGAAAGACCCCCGCGAAACATTTAACACTTACTACCTTCGATTCACCCAGGTAAGTACCCTTGTTCTTGACGACCCTGTCAAGGTGAACGGTGTAAAGCTGGGCAAGGTGGAGAATATTGAACTTTCTGGCCACCGCGTTGTGGTGACCATCCGCCTCCGTACCGACGTGAAGATTCCTAAGGATTCTGAAATTCGCGTGCAGAACATCGGTATCATGGGTGAACGTCAGATTGGCATGATTTTGGGCGACTCCGCAGAATACTTCGTCCCGAACGATACCATCAACGGTCAGTTTGATGCTGGTATTGCCGAAGCTATCGGTCTTGCCGGCGAAGTTTGCGATAGCACCAAGGTTCTTTTGGAATCCGTAAAGCAGGCTTTGAACCAGACTATCGTAAATCCTGATTTCCAGGAACGTTTCAAGACTCTCCTGGTCAAGGCTGAAAAACTTGAAGATCGTTTGATGACCATGCTGAACACCACGGATCCTCAGCTCAAGAAGAGCCTGGAAGGTCTGAACAAGGTGACTGTCAAGGTGAATGAGTTGATTGATGGTGTCAAGTCTCCGGTGGACAACCTGTTTGCAGGTACCGATAAGCTTATGGGTAATGCCAATAACTTGGTGGGAGAACTTGAAGGTGTAACCAAGCATCTGGACGAATTGCTTACCAAGGTCCAGGGTAAACTTGATTCCAAGAATAGCACCGCAGGACTTCTGTTGAATGATAGAGCTCTCCATGATGATTTGGTTAAGACGGTACATTCTGCAGACAGCTTGTTCCGCGTAATTCTTAAGGATGGCTTGGACATCAACGTGGATCTTTTCTGAGGAAAAAATGATAGTTAAGACATTGGTAGTCTCTAACAAATTGGGTATTCACGCTCGTCCCGCAGGGATGATTGTTGATGTGACTGGTCAAGCTAAAAGCGATGTTTCCATCGTGTTTGAAGGCTCCAAGGCAAACGCCAAGAGCATTCTCAACGTGATGATGCTCGCCATTCCCGCTGGTTCCGAAGTCAAGTTCGAAATCGACGGCGAAGACGAAGAAAACGTAGCCTCCCAGTTGGAAAGTCTGTTCAATGACCATTTCAACGAAGAACCCTGCTAAGGTCGAAGCATTGCCGGTTCGCACAGTTCTAACCGGCGTTTCTGCTTCTCCCGGCTTTGCAATGGGCCGGGTTTTCCCGGTTATTAACCGAGAGATTTCTGTTGTAGAGGAAACTCTTCCGGAAAGCCGTATTGCAGACGAAGAGCAGTTGTTCCTGAAGGCCATTAACATGACCTCCAAGGAAATTGCCCAGATTAAGGAAATTTCTGAAACACGTGCAGGGATGAAGGATAGCCTCATCTTTGCAACGCATTTGATGATTCTTCAGGACCCGGGCCTTTTGAACGGAGTTCTGGATCAGATCCGCAATCGCCATAAGAATGCCCGCTGGGCTGTGCATGTGGTGCTTGGCGCCTACATCGATAAGTTTGAATCTATTGATTCTGCTGCCATGCGCGACAAGGCTGCGGACCTTAGAGATTTGTATAACCGTCTTATGGCGGCCATGGAAGACTCCGGACCTGTATTGGAGGATGTGGCTGCAGAAGACGGCGTGATCTTGGTTGGTCACGAACTTTTGCCTAGTTTGTTGATGTCCATTAAGCCTGGTCAGGTGACAGGTCTTGCCATGGATACCGGTGGCCGTACGAGCCACGTTGCCATTTTGGCCCGCTCCCTCCAGATACCCTTGGTTTCTGGTTTGCGTAACTTTGCCGCTATGGCGAAGGCCGGCGAAACTATCTTGCTGGATGGTTCTCGCGGAACGGTAATCATCAATCCTAACGAAGACGATATCCGTGATTTCCACGAACGTCAGGAAGTCTTTGAAAAACAGCGCCGTGAACTTTTCACCATGCGCCAGCTGGAACCCATGACCCGTGACGGCAAGTACATTACTTTGCACGCCAATATCGAGTTGCCTTCCGAAGCTGACAAGGTAACCGACTTTGGTGCGACGGGTATAGGTCTTTATCGTTCTGAATTTTTGTTCCTGCGAAAGAATGCTCCTACTCAGGATGAACAGCAGGATGCTTACCGCTACATTCTTGAAACTATGGCCCCCTGTCCGGTGACGATTCGTACTTTGGATGCCGGTGGTGATAAACTTGTTAGTGGCATTAACGCAGTCAATGAATCAAACCCCTTTATGGGTTGGCGTTCTATTCGCGTGTGCTTGGACAAGGAAGACTTGTTCTGCGCCCAGCTAAAAGCCCTGCTTTTGGCAAATACCAAGGGCAATCTCCGTATTTTGCTTCCCATGATTTCCGGTATGTCGGAAATTCGTCGTGCAAAAGAATTTATTCGTAAATGCCGCCGAGAGTTGGAAGCTGCCGGCCATAAGGTCGCACCTGTGAAAATAGGTGTGATGATTGAAGTTCCTGCGGCGGTGATGATTGTAGACAAACTAGCTAAGGAAGTGGACTTCTTTAGCATTGGTACTAACGACTTGATTCAGTTTACTCTGGCAGTTGACCGTACCAACGAATTGATCACCAATATGTTCCAGCCACATCATCCGGCTGTATTGAGCATGATTTACCAGACGGTTCGTGCAGCTCATCGCGAAGGTATTCCGGTGGCGGTTTGCGGTGAAATGTCTGCAGACCCTATGAGCGTCTTGCTCCTGGTGGGTCTTGGTGTAGATGAACTCTCCATGACTCCGTGGAGTGTGATGTCCACCAAGAAGATTATTCGTTCCATCAATTTCGAAGATGTTCGCGAAACCGCATTGACTGTTTTGCAGATGGACGATGCCGAAAGTGTGAATGCCTACTTGCACAAGAAATACGCCCAGCCCATTCAGGACCTGGGAATTTCCAGTGTGGTGGGCCAAGTTGAAAACAGTAAGAAGTAGTATTTAGAAAGTCATGGTTCGTGTGTTTATGTCCCTCTTAGGCATTTGCGCGCTGAGTGCATTTGCCCAAGTCCCTGTTGCTGATAGTTCTGTTCGTACAGCGCCTTTGGCTCCTGCCATTGAGCCTGCCGCAAATGTAGCCCCTGTTGCGCCGACTGTTGTTGACTCCAACGCTCCGGTTCCCATGCTCTCTACGGATAGCATTATCGCTACTATGCCTATGGAACCCGTGAATCCTTATGCGGAACTGGAACAAATTCCGCCTAGTCGGTTTCAGGATGTGGTGGTCCGCTATGATCGCGTAAAGGCAGCTAGCGAAGATCCGAACCAGCCCAAGAATATCCGCGACTTTGCAAAGGCCGCTCAGTATTTTTATAGGGAAGAATGGGGTAACGCCTACGCCGCTTACGATTCTCTTCGTGGTCGCGATTCCGTCTTGGACGGCGCCGTTATCCTGCGTATGGCACAGACCTGTTTCCAGCAGGGCGATTTTGCCAAGATGCGCACCACCTTGGGATTGAATCCGGCTCTTGCTAAGAATTCCTCCTGGGATCGCAGCGCTTCTCGCCTTCGCATTGAGGCAGCCATGGCTGATTCCACTTTGAGCGATCACGCCCATGCGGACTCCCTGAAGGCTTTTATTGAAAAGTATCCCAAGTCTGATGACGCGGCTGCCTTGAAATTCCGCTACGGCCGTTACCTGGAACAGTTCAAACAGTTGAAAGAAGCAAAACGCATTTACATGCAATTGCTCACCAGTTCTTCCTCTTACAAGGATTCCGCATTCGCTTGCATTCGTCGCCTCCGCAAGGTGCAGGGTGCTCCCGAGTCGTTGGCAGAAAAGGTTGCCTATGCCAAGATGGCTTGCGCTAAGGATGAGTCCGCTAGTTGCTTGACCCTTTTGGATTCCATCTTTATTCTTGACGCACAGCAGGTGGCAAAGAACCCTCAGAGTGCCGTGGCTCTGCCTGATGATTCTATCCAGAGTAAGCTGCCGCCTAGCACCATGGATATGGATACCCGCATTAATTTGTGGGAAAAGCGTGCGGTGGCTCTTCGCGGTTTAAAGCGCGATGATGAATCCATTGCCCAGTTCCGTTTCTTGCTGGATTCCGTTGAAGTTCGTCCCGTGTGGATTCAGTCTACCTTGCGCCTGCTCCGTAACAACTCTACAAGGAACGCAAAGCTCATCAAAAAGCTGGATGCACAACTTACGGATGTGAGCAAGTACAGCAAGGAAAATGCAAATAACCTTTGGGTTCGTGGTCTGGAATACGAACAGAACCAGAAGTATGATAGCGCCTTGGTTTGTTATAAGCAACTTTCTCATAAGCGCTTTAAGAGTAACGTAAAACGTCAGTGGGCCAAGTTCCGTGTGGGCTTTGTTCTCTTCAAGCAGGAAAAATGGGAAGAAGCTGTTACGGCCATGATTGACGCTTCCAAGGAACCGTTCACATGGAGTGCCAGCGGCGCCCGCATGTTCCTGGGTGACGCCTATATGAAATTGGGTAAGGATTCCCTGGCTCGCGAGGCTTATTTGGATTGTATCCGCGATTTCCCGCTGGCCTATTATGCACACCGCAGTCGTATTAAGCTTGTGGAATACGGCTTGATGGATGCAGCCGATGTACCTTACGCACACGGTGTGGAAATGACGCCCGAACAGACTTTGGCTTGGATCCGCGATTCCCAAAAACTGGGCAAGCCTGATCCTACCTACAGTCCGGAACGTTACAACCGCATTAAGTCTCTGTTCCTTTATGGTTTTAGCGATCAGGCTTTTGACCTTTATGATGAAGCTCGCAAGAAAAACGCCAAGCGTTTGGATTTCCTTTACGAATACGGCAAGCTGTTCTACGAAATGGGCGAGACTGCTGCAGGCTACCGTCTAGCTCGTCAGTTCCAGAACAACATTGATCGCCGTCGCCTCTTGGCGCCACCTCTCGATGTTCTTCATTACCTGTACCCGATTCCGTACAAGGATCAAGTGAAGTATCACTCCGGCGAAAAGATTGACCCCTTCTTCGTGTACAGCGTGATGCGTCAGGAGTCTATCTTCAACTTTGAAATTGCATCTCCTGTAGGTGCCTGCGGTCTTTTGCAGATTATGCCCGCTACAGGCAAGATGCTTGCAAAACTTGAAAATATTGAAAACTTCGATCCCAAGCAGTTGTATAACGCCTACATGAATATTCGTTTGGGAGTCCGTTACCTCATTGACCTGAAGGCAGAATACAAGGACGATTATATGTACGTTCTTGGAAACTACAATGCTGGTCCTAAGCCCACTAAGCGCTGGCAGGCTGCAGGCCAGGGACTTCCCTGGGATATCCGCGCCGAAGAAATCAGCTATTGGGAAACCCGCGATTATGTAAAGCGCGTCATGGGCAACTACTGGATCTATCAGGAAATCTACGATTCTCTGTAATATTCTATGCTTTTTCTTCTTCTGACAATTGGTCCTGCTTTCCTTTTTGCTTGTGGAAACATCCTGGAAAAGTCCGGGGTTTCTTCTGTTGGTCAAAAGACGGGCGGCGTATCCAATCCGTGGAATTTTTGGAAGGGTGTACTTACCAATGGATTCTGGTGGCTAGGCGTTGCCTGCTCTGTTTTTGCAACAGGCGGCTACTACATCGCCATGGCTCGTTATGACCTGAGCCAGGTGCAGCCCATGATGGTCTTGAACCCGGTGCTTACGGCATTGATGGGCTTTGTCATTTTAAAGGAAGTCCTGACCCGTCGAATTGTGGTTGCCATTTGCTTTGTGGTGGCGGGCCTCCTTTGTTCCGTAGAATCCTTGGGCGAGGCTACCAGTGTTCAGAACTTGAACATGCTTTGGGCCTACGCAGGAGTGGTTTGTGGCATAGCCTTGTTTGCCCATCTGTTCTGCAAGGATCGTGAAATGGTGGACTCCCTGATTATGGGCGTTGGTTTTGGTATTTCCGCGGCGTTCTACAAGAGCCTGGCTATGGACTTCGACTTGGACAATATTTCTTTAGCATCCATTGGCGGACTGATTCTTGATTTTAGAACCTTGGCTTATGTGGCCACCTATGGCATCGCCTTTATCTATTCCCAGATTTCATTTTCTCGCGGTCGCGCTCTGTTTATTATTCCCTTTAGTGCTGCTGTGGGTGCTGCCGTGCCTACTATTGCCGGTGCTGTGGTGTTCTCCGAGGCGTTCCCTCTGGAAAAGGTGATTTCAGTCACGCTGGTTCTAATTGGCGCCTGTCTTTTCGTTGTACGTCGTCCCCGCCGTAAAAAGTAGAAGGCGATGTTGCCGTAAAAAGAGTATATTCCAAGTGTATGGTACACTTGAATAAACATGGAAATCTTTGCCGCTCTGTTTTATGCAGTGCACTATTCTCCTTTTTTATTTCATGTTCCGGAGATAACTCCTCCAGCAGTTCCATACAAGAATTGAATCCTTCGGACGATCCGTCCAGTGATCTTTCCCGAGTTCCACCCAACTTTGTTGGGGGTCCCGTTGTTTTTACGGAAGTAGACCCCATAAATACCGTGTACGACGATCATGAGGGTGGTGATGCCGGCTGGGTGGAACTTTATAATAGTTCCATAGAACAGGTAAGTTTGAAGGGATTGTCTTTGACCAATTCTCTGTCCAATCCATCCAAGTGGACGTTTGGCGATGTGGTAATGGAACCCCAGTCCCTTATGTTGGTTTACCTGTCTGGGAAGAACTTGCCGGATTACGTGGCACCTCACGATAGTACAAGTCTCATTGGGCCGGGATGTTGGACGTGGACCGATTCCCAGAACGAGGATGTTGCGGGGGAGAGCTATTCTGAACCTTTGGATGGCAAGGCAAAACTTTGCTTCACTGAAAATGGAAAGCGGATGTTTGGTGCCCGCATGCGTTTGGGTGAAAACGAAGAATTGGGATGGTCCTCTATTTCTTCTTTCGTGGGTACGAAATCTAGCGATCCCGAGGATGTGGTGGATATTTCTGCCACCAATGAAATTTTGATGCATGCCTATATCACCAAAGATCGCAAGGTTTCCTTCAGGTTAGTACAGACTGGCATTGATGATTGGAAAGGCTATGAAATCGTATTTACGGGAACGGGGGATTCCTCCTCGGTTTATCGGGCCTCTCTGCCTCAGGGAAAGAGCTTTCCGGATTTAAGCATTATTTATGGAACGCGCATGAGTCCGGAGGCTCAGGAAAAACGAGAAGTTTCCGTGAAGGTATTCTCCTATATCGCTCGTAATCGCGGCCACGAACCACACGCTTCTTTCAAGATTAAGAATGAGGCGGCTTCCATTTATTTGATGAACGAAAACGCCCAGGTTCTGGCGTACGTCAATTACCCTAGCGTCCCTGTGGGTAAAACTTGGTCGTATGGATTCTTTGCCGATGATGGATCTGTTGCCGCATTGAATGGTGTTGCCGAAAAGGTAGGTTGGGGTTATTCTACTCCTAGTCCTTATGCACTGGCTACAGACTATGTTGTTTCCAAATCTTCTCCCGCTGTAGATACCTTGCTGGATTTGCCACCTTCCGGATTCTATACGGATGCAATCAGTTTGGTATTCCCCGAAGATAAGTGGATCCGCTGCGAAAAGGGCGGCTATGCTCCAACGGAAAATAGCCCGCTTACGACACAGCTCGATATTTCTGCCACAACGGCTTTGCGCTGCGCGAGCTTTATTCCTGGGGCCATTCCCGGTGAAGTGGTAAATCGTACCTACGTTTTTGAGGCTGCGCCTTCTGTTCCGGCGGTGTTTATTACGGCTGATCCCAACTCCCTATTTAACCCTGATACGGGAATCTATATGGAAGGCCCTAATGCGGCAGCCAAGGAACCTCATTATGGAGCAAATTACTGGGAGGATAAGGAAATTCCTGCCTTTGTCGAACTTATTGAAAAGGGTGAGAACGGACCTGCCTTTGCTGAGAATGCGGGCTTCAAGATTTTCGGCAATTACAGCCGAGCCAATGCTAAAAAATCAGTGGCCATTACCTTCCGCGAAAAGTACGGAAATAAACGCCTGAAGTATCAGCTGTTTCCGGAATTCCCGGAACTGAAAAAGTTTAAGGTGTTTATTCTTAGGAATAACGGCAGTAATTTCCACAATGATTACATTCGAGATATGGTAGCCGGCTCCATAAGTGAAGGCCTTGGACTTGATTATCAGCGTGGTCGAGCTTCTGTGGTTTTCTATAACGGTGAATATTACGGTATTCATAATATTCGTGAACGTTCCACGGAATATTATTTTGAAACCCACTATGGAATGGATCCCGACGATATCGATCTGATAAAGGCTGACAATTCCGCATCGGCAGGTTCTGCCGTAGAGTACCAGCAGTTAATGGATTGGCTGGAATCGAACCATTTGGACAATGACAGTAATTTTGCCTATGTGGCAAGTCAAATTGATGTGGATAACTTTACCAACTATGTGCAGTTGGAGTTGTTTGTGAACAATCGAGACTGGCCTAGCAACAATCTTAAAAAATGGCGAAATGCAAACCAAAAAACTCCCTGGAAGTGGTTTATTTATGACACGGATTTTGGCCTGGGCAATAATTTTAGCGAATACAAGAACAATGTGTTTGAATTTGCGACCAATGACAAGGGTGATGCAGACAGTTGGCCCAATGGACCTAACTCTACGCTGCTGCTCCGCAGGATGCTCGAAAATGAAAGCTATAAGACCGCCTTTGTGAATCGGATGGCTACGCTTCTCTCCATGAATTTTGAACCGACCCGAGTCAAGAATCGAATGGATGTGCTGATGAACGCCATATCGCAGGAGATTCCTAGGGATCAGAAGCGCTGGAATCAAAATAGCAGCAAAATGCAGTCGGAATTGGGGGCTATGAAGTCCTTTGTAGAAGCAAGGCCGGGTGTCATTGAAGAGGAACTTCAAGAATATTTCAAATTAGGCTCCCCAAAGACGATTACTTTGTCTGTAAAAGGCTCTGGATCGATCCTTGTTCACGGCTTGGCCGTTGACCAGTATCCCATGAATGTGAATTTCTTCTCGGACACACCTGTTGTTGTTTCTGCGGTTCCTGGACCCGGAAGTGTCTGGGTAGGTTGGGATGATGGTGAAAACAGTCAAATTCGAGTAATAAATCCCGAAGAAGTTCGGTCTATAACGGCCGTTTTTAAGTGAATAATAGGTCTAAATTATTGAAATTATCTAGATTTGGGGTATTATGAGTTTCAACACTAAGATTCTTTGCATTGGCGCGGGCTATGTCGGTGGCCCCACTATGACTGTTATCGCCGACAAGTGCCCCGATGTTAAGGTGACCGTTGTGGATATTAACCAGGCCCGTATCGATGCTTGGAACAGCGATAACCTCCCGATTTTTGAACCCGGTCTGGATGATGTGGTGAAGCGTGCCCGTGGCCGCAATCTGTTTTTCAGTACCGATATTCCGGCAGCTATTAAGGAAGCAGACATTATTTTCGTTTCTGTGAATACCCCCACCAAGACTTTTGGTCATGGCGCCGGTAAGGCATCCGACCTTCAGTACTGGGAAAAGACTGCTCGCAACATTTTGGAAGTGGCTAACGAAGGCAAGATCATTGTGGAAAAGTCCACTCTGCCTGTTCGTACCGCAGCAGCCATGGAACGAATCCTGAATTCTAACGATAAGGGCCTCCATTTCGAAGTTCTTTCCAATCCGGAATTCCTTGCCGAAGGTACTGCTATTCAGGATCTTTTCGAACCGGACCGCGTTTTGATCGGTAGCCACCAGACTGAATCTGGTTTGGCTGCATGCCAGAAGCTGGTGGATGTCTATGCTCACTGGGTTCCCCGTGACCGCATCCTGACGACCAACCTCTGGAGCTCCGAACTTACCAAGCTTACTGCCAACGCCTTCTTGGCTCAGCGTATTAGCTCTATCAACTCCATTAGTGCCCTTTGCGAACGTACCGGTGCCGATGTGGACGAAGTTGCTTTTGTTATGGGCAAGGACAAGCGTATTGGCCCCAAGTTCCTTAAGGCATCCATCGGTTTCGGTGGTTCCTGCTTCAAGAAGGATATCTTGAACTTGGTATATCTGTGTGGTTACTACGGCCTGCCCGAAGTCGCAGCCTACTGGGAAAGTGTCGTAAAGATCAATGAATGGCAGACCCACCGTGTGGTAGACCGCATGCTGGAAACCATGTTCAATACCATCGCCGGCAAGAAGATTGCTGTTTTCGGTTTCGCGTTCAAGGCCAATACTGGTGATACCCGCGAAAGCCCGGCCAACCTGGTTGTCCGTGACTTGCTGGCCGAACATGCACTGCCGGTCGTCACTGACCCGAAGGCTATTCCCGATGCCAAGCGCGACCTGAAGGACGTGCTGGATCAAGTCCAGTTCGAAGAAGATGCTTATAAGGCTGCCGAAGGTGCTCACGCAGTTGTTGTTTGTACTGAATGGAAGTGCTTTGCTGAACTGGATTGGAAGCGTATCTATGCCTCCATGGCAAAGCCTGCTTTTGTATTTGATGGTCGTAATATTCTTGACGCCGATGCACTTCGCAAGATTGGTTTTGAAGTGACTAGTATCGGTAAAGGCAAGGCGGAGTAACGCTTATGGCTTCTATTAGCATTTTTGGCCTTGGTTATGTTGGCTGTGTTGGCATTGGTTGTTTCGCAAAGCTGGGACATAGTGTCATTGGTTGCGATGTAGATAGCAATAAGGTTGCTCGCATTGCAAAGGGCCTTCCGACCATCGTCGAACGCGATATTGAAGAATTGATGAAAGAGGGCTATGATGCCGGCTTGATTACTGCAACGATGTCTGCAGAAGAAGCTGTAACAAAGTCCGAGATTACTTTCCTTTGTGTTGGCACTCCTAATGCCCGTGATGGTCAGCTAGATACAACTTATCTGGTGTCTGCAGCTCGTTCCATTGGTGTGGCTCTTCGTAACAAGACTTTGTTCCACACGGTTGTTATCCGTAGCACCGTGCCTCCTGGAACCAACGCCATGATCGCAAGGGAAATTGAAAAGGTTTCCGGTCGAGTCGTGAACAAGGATTTCGCCGTGGTTTCCAATCCCGAGTTCTTGCGTGAAGGCTCTGCTGTTAAGGATTTCTTGAATCCGCCTATTACGGTTATCGGTTCTCAAAACGAAGTTGCTGTTAAGACTCTTCGTGCTTTGTACGAACCCTTTGGTAGCGAAATTGCCGAAGTGCCTGAAAAGGTTGCTGAAATCATCAAGTTCGTGAACAACTCTTACCATGCCTTGAAGGTTGCCTTCGGTAACGAAGTCGGTGCAATCTGTAAGACCTTGGGTATCGACAGCCATATGGTGATGAATTTGTTCTGCAAGGACACATCCCTTAACATTTCTCCGTACTACTTTAAGCCTGGCTTTGCCTACGGTGGTTCTTGCTTGCCTAAAGACCTTAAGGGCTTGAATTTCCTTGCACATTCCAATAATGTGAAGGTTCCTATTCTGGAATCCATTGAATGCAGTAATGACAAGCACATTGCTCGCGCAATTGAATTGGCCAAGTCCTACGGTTGCAAAAATGTTGGTGTTATCGGCCTTACCTTTAAGGCTGGTACCGACGACTTGAGAAATTCTGCATCCACCCGTTTGGCCGAAGCCTTGATTGGTGCCGGCTACAACGTGAGCATCTTTGACCGTTTCTTGAATATTGCTCGCGAAAAGGAAACGAACCTGAAGGACCTGAACAAGAGAATTCCTCACTTGTTGCCCCTTTTGAAGGTAAACTCTGAAGAAGTTGTGAAGAATAGTTCCCTGGTTGTTATTACCGTTCGCAACCCTGAAATTCCTGAACTGATTCGCAAGTATCCTAACGTTCGCTTTATTGATCTGGATCGAGTCAAGGATCCCTCTGTCGAAACTTTGTCTAACTACGAGGGCTTCTGCTGGTAAATTATGGCTGAGCTGTTTGGGAAAAAAGTTTGCATCGTTGTGGAAAATCTGCCAGTGCCTTTTGATAGGCGCGTATGGCAAGAAGCTACGTCTCTTCATGAGGCCGGTGCAGAGGTTACTGTTATTTGTCCTTTGACAAAGAAGTATCCGTTGGAATACGAAGAACTTGATGGTATCAAGATCTATCGTCATCCGCTGCCCGAGGCAAAGAGAACCTTGGATTACTTCAAGGAATATTTCTGTGCCTTGTTCCATGAAACTCGTCTGCTCTTCAAGGTTTTCCGCAAGCAGGGTGTGCAGGACGTTATCCATGCCTGCAATCCGCCTGACTTGATCTTTATTGCGGCAATGCCGTTCTTTGCATTGACCCGCTGCAAGTTCCTTTTTGACCATCACGACATTAACCCGGAACTCTGGATTGCCAAGTTTGGTAAGAAGGGCTTGGGTTACCGTGCTATGCTCTTGGTAGAACGCCTGACTTATTTCTTTGCAAAGCATGCCATCGTCACTAACGAATCCTATAAGGAAATCGCAATGCGCCGTGGCAAGAAACACGAAGAAGATGTTACCGTAGTTCGTAGCGGCCCTAACATTCAAAAATTGAAAATCGGCCCTGCCAAGGAAGAAGTCAAGAAAGGTTTCAAGCATCTTGTGGGTTACATTGGTGTCATGGGCAAGCAGGAAGGTATCGATCTTCTGCTCCAGTCCGTGGATTACCTTGTTAACAAAAAAGGCCGCAAGGACATTCGCTTCTGCATTATGGGCGGTGGCCCCTCTCTGGATGAACTTCGCGAATTGAACAAGACCATGGGCCTTGAAGAATACGTGGAATTCCCGGGACGTGTTTCTGATGAATATCTTGCTGATGTATTGAACACCGCAGATGTTTGCGTTAATCCGGACCTTCCTTCTGAAATGAACGATAAGTCCACTATGAACAAGATCATGGAATACATGGCCTTTGGTAAGCCTATTGTTCAGTTCACCTTAAAGGAAGGAAAGTTCAGTGCCCAGGAAGCCTCCCTCTATGCAGAGAACACAAGCACCGAGGACTTCGCAGAAAAGATCCTGTGGCTCCTGGATAATCCGGAAAAGGCTGCAGAAATGGGCCAGTTCGGTCGTAACCGTGTTGTGAATGAACTGTGTTGGGATTTTGAAAAACCCAAGCTTATCGGTGCCTACAAGAAACTGTTGGGCTTGAAATAAATTCTAAAAAAAACTTTAAGGTAGCGCTTCTTGTGAAGCGCTATTTTTTTATGGTTATCTTACTTGCGTTAGATTGCGTCTTTGTACCATTAACCAAGAAGCCTTTTCGGTTCTCTATGGAAGAATGACCTGCAATCCTTTTTCTCAGATAACGATTGGTTTTGTTTGTCGGTATAAAGCTTATGCCGTAACGAGATAAGGGATTTGGATTGATTGACTGAGTGCTTTCAGCTGTTTTGAAAATGAAAATTTGTTCCTTCAAAATCTCATCAAATGAGATGGTGGTGGAATCTAGATCTTCCAGCGCTTGCTTTGCCTTTGACTTAAGGTAGGTGTTCCTATCCAAGATCCATTGTCGAAGATCTTCAATGTTGTCTTCAAAATCTGCTTTAGGCTGGGGATTATAGGGACATGTGAGTCTGCGAATCTTTGAACTTGATTTTGCAGTGGAGTCACAATTTACCCATCCGGAATCGGAGAAATTTCTGTCAAAGGAATCCTTGAAGTTCAAGAGAATAGAGTCTATTTGATTGTTTCCTAGACGGTTGTCCTTTGCTAAATTTTCAAAATAGGGAGCTAGTTCTAGGTATCTTTCATATGCAATTTTTTGAAAGCTTGGATCTTGAAAAAGTTTTTCCCACCAGATGAGTTTTCCGTGCATACCTGCGGTTTTGGCCTTTGTTTCAGATTTTGTGTTTCCTAAGGACAGGTCAAAATCCCAGACGGGTCCGCCTCTTAAAATTCCTTTGTGAATTGTGAAATAGGTTGAACCGGTGTGTAAGTCGGGATCGTGTACGAATTCTTCAATCCAGTAATAATCTATCATTGACTGCAAGTCAACGAATTGTATATATTCGCTTATATCCTGGGTATTGATGGACTGTTCGATGCTGTAAAGTTTGTTTTCAAGAACTTTTAATTGATCCTTGGTTGGTTCGCTAGGCTCTTCAAGAGCCAGTCTAAATGAGTCTAGAGGACTGTAAATGTATGTAATATTGCTCTTTTTTCTGCTTTGGACATATTCAAAAAGAAAATCGTCATTTTCTGTGCTTAGATTGATTCGACTTTCGTGGAATTCCACATTTTGGGCTAACAGGTAATTTCCTTGAAATTCGTTGTTGACCCAAACATCAATAAAGTATGACTTGGGCGAAAAATCAAAGGGAAGTTTGCCTGCTAAATCAAAGATTAGTTTGTTGCGGATTAGAGTCGGATCGAAAGGATTGGATAGTAATGCCCACTTTTTGTTTTTGCCCATACCGAACATGTTGATTTTCTTTTCAAACTTGATGTTATATGGTTTTTTGGGGGCTGTGGCTGTGGAATTCCCTCGGATTCGTATTTGCCCTGAAACAGAAAAATCTCCTGTTGCGGAATATCCCTTTGCGTGTGCTGGGGAGTCTTCAAATATAAAAGAGGCTTCGGAATAACTTGAAGAAATTGTAGATTTAGATGTGATGAAAAGTTTTGGAGTGTTGCTTTCGGACGCGTAGACTGATATACATGTGGCTACGCATAAGAAAAATGCAAATTTCAACAATCTCATAGGATTAAATATAAAATAATTCTAATTCCACATTTGTTAATTTTCTAAATTAGTGATGTATGTCAATATCTTGGTATATTCAGCGTATAAAAACGTTCTCCCCGGAAGAGATCCTGTTTCGTGTGGGTCAGCGGGTTCGCACTCATGTGCTTGATAAGCGTTTGCTGAAAGATTGTAGCCAGGTTCCTGTAGCATTGCCTGCCTGCGCTCTTGTGGTTGATGAAGATAAGCGTTTAGATTACCCGATTTTTGAAAAGTCCATAGACGTTTTCAAGCCCATTGATTGGCATCTGGATGTTCAAAGTGGAAGAAACTTCCCTAAGTCATTTGCCCACAAGATCAATATCCGTTCTGATGAGTTTGGTAGCGCCAAGCATGTGTGGGAAGTAAACCGCCAACTGTTTCTGGTTCATATTGCAAGGCTTTATCATGAGTCTGGTGACCGCTGTTATCTGGACTTGATTATGTACCATTTGACCAGCTGGAAGAATGAAAATCCCTACCTGCTGGGCGTGAACTGGTACAGCAATATCGAAGTGAATATTCGCCTGATCAACTGGGCGTACTGCTGGAAACTGCTGGATGCAGAAAACTTGCGTAAGACCGATGAGCAGTTCGCGCAGTTCGTGGATTCCGTTTGGCAGCCTCTGATTAACGATCATGCGGAATTTTCCCACAAGCATCCGTCGTTGTATTCTTCTGCCAACAATCATTTGATATCTGAATATGCTGGCCTGTTTATTGCAACCTGTTGCTGGGATATTCCTCAACGAGAAAAGCGTCGCGCCTATGCCAAGGCCGGGCTGGAACGTGAAATCCTCTTGCAGAATTCTCCTGACGGGGTGAACAGCGAAGAGGCTGCGGAATACATTCAGTTTATCGACGATTTCTTCTTGCTGGCTGCGGTGATTGGAGACGCCTCGGGCAATTCCTTCTCGCAGACTTACAAGACCCGCTTACATCAGATGGCTCGCTACTTGAATGCCATGCTGGATGTGAACTACAACTATCCTATGTATGGCGATGGCGATGATGGTTTTTTGCTGCGCCCCGATGCTGGCGGCCATTTCAACAACTTCAAGTCGCTGCTGACTGCGTTTGCCACCTACTTTGGCGATGCTTCCCTCAAGCGTGCCGACGCACATTGGGATGACAAGAACCAACTTATTTTTGGCGACCAGGGCAAGGGCGCGTTTGACTCCTTGGAGGCCAAGGGTGATAATCCCGACAAGAACTTGTTCCTGACTGAAAGCGGACACTATATCTTTAGAAAGGTTAACGCAGGCAAGGAAATCTACCTGCATTTTGATGCCGCCCCGTTGGGCTTCTTGAGCATAGCCGCCCATGGTCATGCAGACGCACTAAGCTTTATCTTGCATGTGGACGGATTTCCTGTGATGGTGGATTCTGGTACCTTTACCTACCATACTCACAAGGAATGGCGTAAGTATTTTATGGGAACTATTGCCCACAACACGATCCGAGTAAATGGTACGAACCAATCCACTCAGGCTGGACCTACCATGTGGTTGAACCATTTCAAGTGCAATACTTTGAAAGCGGACGCGGATTCTGTTACTGCAACTCACAGCGGTTACGACAAGCTGGGGGTCAACCATTCCCGCCAGATGATTTTTAACCGCGAACAAGATGAATTTGTCATTAAGGACACCCTGAAGGCGAGTGTCGGCTTTAGCGCCGAAGTCCCTTTCCATTTCCATCCGGATGCAGAAATCCAGGAAGTGTCCAAGGGGGTATTCGAGGTGACTGTAGTCGGTGCCCGCAAGATCCAAGTCAGCACGGACCCTGCGCTGGAATATCGAATCGCCTCCGGCGAAGAGAACCCCATGCTGGGCTGGTATTCCGACCACTTCGGTGAAAAGGTTCCCTGCAAAATGATTTACGCCAGCAAGGAATGCAAGGGTGCATCCAGTTTTGAAACTAGGGTAAAGGTTTTGTCATGATTGAAAAAGTTCGACATATAGGCCCGGCCCTTTACGTGCAGGGCGGCATTAGCTCTGTGCTGGTAAGTTACAAGAAGTTGTTCAATCTTCCGGAAGAGTATTTTATTGCAAGCTACAATGGCTCCTTTGCCAAGTCTTTGCCTATACTGCTCTTGGTTTGCATGAAACTCCTTTTCTGCCCGGAAAAGGGTGTGGCTTATTACCAGATCCACACGTCTTTTAACGGCAGTTTCCTTCGCAAGTTCCTGATCAGCCTTTGCCTTCGAATTCGTGGCAAGAAGTACACCACCCACATTCATGGCAGCCGTTTCAAGGAGTTCTGCAGCAAGGCTCCCGCTCCGCTCAAGTTCTGTATCCGTTCCTATTTCCTTCATTCTCAAACGGTAATTTGCATTACTCCGGATATGCAGGAATTTATGGATGCTTTCGTTGGTAAGGGCAAGTGTAGTTTTGTTGTCATTCCCAATCCTTGCCAGACCATTGCTGAAAAACCGGTGGACTTGTCTACTCACCAGCAGCCTGTCAAGATTGTTTTCTCTGGACGCTACGGTCACCGCAAGGGCGTTTACGATTTGATCAAGGCTTTCTCTCAGGCAGAATTCAAGACCCCCGTAGAAATGTTCCTATTTGGCGATGGGGAAGTAGAGAAGGTTCGCTCTGAGGCAACCGCGTCTTCTTGCGGTGACAAGATTCATGTGTCAGGATGGCTGACTCATGCGGAGTATCTGAATCGCCTGGTGGAATTTGATTTGTTGGCTCTGCCTTCTTATGCAGAAACCTTCGGTATGAGTCTGGTAGAAGCTATGGGCCTTGGCATCCCTGTGGTGTCTACGTTCTCTGGCGGCGTCCCTTACGTGGTGGAAAACGGCAAGGACGGTTTTCTTGTGGAGGCAGGAGATGTTTCTGCGCTTTCTAAAAAGCTTGAAGAGCTGGTGGAAAATCAGAGCCTCCGAATCCAGATGGGACAAACCGCTTGGAATTCCTGCGTGACAAAGTTTGCAGGAAATGTTGTTTTGGACTTGTTAGAAGATTGCTATCAAAAGTTGGATGGATCCAATGTTTAGTGTTGCTGTCCTGCTTTTGTTTTTTACCCTCTTTGGTGCAATGATCCTGGGTAGAAAGGATTATGGCTACGTTTGGGTTTTGTTGAGCCTGGTTTTATTTCCGCCTTGCATTTACTTTACCCAAAGTCCTCAGGTTTCGCCCCAGCAGGCTTTTATCTACGGATTTTTTGTCTTAGCGGTTTTCACAAATCGAAACGCTTTGATGGAATCAATCTTTAAACACCCTTTAAAGATTCCTCTTTTCTTGCTGTTCGGTTCTCTAGTTACAACTTCTGTCCTTAACGGTGAAGGTGGCAAGGGTGTCTATAATGCACTCCGTTACTATACAGAAAATTATGCTTACCTTTTCGTTGCCTTTATGGGCGGCCTTTGCTACAAGAATATCAAAATCGAGGATAAATGGTTTTACCCGATTATGGCCTTGTGTGCGCTTGGCGTTGTTGAATTTCTCCTGAAGAGCAATTTGGTGTTTCCCCTGATTTGTAAGGCATTCCCCTATTATGATGGCTACTTTGATTTGAGCAGTGCTGTTTCTGCGTCGAGAACGTATCGCTCTAGAATTTTTGTGACAACGACTCATCCCACGGTTTTGGGCTGTATGATGAGTTGTGCCTTGATTATGTTTACGTGTTGCCTCAAGAAACTTTCATGGCAAAAAAATAAGATCGTAATTGCTTGGTGTAGCCTCTTTTTGCTGGTCGTTTTGTCTGGTTCTAGAACCGCAATTGCTTGCTCCTTGTTGGGCTTGCTGCTTTTTGTATTCGGTAAGGTGAATATTCGAATAAAGTTCCTTGTTGTTGTTATAATGGCTTTTGCTGTGGCAAACTACGCACAACGATTCATTGATGAATTTTCTGTAGAAGGTCAAGGGAGCTCCCTCTCTTTAAGACAAGAACAGTTGCTGTTTTCTTACCTTCAGTTCATGAAGAGTCCTATTTATGGAAACGGCATTCGTTACACAAGTAAGTATGTGATGGAACGTGATACTTACAATGATCGCGTAACGGATTCAGAAATTGGCGGCTTGGAATCGGTTATCTTTTTCCAGCTGATTGACTATGGCTTTATTGGGATATCGTCCTATATACTGCTGTTCCTATTCGCTTTTTACTATTTCTTTAAACGAAGACGGTTTGAATATGCGCAGAGCGGCTTGCTCGTAACCATTGTGTTCTTTGTATTTGCTTGCATGTCGGGTGAAATTGGAGGCAATAATACTTTTGCCTATATGTTGATTGGCTATTGCATGGGCGCCACACGCATTGAAGAACAAGATGAAGAAGAACTGGAAAACCAAGAAGAATCCGAAGGAAATGACACGAAACCTTTAAATGTGACTAAGGCCGAAAAGGTAGGATGATGAAAAAGTTTTCAGTAGTCATAACAACAAAGAATCGTCACGAACTTTTGGAAAAGGCGGTCCAAAGTGTTCTTGCTCAGACCACGGGTGACTTGGAATGCATTGTGGTGGACGATGCATCGACAGATGGTACCCAGGAAAAGTATGCTAACGATCCTCGAGTCGTTTATGTTCGCATTGACGCCAAGGACTCTCGCGGTGGTAACTATGCCCGTAATCAAGGCGTTGCCAAGGCGACGGGCGAATTCATTGCCTTTTTGGACGATGATGATGAATGGCTGCCGAATAAATTGGAAAAGCAGTTGGCTCTCCATAACGCTCATCCCGGTTCCGTGATTTTCTGTGGCAGAACCTTTAAGAAGGTTTCTGAGGAGGGTGTGCAACTTCGTACGGGTATTCCACCCCAGAAACATTCTGGCGACTTGTCTCGATTGATTCGCACGACATACGTTACTTCTACTTCTTGCTTGTTCTTTCCTCGCAAATTGTTGGAACAGGTGGGTAACTTCGATGAACGATTGACGTTCTGGCAGGAATACGAATTGTGCATTCGCTTGGCTCAAGTTGCCGAGTTTTACTTTGTGCCCGAGGCTCTTGTAATCTGTCTTGATGAGGTGAACAATAAGGCCCGTGTTTCCAACAAGGTTTTGAATTGGAAGGAGAATACGTCTTATATCCGAAACAAGCACCAGGCTCTTTATAACGAATTGACCTTCAAGGAAAATTGGGCTTACCACGCCACTTTGATGAAGGATGCCTTCCGCCGTCACCAACGTGCAGGAAAAAAGCTTAAAGCGTTTTACTATGGTGTTTTACGTTTGTTCGTTGAATACATTCCTACCCGTATTCTTCGCCTTTTTTGAGGTTTGAAATGAAGAAAGTTTGCTTCTATCCCTCATGCCAGAAAAGGACGAACCACTTTTTGTTCAACCTGGCGAAATTGCTGGAGTCCACAGGCAGTTTTCAGTGCGTTGGTTATAAGGAAATCCAGAAGGAAAGCCCGAAGGATTTGTTTAAATCGGACGTCTATCATATCAACTGGTTTGATCAGAGCAAGACTTTTGTTTCCTTTTTGAAGAGACTTTATTTTTTGTTGGCTTTAAAGTTGAAAGGCAAACGTATTGTGTGGACGATTCACAATATTGTGTCTCATGCAAAGACTCCTTTCTATAACAAGATTCTTTTCAAACTGCTGGCTCGCTTTTCCAAGGCAATTCACATTATGTGTGAAGATTCCGTGGCTATAGCTCACCTTGAAAAGTATAGGAACAAGATTAAGCTGATTCCCCATGGCGACTATTATGGCTCTTATCCAGAAAGCAATCTGGATGTTCGTGAAAAATTTGGAATTGCTGCTGATCGACCGATTATGCTTTTTTCCGGAGCCATTCAGCCCTACAAGAATATTGAAGTTTTGGTAAAGTCATTTAGGAAGGCTTTTAGCCATGATGAAAAGAATGGCGACAATGCTGTTTCGCAGAAACCGGTGCTTCTAATTTGTGGAAAGGTGGAGCCGGTCTCTTATGAAACGGACATTCGAAACTTGATTGGTGATTGCGAGGATATCATTTTCAATCCGGGCTTTATTCCCGACGAAAATTTGTCAGCCTACATTAAGGCGGCTTGTGCTCTTACGGTTCCCTACAGTTATCGATCTTCGTTGAATTCAGGTACCATTCCTTTGGCATTCTCCTACGGTAAGACGTTGATTTGCCCGGATATTGCCTGTGTCAAGGATATATTGAAAAAATCCGATTGCTTGTATGGATATCATTACGAAACTGAAGATGAACATATAGAGATCCTGTCCAAGAAAATGCAGGAAGTTTATGGGGACTGCTGCAATGGAAAGATTGCAGAAAAGGAAAAACTTGCAGTACAGTACATGGCAGAAAATTCCTGGGAATCCCATAAGGCTGAATGGATTGATCTTTATGGAGGTTGCTCATGCTGACCTTCATCTTTGTAGATTACAAATCTTCGGAAGCAACGTTAAAGTGTGTATCCCACTTTATTGAAAAGTGTAAAAAGACGCCTCAGGAAATTTCTTTTGTGGTGGTCGACAATAGCGTTGATCCCGAAAATTTTTCGAAGCTATCTGCTGTATATCCTACTGTATCCGCTCTAGAATACGATGGATCTTCGCTGGAAGAAAAGTCTGTTGAAGGCTATCGTCTTTATTTGTGGAAGAATACGAGCAATGCGGGCTATGGTAAAGGCAATAATGCCGGAGCTAAGATTGCCGCAGAATTCTTGAATAGCGATTACCTGCTTTTTTCCAACAATGATTTGCTGATTTTAGATGATGTTCTTTCAATTGATACATTGATTGAAGAAACTCAAAAACCTAACGTGGCTATTGTCGGCCCGTCCATCGTTGGTAAGGATGGTAGGCCTCAGAATCCTTACTTTGAAAAATCGTTTTTCTTGCGTTGGGGCCTTGAAAATTTGTGCTATCCCTTTGCCCGGTGCTTACCGAAAAAGTGGACTTCTGGTGATTTGCAAACGGATTTCGATCAGAATCCGGTATTTCGTGTGATGGGTTCGTTCTTCTTGATTCCGAGAAAGATTTTTGAAGAAGTGGGCTGCTTCGATTCAAATACATTCTTGTTTGCAGAAGAACTGATCCTGTCCAAGAAATTGCATAACAAGGGCTACGTAACTCATTTTGTTCCGTCAGTTCATCTTTTGCATAATCATTCTGAAATCATCAACAAAAATTACGACTTTTCAAAGCGCTTGATGATTCGATTTGAATCGGAGTCCTATTACTATAGGAACTATGCAGGTGTGGGTGCTGCACAAATTTTTGTGGTTCGTCTGATTTTGAAGTCCTATATTTTTAGGAAGAAATTTTTTAAGAAGTTGAAGAGCCTTTTTAAATAGGTTGCTGTGTAGGTTTGTATGAGCGTGCTTGTTTCTGTAGTTATCCCGGTGCATAACGGTGAAAAGTATCTTAGAGAATGCTTGGATACCGTTGTTGGCCAGACCTTAACGGATCTGGAAATCATTTGCGTGAATGATGGTAGCACTGACGGCTCTCTTGCTATTCTTGAAGAATACGCTGCGAAGGATTCCCGTGTAAAGATCATTTCCCAGAACGCATCAAATGCCGGCCATGCCCGTAATACAGGCCTTGCTGCAACAACTGGGGAGTATCTCTCTTTTTTGGATGCGGATGATTGGTTTGAGTTGGATATGCTGGAAACGATGGTGAATCAAGCCCAAAGTACGAATTCCGACATTGTCTTCTGCAAGGCTGCAACGTTTAATCAAAAAACTGGAGTGCAATCCACCAAGTCGTTCTCCCTGAAGGAACGCCTTGTGCCCAAGGGAAAAATTTTTTCTGGCAAGGATATCGCTGAAGATATGTTCCAGTTTTGCAGAACAGCCGCTTGGGATAAATTGTATAAGGCATCCTTCATCAAAGCCGAAGGCCTGCAGTTTCAGGAACAGCCCCGTATGAATGACTGTTTCTTTTCGACTATGGCAAACGTTCGCGCGTCAAGAATGTCTGTTTGCAGTAAAATGTTCATCCATTACCGCATAAATTCTGGAACTTCTATTACCTCGATTTCTCCAGATATAGCATTCACCTGTACACTTAATACTTTCAGTAAGCTTCAGGAAACCATGACTGCAGATGAATTGCGAACCTTTGGCAAATCCTGGAAAAACTTCGTCATTAAAAATGTGGTAAATGAAATAGCCACTTTCTCTGAAGATGTTGCTTATAGATACTACCAGAAACTTCGTGGTTGTAGTTTTCAACTGTCTGACATGAAATGTAATGAGATTTATGATAAATTCCTTTACAACATGTACGTCAAATATCTGGATCAGGATTTGAGCGAAGAATCCTTTAAAATTGCCTTCGGTAATTTTATGCAGGATTATCAAGCCAAGAAAAAGCAGGCCAATTGGAAAAAGTCCTTGGCGGGTCTTGTGGACTTGATTTGCTCCCGTAGTTTCTCCTGTTTGCTCCGCCAGCTTAAAAACTGTCGCTAGGTTGGTATGAAAAGCTGTAGGCTGCTTCTCGCTATTTTCCTGGTAGTGAATTGCGCTACAGCGGGGGAATTAGATTCCCTTTTTGTTCGCATAAAAAACAATTACTCCACTGAAACGTCCTTAGAAGAAGCTTTGCCTGTTGCAATGTCTCTTCGTTCTGATGGTACTTGGACTGGCCCGGAATATCACAAGAAAGGCCATACGCCTATTGAACATTTGAAGAACATTAGGACTTTGGCAGAAGGCTATGAGCATTCTTGCCGAAACCATTCCGTTGATTGTGAAAAAATTAAGGCTGCTGCGAATCAAGCGTTGCAGTATTGGTTTTCTCGTAAGAAAGATTTTGTAAGCGATAACTGGTGGATGAATGAGATTGGAATCCCGCGAGAGTTGGTGGCGATTGCTTTTTTGTTGGAAGACGATATTCCTCATACATTACGGTCTCGAATCATTAGCACTCTTCCGAAATCGCCTAGCGGCAATGGTGCCAATCGCATGTGGATTTCTGAACTGGTAGTTGTTCGTGGCGTTCTTGAACAGAAAAGTTCTCTAGTTCGTCTAGGATTAAAAAACATTCAAACTGCAATGTTGGTGACTGATCAGGAAGGTCACCAAAAAGACCATTCCTACTTTATGCATGGCAATTTGTTGTATAATGGTGGCTACGGAAAAATCGCTCTTTCCATTGCCGCAAATTGGGCTGCAATTTGCCGTGGTACCGGATTTGCTTTTGATAAAGAATCTATAGAGGCGATGAACGCTCTTGCGCTAGAAGGTTCCCGTTGGATGATGTGGAAGGGGATGGTTGATCCCATGGTTCTGGGGCGAGAAATCTCTCGCAGGGGAGGGAATATGGATGCTTCAGGCTTTGCTTCGATTATTTCAGACTTGGCTTTAGTTGACCTTTCGCAAGGTTCGCCTCATGCGGAAGAGTATAGTAATTGGCGTCGAGAAATTTTCGGGGAAAACGTACTGTCTGGATGCCGTTATTTTGAACGTGGCGAATTGATGGTTTGCCGTAGCAATGACTACTACATTTCTCTCAAGATGTCTTCAAAGAATACTGTAGGCAGCGAAAGTATTAATCGGGAAAATCGAAAGGGCCTGTGGTTAGGTGCTGGTGTGCTTTCTGTTTATAGTCATTCTGACGATTTTAAGAATATTTATCCGTTGTGGGATTGGAGTATGCTGCCGGGGACAACTTGTGATTCTCGATTTGAACAGAAAGAAAAGCGAGTGTCCAATGAGTCCGTCAGAGTGGGCGGCGTTAGTGATGGCTCGAATGGTGTTGCTGCTATGGAATTGAACCGCTCGGGAATGTATGCAAAAAAGGCATGGTTGATTTTTGGCGGAAAGGTCATTGCGTTGGGTTCGGATATTTCCTCAAAGGAAAAGTCTGAAGTAAAAACCACATTGGATCAGCGTTATGTCCGTTCTAAGGTCTCCCAGAAAGGCCCAAGGGTGTGGCACGATTCTACCGGTTATGCATCTTTATCTAACTCCGAAATTTTTTGGGACACTAATTTTGTGCAAGGTGACTGGAGCAGTATTGGAACTGAAAAGAAATCAGTTTCTGGGAATATTTTAAAAATCTGGATGTCTCATGGCAAAATGACGAACGATGCAAAATATGCATATGCTATTTTTTTAGGTGTTTCCCAGAATGATTTTCTGGAGGGTCAAAACTTTGGTGTGAAAGTTGTTCAGAACGATTCTCAAGCGCAGGTGGCTATGGATCAAACCAGTGGAATCTACGGGGGTGTGGTCTATACGGCTACATCTATAAAAAAAGGAAACATAAATGTTTCCTTTGATAGACCCTGCGTATTTTTAGTGAATTCCTCAGGGGAAATTTTCAAGAAAGATTTGCCGTAGTGCTAGCAGACCTTTTGTACCTTGTCAAAGAATGACTGAAGCTCCGAAATGTATGTTTCGTAGTTCTCGTCATTATAGACAAATTGATGGTTTGTGCGTTGGTCCGCTTCGCTCAGGGTTTCTTCAAAGATACTTGCCTGCAGGTCATCTTCGACAGAAAATATTTTTAATCCTTGCTCCTTAAAGAATTTGTATCCAATGGAGTCCTTGAACATAAAAACTTTTCTTCCGCGATAGAACATATGGTAGATGTTACCTACCGCTTGCTGGCGGATGTGCCCGAAAATAGCCACGCTGCATTCATCGAGGATGGAAAAGTATTCTTCCTTGGGAATAAAGTCTTCCAGAAAACGCACTGTAACAAATTTCAATTTTTGAGCAAAGGCCTTCAGTTTCTTCTTATAATTTTCAACTTCGGGATAACTGATAGGAATGTATACCTTGCACTTAATCTGCCTCTTTTCAAGAATATTTAGCAAATCAATGTGATTGTTGTTGGGGTCTAGACTGTTGCCAAGAAGAATGGATTTGTCCTTACGGGTGTTTAGCTCAAAAGAATATGATTCGCCGGGATCCATATAACGGAACGGGAAAAATTTGAAATGGGGGTTGCGTTCATGGATGACTTCGAATTCCTTCGGTAGGACTACGGAAATGTAGGGTATCTTTTTTACAAGTTGATCGAAAACTTTCTGCCTGTTTGAACGGAATCCGAATTTTCGAAGGAATACGGCGACTTTATCCTTAACGGTGGCGGGCTTCTTGTCTGCGGCCTTTCGTGTTAAAGGCTTATACAGGTTCATGGGAAGAAGCTTTTCGATTTTTTCGGTCTTGTCAGAATAAATGTCGTAACCCCAGGAATTCCAAAGGATAGGTGCGTTTAATCGCAACAGTTTCTTGGGGGCAAAGCACATGGAGTGCATTATAACGTAGTCAAAGCCTTGCTCGTTGACGTAGTCAATCAGTTCGTCATCGGTGTGAAAAAGTTTTACGCCGGGACTCTTTATGAACTTAAAAGAGTCATTGCCGGTCTGCGCGCAGAAAACGGATTCAACGCCTTTCAGCTGGTTGAATTGGTTGATGGCGCAGTCAATGAATTTTTCGTCGAGACTTATGTGGATGACCCGCATGAAAACTCCCGGTGAAGATTATTTGCTGGTGATGGTGGGTAAAATTTCCTTGCAGGCGGAAACGCCAGTCTGGATACGGAGCAAATTCCAGTCCGTCGCCTTTCCAGAAAGCCAGTTCACAATTTGCTGGGGAACATTGACGCCTGCTACGTGGGAGAACGGATATTGCCCGCCAAATCGGCAGTTCATCTCCAACACGAATATTTTCCCATCGTCCGTCTTGAAGCAGTCTACGTCGAGAAGCGCCATGTGTTTCAGGTTTGCTGAAATGTTTTTGGCAATGGATTCAAATTCGGAGGCGTCTACAGTTTGCGCAATGTCTGTTTCGCCAGATCGCATTGCGATCTTCTTTTTTGCGAAAGTAGTGACGTATTGACTGTTCAGATCGTTCAGAATTTCAATACCGTATTCTTGGCCTTTGATGGCCTGCTGGATGATGATGCTCTTGTCCACATCTGCCGCGGATTCGTACTTCAGATAGGTGTTGAAAATTTCTCGATGGAGCTTCTTGTAGAGAATGTCTAGCTCTTCGTCATTTTCAACTTTGTAGATGCCGATGGAACCCATTCCCCAACGGGGCTTTAGATAGAGCGGGTAGGAAATGTCTCCCTTGGAGATCGCTTCTTTAGCGTCTTGTATTGTGATAAACGATGGGGTCTGTGAAATCCCGATACTGAGGAGGAATTCGTAGGTCGCCCATTTGTCATTACAGATGAGGGTGGCTTCGTGGTTGGAAACCACGAGCTGGATATTTTCCTTTTCTAAAACAGCTCTGTTCTTCGACAATACAGGAAGGTCAATGTCAAAAAGGGAAATGATGGCGTTGATGTCCTTCTGTTTGCAATACTCCACCAAGAACGAAATGTACTGTTCGTCATAGATGTTTGGAGTAAGAACGTACTCATCAGCCTGAAGAAGCGTATGGGTCAGGATACTGTTTGATGCAAAAACTTTGCCCGAACCATTGAGGGCTTTCTTGAAGTAATCCACCATGTAGGTTCTGCGGCCTGCAGATGTCAGAAGAATATTCATGTCTATCGCTCCAGCATGTTTAACAGGTCCGAGGCGTCCTGACGATTTTTCCAGACTTTAACGTTTTTCTCCGGAGTTATTTCTACTACGGGGCTCCAGGGAATAATAAACATGGGGGAAAGGTTTTGCCTGTAGCCGCCTACAGCCTTGAACAGAAGATAGTCGCCGTGGGTGTAATGCCTAAGCTTGATCCCTTCAGCGATCTTGTCCACCTCCATGCAAGTTGCTCCCACCACGTCAGCTATGATTTCGTCTTCTTTTGGTTTGTCGCTGTATTCGCAGAAGGGCAAGTTCATCTTGTTGAGGAATGGACGTATCTGGAAGTAGCTGGCATCCGCAAAGACAAAATCCTGGCCTTGTATGTTCTTACGTTGGTGAATCTTTGTGACCAGTTCAAATACGTTGGAGACCACGGAGGCACCAGGCTCAATGACGATGCATGGCTTGTTTTCCTTGAACCAGCCGTCAGCCAAGAGAATGTCACAAATTCCCTTTGCGTAGTCTGTGTACTTGGGCTTTGAAGAAACGTCTATTCCCTCTGGTGCCGCACCGAAAAATCCACCGCCTACGTTAACGTACTTGATGTCGTTCAATTCAAAATCTCGACGGACTTCCATAAGACGGGCGGAAATCCGCTGGTAGTTTGCGACAACCCTGTCGGAAGAGGAGGTGTGCCCGTGAAGTGAAATGATGGCTACGCGGGCCTCTTTCAGCAAAGGGACTACTTTCTGCAACATCTCGTTGGTAAAACCAAAACGGCTCTGCCTGAGTCCACCCTGCAAGGCGATGTTTCCTGAACCCACTTCCATGTTGATTCGAAGACCCACTCTTATTTCTTGGTCGGGGTTTTCTTCACGGAGTTTAAGGACATGGTCTACTTCGTATTCACTATCTAGTTGCAAAATAGACTTGTTCTGCAAAGCGGTCTTTATGTCATCAAAACTTTTGATGGGACCGTTGAAAATAATCTTGTCCTTCGGGAATCCCTTCTGGATTGCCAGATTGTATTCCATGGAGGATACGGTCTCTGCAAAACAATCGCACTCTTTTGCCCGCTGTAAAAGAACTGAAGAGTAATTCGTCTTGAACGAATAAGACAAGATGAAGTTGGGGTAGATGTCCGTAAAAGCCTTGCGGAAAGACTGCAAGTTATTTACAAAACGGTCCGGGTACACAAAGTAAAACGGAGTGCCACATTCTTGGTCTACTTTTTTTATCAGTTCAAACATGGAATACTATTTCTTGCTGGTGATGACTTCAAGAACTCTGTTGACACCTTCATCTTCGAGGGTGGCAAACATAGGCAGGCACAGAACCTGGTCTGCCAATTTGTGAGCTACGGGCAAGTTGGCCGGATTTGCGGATTCCAGACCCTTGTAGGCGGAGAATGTACTAATCAACGGGTAGAAGTAGCGACGACCGTAGATGTTGTGCTGCTGCAACTTGGCGTAGAGCTCATCGCGGCTGATGCCATATTCTTTGCTAATGAAGATGGGGAAGTAGGCGTAGTTATGACGAACTCCTTCTATGTCGGGCAAGAAACGAATGCCAGGAACGTCTTTCAAGGCTTCGCGGTATTTGTTTGCGATGACCTTGCGATTTTCGATGGCACTGTCGACTTGCTTCAAATTCAGCAAACCATAGGCGGAACGGATTTCGTCCATCTTGCTGTTAATACCCGGAGCAACGACAGTGGTTTCGTCGGCGAAACCAAAATTCTTCAGATAGTCAATACGCTTTTTGGTAGCTTCGTCATGGCAAATCAGTGCGCCACCTTCGATGGTGTTGTACACCTTGGTTGCGTGGAAACTGAGGGTGCTCATGTCGCCTGCCTTCAAGACGGATTCTCCGTTTACCTTGACGCCAAAGGCGTGGGCTGCATCGTAAATAATCTTCAAACCGTAAATGTCTGCAATTTCCTGAATACGCTTCATATTGCAGGGGGTGCCGTACACGTGTACGGGCATAATTGCGGTAGTGTGCGGAGTGATTGCAGCTTCAATTTTTTCGGGGTCAATGTTGCCTGTAGCTTCATCTACATCGACAAATACCGGCTTAAGTCCGTTCCACCAAATGGAATGAGTTGTTGCCACAAAACTGTAAGGTGTGGTAATCACTTCGCCGGTAACGCGCATAGCCTGCAAGGCGGTGATGAGAGGCAGGGTGCCGTTGGTGAACAGGCTAAGGTACTTTACACCAAGATAATCTGCCAAAGCTTTTTCTAGTTCCTCGTGGTAGTGACCATTGTTGGTAAGCCACTTTCGGTCCCAGATGTCCTTGAGCATTGGGATGAAATCATCCAAGGAGGGCAAGAGAGGGGATGTAACCGTGATCAGTTTGTTATCCATTATTTTTTCCTCTTGATCAAGCTGACTAACTCGTCTAAAGTCTTTCTGTTAAACAGATATGCAGTCAAAAGGTAGTAAAGGAAACCTACCGTAAATCCTATACCGATTTGAAGTGCATATTGTTTTTCGGGTAAAAGGCTGTTTACGCCTAAAATCAGTGCTCCCATAAGCAGCGCGTTAATGAATGTGGGGAACATAAACTTCATTTGGGTGAAGAAACCGGCGTTCATGAGCTTGCCCGAGTAGTAAGTGTTAATGACTAGGCATATCCAGGAATCTGCAACCTTGGCAAGGCAAAGCGCCGTAACGCCAAAGGGGAGTGCTCCGCAAAGAAGGCTGATTCCAAGAATTTGTTTGATGACTTCAATCTTGAGGAACAAGTCAGAACGACCTAGAACTTGCAAAAGGTTCAAGTTGATAGAATGGACTGGGTACCACATCATGGCGAGACACAAAATCTGCAGCAGCATAATCATTCCGCTCCATTTTTCTGTAAGGAGCAAAAGTGTTAGCGGCTTAGTAAGTGCTAACAAACCCGTCATCAATGGGAAAACGATAAATGTGGCGTAGTTCAGAAACTTGATATAGCTGGAGCGAAGGCGCTCCGGTTCGTTTTGCAATTTACTTAGAACAGGGAAGGATACTCTCTGAAGAATTGCGGTCAAGTTGGATGACGGGAATTGTGCAAAACGTTCTGCCTTAGAATAGCCACCAAGTTGAGCTGCCGAGTAAAATTTTCCGATGACCAAGGGATAGATGTTCTTTAGGGTTGTGTCGAGCAAACCGGAAATCAGCAACTTGGAACCATAGGAGAAAAGATTCTTGAAGGATTCCTTGGAGAAAAAGCACTGAGGATACCAACGCACAACAATCCAGTAGAGAATAGAACTGAATGCGGTACTAAACAGAGCTTGAATCACGAGGGACCATACACCGTAACCGGCGTAGGCGAATCCAATTCCAACGCAGCCAGAAATGATTGCGGAAATTAAAGATATTTTGGCTTGTTTCTTGAAATTGATACTGATGGTAAGGCTAGTCACCTGAATCGTTGAAAAAGACTGTAAAATCAATCGTATTGCCAGGACTCGTAAAATAAGAGTCAAATCAGGCATATTGTAAAAGCTTGCGATAAAAGGTGCTGCAAAGAATATCACTGCATAGCAGACGATGGACATACCGATGTTGAAAAAGAACATGGTGGCCATGTCTTTTTCGGTTCGGTCGATTTTGCGGATGACTGCGTTTGCAAATCCGCTGTCAATGAAGGTCTGGCTGATTGCGAGGAAAATTGTAAGCATTGCAATGATGCCATAGTCGCTCGGCGTAAGCAGTCGTGCAAGAACGATTCCGAAAAGGAACTGGATTCCCTGGGTGGAAAATCTTTCCACGGCACTCCAGATCATTCCCATGGCGGTTTTTTTCTTTAAGTTCTCTGCCATAATTAATTGAACTACCTAATAATGAATTCTTTACGGGGT
Organism: Fibrobacter sp.; assembly: GCA_024398995.1. Classification (GTDB taxonomy): domain Bacteria; phylum Fibrobacterota; class Fibrobacteria; order Fibrobacterales; family Fibrobacteraceae; genus Fibrobacter. The sequence goes on from JAKSIE010000010.1 coordinate 51,347, forward strand.
AAGCAGATTCTTGTCGAGAATCCATACCCAGGCATCCATTGCGTCCAGGAGTGCATCAGCCCCCTGTTCTACGTTAACAGCGATTTTTTCTTCCGCTACAAAGCCACCGATGGTTTCGGTAGTGTCCCAGTCTACGACGTTGCTTTGTCTGCGGGCGTGTGCAAAGCTTTTGTTGTTGAGTTGTGCAAAAATGGCGATGGAATCCTTTCTTGAAATAGCGTCGTTATGCCTAAAGGTGAAGGTGGGGTATTGATAGTTTTCTTCGAACAAATTGTGTCCGACAAAATTGTTGGACGCCTTAATGCCGAGAAGGTTCATGATTGTGGGGGCGTAGTCCACGTGAGAAACTGGTTTTGAAACGTACGAACTTTCGGGAATTTCGGCGCCGGCCCAAATGAAGGTGGTCCAAGTGTAGGTGCTATTTGCTTCGCCGAGTTCATCAAGTTTCTTTTGTGCCTTGCCGTTTGCGATGGAATGGTCCCCGGTCACGACGATAATGGTTTCTTTTGCTCTTGGGCTCTTTTCGATGGTGTTCAGGATAATGCCGATGGCACTGTCCAGATATGCCACAGCTTGTCCATATCGTTCGTCTGATGTCTCTGCAGGAGTTGCGTAGGATTTCGGTACATTGAATGGAGTGTGTGTTACGAAGTTGATCCACTCAAAATAGAGGGGCTTGTCCAAGGGGCGATTTTCGTACATTTCAATGAATCGTTCTGCGAGAGGAATGTCGGTATTGACTTGTGGGTTGTATTCGCTTACGTCAAACCATTTTTCGAACCACGGTGTAAAATTATCGAAGCTAGGTTCTGCAGCGCTGAGGACGATTCTATGGTAACCTGCATCGCCGAGGATTTCAGGCAGGGCTCTGGCTCGAACATTTAGCAGGTTGCTTAGGAAAATCTTGTTTGGATGGCTCCAAATTCCGAGTTGCAGGCCCAGCATACCTTCGGTGGACGGATAGCCTACGCTGTACGTATACGGGAAGGAGGTGCCTCGCTTGCTGAGTTTACACAAGTTCGGCATTCGGTCGCAATTCTTTCCAATTCTAAAATCGCCAACCCAGCCTCTGAAACTTTCAAGCGAGAGCAGAATGACGTCCTTTTTTTCGGACAAGGGTTTTGCCTTGAATTCTTTCATGAATCCGGATTCGTTTTCCTCAGCATGGTAGAAGGGAAAATCTGCGTCTGGATTTCCACCGAGGAGCGTAATTCCCCTTGCGTAATTGACGGGTTTTACGCTATGCTGTTTTTGATAATCGAGATCGTTGAGAATTGTTACGTACGGCGGCTGGATTCTCTGCCAACGAATGTGGCACGGCTTAAAGAAGTTGTTTGCGTTTCCGCTGATATACATGAAAATAGAAAGGACAGCGATGCAGGAACACAAAAGTATTTTAGATGGATTTTTAGAAACGGTCTTTTTCTGATGGACAATCCAAAGGGTGGATGTGAAAATAACGATAAGGAACGCAATAACAAAGTTCCAGAAACCGGTCGTTATAATGTTTGAAACGAGGTTGGGTTCCAGCTTAGAAACGGAGTAGGTTGTAAGGAAGGACAATGTGACGTGTTGTCCCATCCATCGCATAACCTGGTCGTTGACTCCGCAGAATACTAAATAGGAAAGAGTAAGTACGGAAATTGAAATGCGGAAAATTTTGGTGACTTTGTTCAGCTTAAATGACGCCAAACAGTACAGAATGCCAAAAAACGCAAATGCAGCGAAGTCGGCGACTGCGGCGCAGGCAACTCCTAATAGAGGCCTTTCAACGAAGGCTCCTCCAGAAGGAGTTTCGCTGAAATATAAGTGCAATAACTGAAAAATTCTTGTGGCGTAGGCTATAATCCAAAAGACAAGAAATGAAAAATCGATTTTTTTTAGCAAATCAATCTTTTTTGTTATTACAGAAATGGGCATGTGGAAAATTTAGAAAAAACAGAAACATTATTTTTTTTTAAGTTGTATTACAATGAAAAATGGAAAGAAAAGTCTCGATATCAAGTCTAGGATCTTTAGAACAACCCTTGTGACTGCAGTGTTGTCTACGTCCGTTTTTGCTTATCTTCCCGGGGAGTCTGGTTTTACCTCCATGGAGGGTGCACATGGTATCTGGGGAAACCCGGCTGGTCTAGGGGCTTTTGATTCTAGAGGTGCATTGGCCTCTTACGATTACGACAACGGGATTTCCGATGTAAAAGTCGGCGGTAACCTGGAACATTGGGCTGCCGGCTTTAATTATAAGGTGGGCAAGGGTGGTTTTGACGAATCCCGCTGGGATGTGACCTATTCCAATGATCTCTTTAGCCGAAGCCTTTTCTGGGGTGCGCGTGCAGGTGCTTTCAGAAGTGCCGATTTTGATGGCACAGAGTGGAATGCTTCACTCGGTTTTATATATCGCCCCCTGAAGTTTCTTTCCTTGGGTTATTCCTGCGATAACTTGCTCTATTTTGGCCCCAAGGCTCCCGAGCGAGTTCATAATGCAGGCTTGACCTTAAAAATTGGCAATACATTCAATGTCAGCTATGACTTGGAGAATTTCGAAGACCATCGTCTGCTTTTGGAACTGGAAGTTTATGGAATCCGAGGCGCTTTGCAGGTCCCCATTTACGGTAAGGACGAATTTAAGCTGACCTTGTCTACAAGCTTCGGGGCCTATAACAACGTGGCTCTCCACGTGTATGACGATTTTCTGCCCAAGGGCGGCGTCTGGAGTTTTCACTCGTCCCGCAATCCCAAGGCTAACCGATTCGCCCAGATTATTAGAATTCCCTTGGACATGGAAATTTCCGATGCCGAGGAATCTTATTCTCCTTTCAAACAGGCGTCTACAAGCATTTGGAAGGTCCGCAATTTGTTTGAACACATTTACCGCGATCCTTCCTGTGGCCTTGTAATTCTTGATTTTGCGGGCTATAGGGGTAATACCGGCGTTTCTAACGAAATTAACCGATCTATCCTTAAGATGCAGGCTAGGGGAGGCAAGGTTGTTGCCTATCTTGACGATATTCGCCCGTCTGTTTTGGTGGCTGCTGCCAATGCCGACCGCATTGTGGTTGAACCTTCGGCACATTTGAATTGGCGCGGTTTTGGTGGAAGCCGATTGTACTACAAGGGCTTTTTCGACAAGCTTGGAGTTAAGGTAGAGTTCCTTCGCCATGGAAAGTTTAAGTCTGCTGTAGAACCTTATGTGGCTGATTCCATGTCCGTAGAGGCGCGCTCCAATATTGATTCCTTGTATAAGGATATGTGGAATATCCTGTCTATGCTGGTGGCCAATAGAAAGGTCCGTCAGGGTGTAAGTCAGGATTCCATGGTTGCCTATTTGGATTCTATTGCCTCCAAGCCTATGGTAACCGCGGCTTCCGCAAAGAAGACCGGCCTTGTGGATACGACTCTGTACATCGATCAGGTTCCCTCCTATGCGTTAAAGACGTTCTTTGATATAGATGTTCCTAAGGCTCGTTATAGAACCTGGCGTCCCATGGAAAAGAAACTTATGGACGAAAACTGGTCCAAACGTTCTTCTGTCGCCGTCTTGAACATCGATGGTACCATTGATAATCGTACAGAACGTGTTGCCCTCGATGCGTTACGCCGCTTGCCTTCCACTGGCGCCAAGGCTCTTATTGTACGCATTTCGTCTCCCGGTGGTAGCGCTATTGCATCCGATAAGATTTGGGCCGCCCTCCGTAACGTAAGCGAACAGGAAATTCCTGTTGTTGCAAGTATCGGGTCTATGGGCGCTTCCGGTGGCTACTATATTGCATGCGGTGCCGACCACATTATTTCTGAACCTATGGCAATTGTAGGTAGCATTGGAATCTATGGTGGAAAAATCGACGTTTCCGGCCTGCTCTCTAAACTTGGGGTTCGCAGCGAACCGGTCAAGTCCCATGAGTATGCCGATGCGGAAACCTTTAACAGGCCGTGGACCGACGTAGAAAAAGAAGCTCTGCAGGAATATATGGACGACTTCTACAACCGCTTTACCGAAGTGGTCTCCAAGGCTACAAATATTCCCCAGGCAACGGTGGATTCCTCTTACGGTGGCGGCCGCGTTATGGTGGGCTACAAGGCGTTCAAGGCAGGCCTTGTCCATCAGGTAGGCGGTATTGACGATGCTATCGCTGCAGCAAAGCGCTTGGCAAAGATCAACGAAAATAACGAAGTGGATTTGATCTTCTTGGATTCCGATAAGACATACACCTTGCCTAATCCCAGCTCAAAGGCCTTCTTGGACTTCCTTGCAGGAATGGAACAGAATCGCCTTTGGGCTGTTGAACCCAGCTTGTGGGATATTGAGTAATGCTTTATATTGTTTTGACCGTTCTAGGATGCCTTTCTATTTCGGCCTTCTGTTCCGTAACAGAAGCGTCCTTCTATAGTGTGACTCCAGCCACCATTGAGACATTGCAAAAACAGAAAAAGTTTACTGCAAAGTACATGACTCATGTGAAGGAAAATATTGACCGCTATATTGCATCCGTCCTTGTGGTGAATACCATTGCCAATACGGTTGGTGCTTCCTTGGCCACTGCTCTCGCTGTGAAAAACTTGCCCCCCGCCGGACAGGTTGCCTTGCCCATTATTCTTACGATTTTGATTTTGCTTTTTGGTGAAATCACTCCGAAAACCTTGGGCGTAAAGCAGGCCAAAGTGGTTGCCCCGCTGGTGTCTGTTGCCTTCTATTATATCACCAAGGTTCTTTCTTGCACAGGTTTGATTTGGCTTTGCTTAACCCTCACAAAACACTGGACTCATGAAAGCGAGGAAAAGAAGGATGTAAGCATTGATGACATTAATAGCCTGGTAAGTCTTGGCCTTCGCGAAGACGTTTTGGACCGCCAGCAGGCAATGGTCATCAAGAATATTCTGGCCTTGAAATCAGTGCCTGTCCGCAAGGTAATGACCCCTCGTCAGGTGGTATTTTCCCTTGCCGCCGACAAGACTTTAGGCGAAACTCTGGAAGAACGAGGCAACTGGCCTTTTTCCCGTGTTCCGCTTTATGACATGAACAAGGACAATTGGATCGGGATCGTCCTCCGCCGCGACGCCTACAACAAGCTGGCCGAGGGCCGCCGCGATGTTAAATTGCGCCAGCTCATGCGTCCGCTTTTGCTGATTCCCGATTCCCTCACGTTGGACAAGCTCTTGCTGCGTTTCTTGAAACAACGCGGTCACATTGTAGGCGTTGTGGACGAGTGGGGCGCCATTGCAGGCGTCGTCAGTTTAGAAGACGTTCTTGAAGAAATTTTGGGCCGTGAAATTGTGGACGAATACGACGAGTCCGTGGACCTGCAGGAATCAGCGCGTCGCCGCAGTTCTGCACTTGCCAGCATGCGTGAGCAGCGACGCTCTGTTACCCAGACTACCGCAGCCCTTGCCCGCGAAAGCGTTATCACCCGAAAGAATCCAGTAATCCATGACAACACAGAAACCTAATTATTTCCCTGCACTAGATGGTCTTAGGCTTTTGGCAAGCATCAACATCGTGATGCTCCACTTAGGCAGTTCCAGCGCCTTGGGCTACATGGCTGCCTATACCTGGCTTACTCCGATTTTTAACGCCCCCGCATTCGCCGCAGGTATTTTTTACGTGTTGGCGGGTTTCCTGTTCGCAAGCAAGTTTAGCGATCCTGAACGTCGAATTCCGGTGATTCCCTTTATGTTCGGTCGAATTTCTAAACTGTACCGATTGCATTTTGCCATGACGATTCTCATGTTTGTCGTCTTGGTGTTCAAACTTGGTGGTTGTACCCATTTCCCGGGATTCAACGAACTTGGGGACTACTTTACCAAGGGTATTGCAGCCATGACCCATCCCTGGCGCAGTCTCCTTTTGCATTTGACCTTGACTTGGTCCATCGTTCCTGACTTGGGTATGAAACTGAATGAGCCTTCCTGGTCCCTTACCAGTTTCTTCTTTTGCTATGCGATCACTCCTTGGTTTAGCCGTTGGTTGTTCCGTCAGAGCAATCGCACTTTGTGGGTTCTCTTTGGCACCCTCTTTATCCCAGGTATTATTTGGGCGGTAGTCTTTGGTGCTACGGACAATCTCTGGTTCGACGGCTATGGGGCAAAGTATCGGTTCTTCCATATTTTTGCTCCGGTCCGAGTGTTTGAATATCTTTTCGGCATGGTTATTTTCCGCCTACACAGCGAAGGTTTCTTTGATTTTCTGAAAAAGGACTATCTTAGCGGAATTGCCCAGGCTTTGATTCTTGCTGCCATTTACGGAAGCCTTTTCTTATTGAATCCGGCGGCAAATCCTGGATGGAATTATTTCTGCCATCATTCCTTGCCGATTCTGTTGTACGGTTTGTTCCTGATATCCCTTTTAAGTGGAAAGGGTTTCATGGCGAAATTGTTCTGCATCGGGATTGTTCGCAAGGTGGGCAAGGCGTCTTTTTACCCGTACTTGATCCACCTTCCCTTGATCACTATTGCCTGGTCTATTTGCAATTTGAACCAGCCGGCAAATACAATCAAGTTCATGTTGTTCGTCTATACCATTAGCACTTTGTACAACGAGTTCAAAACTTGGCGCCGTAAAAGAGCGAATGTATCAAAAAAGTAAAGTTTTTTATATGATGATGGTCACTTTGGCGAACGCCTAGAGAACACAAAATTTATTGTAAACAATCAAAAACAAAGGGCTTGGAAACGCCCTTTTTTTGTTTTATTGGGCGTTTTGCGTGGGTAAAATGCCTCATATCAAAAAAATGAAACGGATTTATTACAAAGTGAAATGTGCTTGATTTTGGGGTTTGATTTTATATTTAGGGCGGAAATTATTTCCAAAACACGAAGGGATTATATATGAAGAACATTTTGAAAGTCGCCCTGGGTGCAACTTTGCTGACCGCAGCTGTTGCTACCGCAGGCCAGTATCCGTTCCCGCAGAACAAGAAGAGCCCGTATGGCTACACTGTTCCGTTTGCTACTACGGATGTGATTAAGTCTCATTATCAGACTTGGAAGAGCACTTGGTACGATGCTTCCAAGGGCTGGATTCTTTCTCCGGAAGGCACTTGCTCTACCGTTTCCGAAGCTATTGCCTACGGTATGATGATCACCGTGTACATGGATGACGAAACCATGTTCAAGAGCCTGTACAACACCTGGAAAACCAACAACGCTTCCGGTGATGGCCTTGGCGGTATGCACTGGCGTCTTGGCTGCGAAGGCGGTACCGGCTCTGCAACTGACTCCGACATCGATGCTGCACTTGCCCTCGTTCAGGCATCTGCTCAGTGGAACAATGCAAGTTACCTGAGTGATGCAAAGACCATCATCAACTGGATCGGCACGAACGACTTTAACAGCAATAACACTCTTAAGCCGGGTAATGCATGGAACGATGCTTTCAACCCCAGCTATGCAGGCCTTGCAAACTTCAGACTGTTCCAGAAGGTAACCAACGATTCCAAGTGGGAAACTCGCCGTGCCCAGGTTGCCAAGGACTTGCTGGCTTGCCAGAACTCCACCTCCGGCCTTGTTGCCGACTGGTGCGATTGGAACTCTCATCAGCCCACCAAGACTTCCGCATCCGTGGCACAGACAGAAGCTGCTGGCTTCTATGATGACGCCGCCCGTACTCCGTGGCGTACCGCTTGGGCTTACTACTGGTATGGCGATAGCGATGCCAAGACCTTCAATACCAAGGTCGCTAAGTGGCTCGTTCCCGCTACCATGACTGCAAGTAACATTAATTCTGGTTATTCCTGGGCGGGTGAACCGACCTTGACCAAGAAGCGTAACTTCACTTCTTCTACCTTCTCTGGTGGTCTCGGTCTTGCAACTGCTTTCGACGAAAGCAATGCTGATTACAAGAACTACATGGAAACCGTTTACAAGACCCTTGCAAAGCTGGAAAGCTGCAAGAGCGCTGCAAATTGCGGTACTACCGATGGTGGCGAAAAGTACTATCCCTCTACTTTGAACCTCCTTTACCTGTTGCTCATGACTGGTAACATGCCTAACCTTTATGATCTGACCGGCTTTACCAGCTTCACTCCGGATCCGACCCTTATGCGTTCTTCTGACAATGCTGATCTGGGTCAGCAGCAGCAGCGTGGTGATACCACTGTTGGTGTTTCTGGTTTCTGGAACTGGGGTGCATACCACGACAAGTACAATATCGGTACCAAGATGACTCCGGACTCTGGCGCATCTCCGCTGTACTTCCACGATGGTAGCATTTATGCAGAAGCTGTAATGGAAATCGGCCCTGAACCGACATGGACTCAGGAAGCAGCTGACGCTGGCACTCTGAAGTATCCGACCGCTGGTATCGCAATGTCCTTTAACAAGGCTGAAACCGGTGTTGATCTTGGCGCTCTTGGTGTTAAGGCTCTCCGTATCACCACTAAGTCCGAAGGTCCTATCCGCGTCGCTATCCTGAACACCGCTACTAAGGAAGCTGGTGCAGAACCGGGTGCATACATTACTCCGTCTTCTAGCTACACAGCAACCACTTTCGATATGACTCCTTGTGACGCTGGCTTTGCTTCTGCAAAAGATTGTATGAGTGGTGCTGTTCTGGATATCCTCTCTTGGGTTAACCAGAGGACTGCTCCTTCCGGTGATGAAATCTTGAAGTGCGTTAAGGGCCTTAAGTTTGAAGTTAAGGACTCTAAGGGTGGCTACGGCGCTGTTTCCGTGAAGTCTATCGAATGGCTCGACGGCAGTGGCAATGTTATTGACCCGGCTAAGATTGTGGGCTTCTCTGTAGGCAGCACTCCGTCTGTCAACCCGGGAAGCAGCTCTAGCAATGGTGACGTCGTTCCGGGTAGCTCCTCTGGTATGGCTATTAGCGCTTCTGCACAGTTCAATATGGCAAAGATCACCTCTGCAGGCATGAACATCACCGTGAGCGGCGCTCCGGTAAATGCAGACATCGCTGTCTTCAACATGCAGGGTAAGGTCATTGCCGCTACTAAGGCATTCCTCGGCATGGATCAGACCATCGCTGTTCCCAACAAGGGCGTTTACATGGTCCGCGTTGGTAACAAGATCAGCAAGATCTCTGTGAAGTAATAGCGACTTGTCATCCTGGATTTAAGGATGTCATCCAGGACTTGACTTTGCTTGTCATCCCGGACTTGACTTTGCTTGTCATCCCGGACTTGATCCGGGATCTCCAAAGACTAAAAAATCCCTCGGTTTTTACCGAGGGATTTTTTATTAAATGACGATATTCAAAGCCTGTTCCATAAATTCAATGGTGTAGCTTCCGTCTTTGTTGGGTTGCAATTCCTTGCCGCTTTGAAGAACTTTGTAGCTCTCTTCCAAGTTGATTTTGACTTTGACGGGAACACTTGCGGACATCTTTTCGTGAGGCAATTTCCAGCGAACTTGGTAACAGCGGCCTAGAGACGGGTTTGCGCAGCTCACTTTTTCACAACGAACTTCTGCGTTTTCTAACGCAAACTTTGCGCGATGGTAGGCGCCTACAGTACCGAATGGCGCAATCCACATATCCAGATTTTTGGCCTGCTGCATGATGGCGGCCAGGTCGTCAGGGTCGATGGAGTAGTCGTTATTTTGATCTGTATCTACGCCATGGTTCATGTAGATGATCCATTCGCCAGCCTCATTGGTGTCGCGGGCAATCTGCTGGAATTCTTCCACGGTGTTGAGGGAACGCTGCCAGGCCTTGGAATCCATGGATAACCAGTTGGGTTCTATATCCCAGGTGATACGACCATAGCCGCGGCAATCGCGACTGATGTAATGTTCCTGTCCGATAATTTTTTGGACTTCTTCGTTGTTGTCGCAGTAGGGTGTTCCGAAAACATTGAAGGGGAGGCCCGGCAACTGCTCCTTTAGAAACTCCTTGTAGCCAAGAATTTCCCGGCGTCGGTCGTCGTCGCTGAGCTGGGTCAGCTTGGGGTGGGTTTCGGTGTGGTTGCCCATTTCGTGGCCGGCCTGGGCCATTTGTAAAAACTTATCATAGTTGTGGCGTAAATACCAGCTGTCGCCTGTCAAAAAGCAGGTAACCTTGATGCCCATTTTTTCTGCCAAGGGGGCGAGGTTTGTAATGTGGCTTTCGGAGGCGTCGTCAAAGGTGAAACTTGCTGCAGCCTTGTGCCCGTTCCAAGGAACTACGGAAATGATGTTCATAAAACTCCAAATGTATTCGCTTGTTCTTGAGTTAATATACAGTTTATTTTGTGGACTAGGTCTTGATGATAAATAATCAGGGTTTACATCTGTATATCACCTTTGAAAAATCAGTTTTTGAATAAAGTTATCGCTGATAAAAAATCCCCTGGGCGATACACCCAGAGGATTGCGTTCACTATGAAGGTAAATCTTGCGGCTAGCGGCGGATTACATGTCTTCCAGAGCCTTGCCCTTTGTTTCAGTGGTGAACTTAGCCACGAAGAAGAAGCTTATGGCTGCGAATGCCGTGTAGATCATGTAGGTCGGGCCAACGCCAATGCCGTTTTCGCCAACGAGAACCGGGAAGGACCAGCTGACCAAGAAGTTTGCACCCCACTGTGCAAGACCGCAAACGGAGATTGCCACAGCGCGAATACGGTTGTTGAACATTTCGCCAAGCATAACCCACATAACCGGGCCCCAAGTTGCGGCGAAAAAGGTTACATAGAGGTTTGCTGCGAAGAGAGCGATAATGCCTGCACCGTGGCTCAGCTGGCCGTTTTCTGCACCGAAGATGAAGCAGAGGCCCAAAGTGCCGAGAGTTACAGCCATACCTGCAGAACCGATAAGGAGAAGGGGCTTACGGCCGATCTTATCAATAAGGAGAACTGCTGCAATAGTCATGGTCAGGTTAATGCCGCTGGAAACCAAGCTAGTAAGGAATGCGTCGCTTTCTCCGAAGCCAACGCTCTGCCAAAGCATGGTGCCGTAGTAGAAGATCACGTTAATACCAACAAGCTGCTGGAGAATTGCAATGCCGAGGCCAGCCCACACAATGGGAGCAACACGCTTCTTGCCGCCAACCATTTCCAGAAGGTCGGAAAGCTTTGCAGGCTTGCTGTTCTTGAAGGTTTCGTTGATGGAATTGATTTCAGCTTCAACGCCATCTTCGTTGATCATGGCGAGAACCTTCTTGGCTTCGTCAATCTTACCCTTGCTTACGAGGTAGCGGGGAGATTCGGGGAGCTGGGATGCGGCGATACCGTAGATGAGAGCAGGAATTGCTTCGACCCAGAACATCACTTTCCAAGCTTCGAAGCCCATGATGGGACGGCTAGCAGAACCGGCGATACGGACGATGACGTAGTTGGAAAGCAGAGCCACGAAGATACCGATCACGATGGCGAACTGCTGCATGGAACCCAGGCGGCCGCGGAGGTGTGCGGGAGCGGTTTCTGCAATGTAGATCGGGGCGATAATGGAAGCGACACCGATACCGATACCGCCGATGACGCGCCACATAATAAAGTCAGTAACGGTGAAGGGGAGACCGGAACCGATTGCACTGACGAAGAAAAGAACAGATGCTGCCAGCATGCAGCGAACGCGACCGAACTTATCTGCCAGGCGGCCAGCGAAGTAAGCACCAATAGCGGCGCCAATCAAAGCCAAGGAAACTGCAAGGCCCAACTGCATGTCGTTACAGCCAAAGTAGCCCTTAAGAGCCACGTTTGCACCGTTAATAACGGAGGAGTCGAAACCGAAGAGGAATCCGCCGATTGCAGCGGAAAGGGTAATCACAATGACGTGCCCGAGATTGTACTTAGCTGTAGACATATCTTTCCTTTTATGTTGATGTTTTACTTAGTAAGCGCCGATAATATAATATGGGGTTTTGCTTTTCAAATGAAAAAGTGTAAAACCTATATTCCAATTTAGATGGATAGTTTGTTGAAAATACGGAATTCATGTAAAATTTTATTCCAAGTTGGAATAATTTGCTGGAAAAGACCATCTTGTTTTTTCAAATAACTATAATTCGTACCACTATGAGAAGAGAAAAACTTGCAATATCTGTTAATGGTGGTGGCGCTCTGGGCATTGGCCCGGTTGCGCTGATGTGTGAAATTGAAAAGAAGCTTGGGGAAGGCTGGATTTCTA
>JAKSIE010000100.1 GCA_024398995.1 Fibrobacter sp.
GGGCGGTTTTTACATCCGCCACGTTCGTGGCGGATAATCCCTAAAGGACTAACAAGAAAAAGGACCGCTTTTAAAGCGGTCCTTTTTTGTTACCCGTAGATGGACGGCGGGAATTACCCGCCCTTTGTATCTTTGTTGGTTAACCTTCTTCCAGAGCTTCCTTGTATTCGTCGACGGTAGCGATGTATTCGTCGATCATGTCATCCTTGGAGTCCAGGTAAGCAAGGATCTGTTCCAGGTGTTCCTTCTGGAAAACAGCCTTCAGCTGGCGGGAAGCGTGACCGCGGTAGCCCCATTCCTTGAGGATTTCGTCGGTAACAACAAAGGAATCGTTCATGGACACAAAGCGCATGGGACCATAGACAGCCCAGTTGTGTTCCATCTGCATGCATTCCGGTTCCTGGAGTTCAGGATTTGCCATGAAGCGCTGGATGTGGCGGGTACGAACGTCCTTGATCTTATCGATACGCATGTAACCCATGATGAGGTACTTGTTGCGCATTTCGGAATCGCTCAAGCCTTCGTAGCGAGTGCCGAACAGAATGTAGCGGCTCTTTGCCTTGAGGATGGCGTTCACTGCCTTAACATTGTAGCAGCTCATGAGACCATAGGTGCTGGTTTCATAGTTGGGTTCATAGAGGAAACCCTTGCCGTTTTCGTTCAACTGATCGCGTACAGGCATTTCGGACTGATGGCTAGTTTCGACGTAAAGCAAGCTGCCAGCGGTGTTGCCGCGGTAGTCCTGCCAGCCATCAAGATTAATCTGAGTCTTAGGCATTTTTACTTTCCACACAAATAAGTTAAACTTTGACAACCCCGAACCACCGCCCGGAGTCGCCCCTAGATATAAATGTTACAAGCGGACCGTACTAGCCGGTCCGTCGTTTACCATTAAGCAATTTACAATTTACTTACTAAAAAGTCAACGATTCTGCGGAAATATCACGCATTCCAAAGAGAGATGCGCCTTTTTCGAAGAATTTCGCCGTATCCGTGGTCAAAAAACTGGTTTTTCCATTTTTTGTAAGGCGAGTTTCCATCTCCGGATGGCGCTTCAAATAGTCCACGGTCTTGGCCGCAACGATATCCCCCTGGAACACCAGACGCACGTTTTCGGGCAGGGCCTTGCGAATGGCCTTTTCCAGCAACGGGTAGTGGGTGCACGCCAAAAGGATTGTATCGATTTCCGGGTCCTCGGCCAGCAGGGCGTCCACTTCTTTTTGTACAAAGTAATCGGCACCCTGGGACTGGCTTTCGCCGTATTCCACCAGAGGCACCCACATGGGGCAGGCATGCTGAGTCACCTTCAGTTCCGGATAGAAGTGGTTGACCTCAATCAGGTAGCTGCCAGAGGAAACCGTGCCCGCCGTAGCGAAAATACCAATGTGGCCAGACTTGCTAAAACCGCCAATCTCTTCCGCCGTGGGGCGGATAATTCCAAGAACTCGACGGTCCGGGAACTCAAAGGGCAGAACCTGCTGCTGGATACTGCGGAGGGCGCGAGCCGAGGCCGTATTGCAGGCTAAAATCACCAGAGGGCAACCCCTACCAAACAACTCACGAACACACTGCAGCGTATAGCGGTAGATGGTCTCGTAGCTTCGGGATCCGTACGGGGCACGAGCGTTGTCGCCCAAGTACAGGTAGTCGTACTGGGGCAGGGACTTTTGCAAGTCCCTCAAAATGGTCATGCCGCCGAATCCGGAGTCGAAGACGCCAATCATTTACTTAGAGCCTTCCTTGGCGGCCAGCATACTTTCGCGAACCATATGGGCCAGATCTCGCTTCGGATCCAGATTGGGATTTTCCTTGAGCAGGGCTGCAACGTCCACCGGTTCAAGAATCTTCACGTTCACCTTGCAGGGAGCAGAGCTCTTGCGAGCTTCCCAGACTTCGGCGGAGCCAGTAATTACCAGAGGCAGAATGATTCCGTTGTTCTCATGTGCGAAACGGAATGCTCCGCTCTTGAATGGGCCAATGGAGCCGTTCTTGCTGCGGGTTCCTTCGGGGAAAATAAATACGCGGGGCGCAGTGCCACGTTCGGCAATGGCAGCACGGACACCTGCAGCGGCGCCGCCCTTCTGGCGGTCCACCAGGATACAGCCAATGCGGTGCATCCAGAAGTTCAAAAAGGGAATGTTACCCAGGGACTTCTTTGCAACAAAGCCAATGGTCTTTTGAATAGAAAGGAACACAATGGGAATGTCTGCAAAGGAACTGTGGTTACCCACCACGAACACGGGGCGGGTCCAGTCCACCTTACCCAAGGCAGCCTGATTTTCAATGGTCAGGTCAACGCGCAGCATCTTCATGCAGAAACCCGCAAAGAATTGGATGCGGTCATCTACCCAGGCGTTGAACTTATCGCGTCCATGGAGCAACAGGCCGAAAGGCACACGTAGCATTTGGAAGCACATGTAGCTCAAGACGACAACGACAACGTAAAGTCTGAAGATAATTAAAGGCATATAAAATTCCGAATAAGGTTTTTCCTTAGGAAGGAACCGGGACCGGCGCAATTTGCGGAGGCGGCCCTTCCAGAATCTTTGTTTGCAATATAGCAAAACCAAAAATGATTCAGCCCGCGTCACCCCCACATAGTACAGCCTACGTTCCTCATCCATTTGCCGCTTTCGCTGGGCGCGGGTCCCGGCGCACTCGCCGGGGGTCAGGTTTTCCGCCATTCCCGCATAATAGACCACGGCGTACTGCAGGCCCTTGGAGGCGTGTACCGTTTCCACATGGACTCCATTCTCTACCAAGGCTTCCGCAGTCTCCCCAGATTCCGTCTCCACCTCCCCCACGCTATCGCCAAAGACCGGAATCCCATAATCCCGAAGGGCAAGCTCGTAATAAAGTCGCTGGCGGTTATAACGAACCAGAATTGCAAAGTTTTTCCATTCCAAGTCGTAGGCCATTCGCAACTCCTTCATGGAGCACACTACCTTCTGCATTTCTTCCACCGGATTATCCGACACCCAAACTTCCGGCCTACGGTTTTCACGGTAAATGGGATTACCGCCCGAACCCTTAGGGTTCCCCGCCCGCAGAACCTTTCGCAAATGAACCGGCTTATTGGTAAAAATCCCGTTGGCCAGATGAAGAATGCTTGGCACAGAACGGTAGTTCCATTCCAAGCGGATCAAGGTACTTTGCTTGAAGTCGTCACAGAAACGGTTTATGTTCCCGATATCCGCACCACGAAAGCCGTAGATAGCCTGATCATCGTCCCCCACCACAAACAGCTGCTTACGGTCTCCCAAAATATTTTTCACCAAACGGTATTGGGTAGGATTAATATCCTGGTATTCGTCCACCAAAATCTCGTGCCACTGCTCCTGGAAATAAAGACGGGCCTCCTCATATTGCTCTAACAAACGAATTGCCAAGTAAATCAAGTCTTCAAAAACGACCTGTCCGGAGTTTAATACTTCTTCGCGCAAAGGTTTAAGCTTTGCGACCATCCCTGCGCTGTAACCATCGGCAAAAAGATTCTCTCTGGAGAGCTTCGATTTTTTCAAATTCAGTTTAGCAAGCTTCTGCAAAAAATCCTTGTTGGCCGACTCCATCGGAACCGGCATCTTCTTAAAGCCCAGCATTTCGTAGGCAAGGTTCTCCCCAATCTTACACTTTAGCATATACAGCGCCAACGAATGGAAGGTACAAAGTCTCACCCCCGCATTGGGGAACAATGCCTGCACTCGCTCCCGCATTTCCGCCGCAGCCTTCGCCGTAAAAGTCAGCGCCAAAATTTTTTCCGGCTGCACTCCGCAAAGAATCCTGTACTGGATTCGCTTCGTTAACACCGATGTTTTTCCAGAACCTGCACCAGCCAAAATCAAAAGCTGGCAACCAGTTTCGTGATCATGCAAAACCGCGGCACGCTGGTCCGCGTTCAGTCCGGCCAAGATGCCCTCTGCATCCATATCGCCTCGTTGTGGAAAGGGGCTAAGGGCGCGGCATTACACCCGCGACCACACGCCACCGCTATCTAGAAAAGGAAGGACTTACGCGTCCTTACCATGAGCGTCGTTTGCCTTGGGGCCATCCAACAGGAATATAAAAGCGCCAAACAAACTGATAACAAGGCTCACCAGGTAAGCCAATAGCTGGATCACTACCGATTCCAAGCTTGCCACGCCTGCCCTTGCAAACAAGGACTGGGCCAGCAATTCTCTGGGGCCGAAGCCACCAATAGAAATGGGCAATGCACTGATGATTGCCACCAGCGGAATGTAGTAGAAGTACCAGGATATAGAAAGATCAACGCCTACGGCCATGCCGCAGAAGAAGTGGACAAAAATTCGTAAGGCCTGAGTCACCGCAGACAAGGCGCTAATGCAAATCCAGAGTTTCATGGAGCGGAAATTCTGGAAGCGCTTGAACATGTGAATCATACGGCCATTGATTTTTTCGGGCAAGAATCTCGCAACCAAAGTGCAAAGAAAATTCCCCAGGCGACGGCTGAACAAGGAGGCAAACAAAGCGCAGAATCCAACGAAGATCCAGACCGAGGGCCACATAAAGGCACGCTGGGCAGCGTCGTGCATAAAGAACAATAAGCCCATGGCCAAGGCAAACAACGTAATAAAGAACAGGCCGAACAATCTGTCAAAGACCGTGGCTGTCAATCCTGCGCCTACAGAATCCTGGCCGCCCTGCATACGAATGTCGTAAATCTTCTTGGCGTCGCCACCCACATTGCCGGGCATAAAGTTATTGAAGAATAAACCCACGTGATAAAGTTTCAGCAGCTTTCCGTAAGACAAATGAATGTCCTGCTTTTCAAGCAGCAACTTCCACTGCAGGCAGGCTGTAAAATTCGATGCCGCCAGGCAAAGCAAAGCCACCACCATAGGCAGCACGCTCTTGCCAGAAAACAAAGTGTACAGGTCATCGATACTCCAGTCCGGAGCCATCACGATGTTACGGTACACAAAGTAGGCTGGAACCAGCGTAACCACCAGCTTCAAGCAGAACACCAAGAAAGACTTCAACTGCTTATTCATCTGCAACCTGATCCACCTGATGCTCGATCAAGGCATCCTGCAAAAGGTTCACGGTCAGTTCGGCAGCTGCATCCCAGCGGAACTCGTCAGCGTAGGACTTTGCTTCTTCTTCAAGGCGAGTGCGCAGGTCGTCGTCGCTGTAGATGCGGTCCATCTCAAAGGCGCAGGCAATTTTGTCGCCTACGGGAAACAGCAAGCCCGTTTCGCCATTACGTACGCTATCGCGGAGGCCAGGCACATCACAAGCCACAGTCGTCGTGCCAAGCTTGGCGGCCTCTACCACAGTCAGTCCCCAGCCTTCCTTGTAGCTAGTCTGCAAAAGCGCTGTGGCGTTCTTCAGCAGTGCGCGCTTCTTGCTAGACGAAACGTAGCCCGTCAACACCACGCGGTCCTTAAGTCCATGAGTTTCCAGCCAGGCAGGAATATCCTTAAGCACCGGGCCGTCGCCAGCCACAACCAGCTTTACATCCTGATGTTTCTTTGCGAATTCTTCGAAAGCTTCCAGCGCAGTCCAAATGCCCTTGTAGCGATGCACTCTAGAAAGCCACAAGAAATAGGGTGCGCCAAAATCCACATTCTCCACTTCTTCTTCGGAACCATCCAAAGTGCAGTTGTCGGAGCCGTTATAGATCACGACCACACGGTCTTCATCAATACCCAGTTCGCAAAGTTCGCGCTTGGTACTGGGGCTCACTACAATGAACGGTTCCTTGCGGTAGAACCAAGGAATGATTGTTTCGAAAAGCCACACACCAAATGCAACGGGGAAAACCGTCTCGTGGAAAATGGAACCGCGCCACAGGTGATGCATCTGCACCACCACAGGTTTCTTTTGCAAAAGCGGGGTGAACAGCGGAAGCTTATTTAGGTCCTCCACCACCACGTCAAAATCAAATTCACGGTCCAGCTTGCGGATGTTCAAAGCCACAGTCAACTGGAACAGCAGATCGCCGCCCTTGCGCACAACCTGAATGCCGTCCACTACCTCGCGTTCCTTGGCACCAGGGAAACTGGTAGTCAGCAGAACCACCTGATGGCCCATCTGGGCAACCAGCGAGAAAATACGGTGAAGATGTTTTTCGGCACCGCCAGCGGCAGGGTGCAAACGATCTCGATAATTTACGACAAGAATTTTCAAGGTCTACGACTTAGGGCTTACGACCCAAGACTCCAATGCAAAGTTGTGTATAATGCATAACCGGATGTGTAGCCAAGGAATCCAGAATGCGGTCCTTGAACTTCTGATAAGCCGTACCCTGAAGCGGATACTTGGGCAGCTCGATGCCAACCTTGAAACCCACTTCGCGAAGCATGCGATAGTAAAGGTTGGGGCGCATCCAGTCGCCGTATGCGTAAACGTTTTCGAAACCCGCGTCGTTCATCAGCTTCTTGAGCTGAGGCATGGTAAACTGCTTTTCCCAACCGGCGAACCACTTGTCCATGGCAATCAAGATGTGCTTGATCACGGTGTACGGGTGAACGGTCTGGGGAACATCGCAAAGGCAATGGCCGCCATGCTTAAGAATGCGGAAGTTTTCCTTGATCAGGGGCAGAGAATCCTTGAAGTGCTCTGCAAGGCCCTGATGAAAAACCAAGTCAAAAGTTTCGTCCGGGAAAGGCGCCTTAAAAGCATCACCACGAATCAAATGCAAATTGGTAAGACCTTCCTTCTCACGAAGGGAGTTCACAATCTTCAAACTATTGTCAGCAAAATCCAGGACATAGACTTCAGCACCAAGGCGGGCAAGTTCGGCGCTGTCGCGACCGGTACCGGCACCCACTTCAAGAATTTTCATGCCTTCGAGCTTAAAATTCTTCTTGATAGCTTCCAAAACCGACGGAGACGAAGGATAGACCTTGTCCATATCGTTCTTTTTTTGCCAAAACTTATTCCAAACGGATTGATCAGGCTCTTTAATTGACATAACGGCGAAAATATACGAAAAAAGAGATAGAGATAAATTCCACAGCTATATCAAAGGAGGCTTAAAACAATGTCATAAAAGACAGAGTGAACAGTCACGTTTTTAAGACTTTTCTATATTTTATGACAAACATTTATGACAATTCACGAAATTATGACAAAAATCCGTTTTAAATTCTTCCAAAAACCGAAAATCGGCAATTTTTGAGCTAGGCTTTTTAAAATTTTACACTATTGGCACGCAACTTGCTTTAAAAAATGCGATATTAAAGGAGTAAGG
>JAKSIE010000101.1 GCA_024398995.1 Fibrobacter sp.
ATCAACAAGCAATTTGGCATAGAAATAGTTGATTAACGATAAAAATATTCCCCCGACGCCTTACACCGGCATCGGGGATTTTTTCAAAACATAATTTTTCAAACAGACAGAAGATTTCTGAGCGAATTAGTCATTTCAGAAAAAGGCAATTTACTTGCGAAAGAAAATTGCTGAGTATATTTCATCCACTGTGATTGTAAATCTTCACTATTTTCAATCTGGCAGAGAATTTTTTCTTTATCCGCAATTTTCTCTTCCGACTTTCGATGTCTTGATGTTGCAGCTAAAGCGTCCCTAAAAATTTTTTGGTCATATTTACAGACTCTAGTCAGAGAGTAAACATCATAAAAATCTCGTGGACGAGTATTATACACTGATCTACTCAAAATAGTTTCAACTTTTTCAGCAAGAATAGTTTCCACATTATATCCAAACAAGCGAATCTTTAATGAACTATCCAAAGTTCCACACAAAGTCACCCGTTCTGCACCCGGCGTAATAACATCACCTGTTGAAACATCAATCGTCATCGGGACATGAATAAAATCATACTTTGCATCGACAAAAACCCTAAAACCACCATAGCAATCATCTTCGCGAATAGGTTCCAGACGATTCACGCTCAATGAAAATCCATCATCTAAATCAATTTCACAAACGCTCTGCAATGCAGTCTTCAATACATCGGGTTTTAAATCCAGTCCCTGTAAAGTCATGTCCAAATCCATTGTTGATCTGCGGATCAGCCCAAGTGTTGAAGAGATTAGCATTCCTCCCTTAATAATGAACTTATTCTTATAGGGCGACTTGACTAGACGAAGCAAAAATCGTTCAAACATTAAATTCTGCAAAAGAACCTGCGGAGGAATTTGCAACTCCTTCGCTCGATTACGAACAATAGCTTTAAGGCTCATCGCATTTTTCAAAGCAGCACCTCCAGGTAAGTTTTCAGAATTTTGGAAACCCTAAGTTTCTTCGCATATTCTGCAAGCTTATTTAAGTCCTTGCCGTCCCATGCAGCATATCTTTTAATTGCAGTAAGCAACAGTTCGTTGCTTACGCGGGATCTGTTCTTGATCAAATCACAAATTGTTTTTTCCAGGTCATAGCAGCGAACGGTATTACCAAAAGGAGTTTTCACCTCCGTCACTCCCAAATCAAATAGTTCTGGCTTGCAGGTGAATACCTTGCAGGCATTTTTCAGAGACAATGACGGTGCATGTCCAAAGGGAACTGTTATTGAATGTTCAAAAGGTGTCCGTTCCGAGAAGCCGTGCAAAAAAAGGGCCGTTTCGTGAGAAATAACCAAATTATCTGATCGAGACGAAATCATGAAGATTTCATCTGGAATTGCATCTGGCAAAACATACTGCCCTTGCGCAACTCGGACTAGCTCGCCTAACTTGCACAAGGATGATAACTGGGCCCGCGAAACTCCCACAGACTCGGATTTTGAGGAAAGCACAACCCCATTGTAAGCAGCAGCCACATCTTTCAGCAAGCCAATTTCTTTTTTCTCTTTAAAACTCATATCATAAAATTATATCTTATTTTATGACATTTGTCAATAGCAAAAAAAATCCCCGAAGCGATTAACTTCGGGGACTTCTTTTAATTCACTAGGTTCTGCTTCGATTGCCGCGGCCCTTTACAGGGCCTCGCAATGACACTGCAGAATTAAGCCTTAGGCTTTGACGGTAGTGAAGCTGAATGCTTCGCCGTCAGCGTCGTTGGCTTCGAGGCCATCAGCGGAAGCTGCCCACTTGATTGCAACAGCCTGGGTTTCACCGGCGATGTAATCCTGGTTTTCAGCAACAGCCTGCTTGAACACTTCGCTATCAGAGAACAAGGTCACTTCAATCTTGTCGGTGATGGTGTAGTTCTGTTCCTTACGGCGGTTCTGGATGCGGTTCACCAGTTCGCGGGCGACGCAAGCGCGGCGCAGGTCGTCGGTAACGTTCAGGTCCAGAGCAACGGTAAAGTGGCTGTCAGCATCCACGGCAAGGCCTTCCGGCACAATGCGCTGGATCATGAGGCAGTCTGCACCGACTTCGCCGAATTCGAACTTGATGGTTTCACCACCCTGCAGAGCCTTGATTTCGTCAGCGGTGAGGCTGTTGAGCTTAGCAGAGATGACCTTCATGTTCTTGGCGTATTCAGGGCCCTTGGCCTTGATGCCCAGGAAGTTGGGCTTTGCAGAAAGCTTCACCAGAACGGTTTCGTCTTCCAGGAACTTCATTTCGCGAACGTTCAGTTCTTCGAGGATAAGGTCCTTCATGGATTCAGCCACATTCTTTTCTACGGCACCGTGGGGCACCACAGTCATGGAAGCAATCGGCATACGGTTCTTTACGTTGTTTGTAGCGCGAATTGCACGGCCCATTTCCACCATACCGCGGACCATTGCGATACGCTGCACCAGGGCTTCGTCCTTCAAGGATTCGTCTGCACTGGGGAATTCACAGAGGTGAACGCTAACAGGTGCGTTGGCATCCACTTCGCGAACGAGAATCTGGTAGATTTCTTCGGCCAGGAGCGGCAGGAACGGAGCAAGAATCTTGCTGAAGTCCACCAGCACCTTGTACATGGTAGCGTAAGCTGCATTCTTGTCGCCATCGTTTTCAGACTTCCAGAAACGGCGGCGGCTACGACGGACGTACCAGTTGGTCAGGTCATCCACAGCGGCGATGATTGCAGGCACCACGTTGTACAAACGGTAAGCCTTCATTTCCACTTCGACCTTGGCGGCCAGATCCTGCAAGGTTGCAAGCATCCAGCGGTCCAGTTCGTTTTCGGACTTCACCACTTCACCCGGATTCCAGTTCAGCTGGCCCTTGGCGGCGTCGGCGTTGTGGTTAGAAACGAAGAAGCTAACGGCGTTCCACAGCGGGAGCATCACCTGCTTCACGATACCCTTCACACCTTCTTCGGAGAAGCGCAGGTCTTCAGCCTTCAGTGCTGCAGAGTTAATGAGGAACAGGCGGATGGCGTCGGCGCCGGTACGTTCGATAAGTTCGTTGGGGTCCGGATAGTTCTTCTTGGACTTGGACATCTTGGAACCGTCTTCGGCCAAGATGATACCGTTCACGATCACGTTCTTGAAGGCAGGCTTCTGGAACAGAGCGTTAGAAAGAACGGTCAAGGTGTAGAACCAACCGCGGGTCTGGTCAAGACCTTCGGCAATGAAGTCAGCCGGGAAGCTCTTTTCAACCAGTTCCTTGTTTTCAAACGGATAGTGGCGGCTAGCATAAGGCATGGAGCCAGATTCGAACCAGCAGTCAAACACTTCCGGAGTACGCTTGAATTCCTTGCCATCCTTCTTGATGACAATCTTGTCCACGAAGTGCTTGTGGAGGTCTTCCAGAGTTTCGCCGGTGAGGTCGGCCAGTTCCTTGATGGAGCCCACAGCGATCATTTCGCCGTCGTCAGCAATCCATACAGGAATCGGGGTACCCCAGAAACGGTTACGGGAAAGGTTCCAGTCGCGGGCGTTGGCAATCCACTTACCAAAGCGGCCGCTCTTGATGTGGTCGGGAACCCAGTTCACGGTCTGGTTGTTTTCGACCATCCATTCCTTCAAAGTCTTGGTGACACCTTCTGCGTTGGTGACTTCGCCATCGATCTTCAAGAACCAGGTCTTGAGGGCGCGGTACAGCAGAGGCACGCCGGTACGCCAGCAGTGGGGGTAGCTATGAACGAAGGTTTCGTGCTTGAACACGCGGCCCTGTTCCTTGAGGTAGGCGATAATGCTCTTGTCGGCTTCCTTTGCACCCAGGCCCTTCCACATGGGGACCTTGTCGGTGAACTTGCCTTCGGTATCCAGCGGGTCGAAAAGACCCAGGCCAAGAGATGCGCCCAGCTGGAAGTCTTCTTCACCGAAGGAAGGAGCGATATGCACAGCACCGGCACCGTCTTCGTCGCTAACGAAATCGGCAACGTAGATGGTATAACGCTTGGCCAGTTCTTCTGCGGTGGCGTAAGCGTCGCTAATGTGGAACAAAGCTTCGTACTTGAGACCAGCAAGGTCAGAGCCCATGCACTTGTCCACGATGTTGGGCTGCTTGAAGTAAGCGCCAGCGCGGGTACCCATGACCCAGAACTTCTTGCCGTCCTGTTCTACGCAAACGTATTCGGCGTCAGCCTTCACTGCAATAGCGAAGTTGGAAGGAAGAGTCCAAGGAGTGGTGGTCCAAACCAGGATGTTGGAGCCAGCAAACTTAGCGTCATCGGAAACCAGCGGGAAGATAAGAGTCAAGGACGGGTCCTGACGGTCCTTATAGCCCTGGTTGGTTTCGAAGTTGGAAAGGGGAGTTGCAAGAGCCGGGCTGTACGGCTGGATGCGGTAGCCCTGATAGATGAGGCCCTTGTCGAAGCACTGCTTGAACACCCACCACACAGATTCCATGAAGTTCTTGTCCATGGTCTTGTAGCCCTTGTCGAAGTCCACCCAGCGGCCCATACGACGAACCGTCTTGCGCCATTCACCGGTGTACTTCAGAACCTTGCTACGGCAGGTTTCGTTAAACTTATCTACGCCCAGGTTCTGGATTTCGGCAACGCCAGCCAGACCCAGTTCGTTCTGCACCAGAGATTCAATAGGCAGACCGTGGCAGTCCCAACCGAAACCGCGGGGAACCTTCTTGCCCTTCATGGTCCAGTAACGGGGAACGATATCCTTGATGGTACCAGCCAGCAAGTGACCATAGTGCGGAAGGCCAGTTGCAAACGGAGGGCCATCGTAGAAAGTATAGGGTGCAGTTTCCGGACGGCTGTCCAGAGACTTCTTAAAGCTATCATCCTTATCCCACAATCCGAGCACGCGCTCTTCGATCTGCGGGAAGGTTTCTTCCTTTTGTACTTCGCGGAATAACTTTGCCATTGTTTACCTCGGGGCATACAGCCCCCTATTAAATACGGGCGTAAATTTAGCAAAAGGCGAACATCGTGACATTCACGCTTGCGTGAAATGGCATGATTGAGCCGTACTAAATGCAAGCGTAGCTTGCCAATTAGAAATTAAAAAGGGGGGCAGCCGCCCCCTCTGCGGGGACACCCCTTAAAAACCCTTTTGAGAAGTTAGGCCGCAATTTCATTTAGGTCGTAAAACAGGAGGCGTGTTCTAGGATCACCCTCGTTTTTCGACCCAAGCTTTTTAAACCCATTCTTTTCATAAAAAGGAATCGCCGCAATGTAGGCATCCACCGTAAGAAACCGGCATCCAGACTTGTTATCCTGCGTAAAAAACATCTTAACAAAATCCAGTATAAAGGTTCCAAGATTTTCACCCTTGAACTCATTAGAAACACCCAAACGGCAAAGCTTAACCGCAGGGTAACTTTTCAATCTTTTTGATTGAGGGAATCCCTGTTTTTTGCGAAAACGATTAAACTCAGTACTATTCGCAAAATCGCCAAGCGCAACCTTATCATTCGCAACGCTGCAGAACGCCAAAGGCTTCTCAGGAGCATTCTTTTCAACGAGTACATAACTGACCGCCAAAAGACTTTGACGATATAGGGAAGCCTCGTTCTGAATAAAATCGTTCAAATCCTCGTCACCGCAATCAAAGCCGGAAACGAGTTCACACCCCTTAAGTTTTCTTATTTCAATTTGCGAAAAATCTACTTTGCATTGCACGCAAGTTCCTCCCTTCGCTGCGATTCTTCTCCACGCTTAAGCATATCCAACGCGATACGATAAACTCCGAGCAAGCGTTCCCGCTCTGCTGGATTTTTCTTATTTGCTTTCATGAGCGCTTCAAAGCGCCGGGCGTCTTCACCAAAAAGAATTGGGGTTTCCTTAATCGGTCTTGCCATAGCCCTCTCCTTACAGGATAATGTTCATATACTAAACTAGGGCTAGGCTAAACAGGCCATGGCCCGGCAACGCACCAAAAGGTGGTAGCGAAAATATATTAACATCTACCAGCCATGTCAAGAGAACTTCTTGGGCAGCCAAACAACTGTCCCCCCCCCCCATAAAATGATAAACTGGAGATCCGTTTAGGATTTTTGAACGTATATTGATTGTAGGACAACTGGAAATAGAGGTCATTATGATTTTCGATGATGGCGGACTTCTAAAAAAATTATTTGGCTGGATCGCAGGAATTACTTTCGTACTTTACTTTGGATTTTGGTCAATTCTTATCCTTGGTGGGACACTGTTCATCGGCCTTCTTCTTGAGGATATCCTTTTCGACACCCACCATTTTGACTGAAAAGATCAGACCAGCAGATCACAGCTAAAAAAGCCGCCTTTGAAAGACGGTCTTTTTTTATCTTACAGGGACTCTTTTCGAGAGATGTTAAAACAGCGTCGCCACAAAGGCCAATACATAGAGAGGCAAATCGTTGGGCCTATCAACGCAGGCTACAGCCGTGCCACTGGCGTAGTGACCCTTATAGACTCTGATTTCCGACGACATGAAACCTCCGAATTAAGATCCTATACAAACTATAATTTTTTAAGCAAAAGGGCACTCCCAAGGGAATGCCGCA
>JAKSIE010000102.1 GCA_024398995.1 Fibrobacter sp.
TCCCAAGCTCCTCCGCGGGATAATTCCTTAAAAAACAAGAACCCTCTGCGCGTGTTTACTGTCTACCGTCTACTTCCTACTAAAATGCCGACCCTGAGTTTCCTCAGGGTGACGGCAAAAAAATGCACGTAAATGCTGATGCCTGACGCCTGATACCTGACACCTGATACCTGACCCCTGATGCCTCATACCTCAAAGCCCGAAGGGCGACCTTAGCTCACAAAAAAAGCAGCAAGCTTATTACTCACTGCTGATTGTTAATTTCAAAATGGCGCTTTTTACTTGCTGGCTTCCATCACCTGCCAGAGCACGGCCTTGTGGGCATGCAGACGGTTTTCGGCTTCTTCGAAGCTCATGTTCACGTCGAGGTTGTCCATCACGGAATCGGTGATTTCTTCGCCGCGGTGAGCCGGGAGGCAGTGGGAAACCTTGCAGTGGGAAGGAGCGAGCTTCAGGAGTTCGTCGTTTATCTGGAACGGGAGGAAATGGCTCTGCTTTGTAGCCTTTTCGCCTTCCTGGCCCATGGAAACCCATACGTCGCTGTAAAGAATGTCGGCATCCTTGACGGCTTCCTTCGGGTCGTGGAACACGCGGTATTGGCAACCGTGCTTCTTTAAGCCTTCCTGTGCTTCTTCTACAACCTTGGTCGGTTGTTCGAAGCCCTTCGGGCAGGCGAGAGTGAAGTTCATGCCGACCTTGCTTGCGAGAGCGAGGAAGGAGTTTGCGACGTTGTTGCCATCGCCGATGAAGGCGACGGTTTTACCCTTCATGCCGCCGAGATTTTCTTCAATCATCTGGGCGAAGGCGATGGCCTGGCACGGGTGGTAGTCGTCGGTAAGAGCGTTCACGACCGGAATGCTTCCGAATTCGGCGAGCTGTTCGACGAGATCCTGCTTGAAGCAACGGACGACGATTGCGTTCACCCAGCGGCTGAGGCAGCGGGCAACGTCCTTGACGCTTTCGCGTTTGCCAAGGCCGATGGAATCCGGAGCGAGCAGCACGGCGTGGCCGCCAAGCTGGTTCATGCCCACCTGGAATGTGGTAATGGTGCGGAGCGAGGGCTTTTCGAAGAACATGCCGATGTTCTGGCCGTGGAGACGATCAGAGACCTTGCCTGCATGGACTTCCTTTTTAAGCTGCGAGGCAATTTTTACGGTTTCGAGGATGCGTTCTTCGCTCCAGTCGTTCAAGCGGAGGAAGTGTTTGCTTCTATCGATCATTTCTTTTGTCCTTCGGGCATTTGCCCAATACAAAAAAATTAAAAACGGCTATCCGCTAGGCGAACGGCCGCTTTAACATTTGGGAAAGTCTAAATATATAAAATTTCATGCGTTTTTGCGAAAAAAAATAAAAAAAACAGAGCTGTTTAAACTCTGTTTTGTTTTTTTAGGTGGAAATGTCCTGCAAATTACTTTTTCAGGTCTTTAGCAGGATCCCAGTAGTCGGCGTTATAGTTCGGCATCTGCGAAAGAATCTTGCCGCGGGTGCAGAGCAAAAATCCGAGGATTGCCGCATCGTGAAGGGCTATGACGAGGGCTGTCTTGTAGTCGAGACCGAAGCCGAGCGGAGCGCCCTTCAGGTTTTCCGGGCTCACCCACAGAATGTAGTCGCAGGTGATGAAGGTCATGAACATGCACGGGATAAGGGCTATCCAGAAGTTTTTCTTTTTGCTGCGGAGGTAAACGACAGCGACGCTCAGGCTGCAGACAGCCATGAGCTGGTTGCTCCAGCTGAAGTAGTTCCACAGGATGTTGAAACCTTCCGGGTTTAGGTTGCTCCAGAAAATGAGCAATGCGCAGATGGCGAACATTGGAACAATGAGAATCAAACGGTTCCTTGTGCTCTTCTGGTCGATGTTGAAAAGTTCTGCAATGGTGAGGCGGAGGCTTCTAAGGCTCGTGTCGCCACTGGTAATGGCAAGGACGATGACACCGACGACTACGAGAATAGAAATTGGAGCGAACGGAATGACTGTTGAAACAAGTTCGCTCAAGACCTTGACACCGCTTGCGCCTGTGATGAGTTCCGGCATCTGGTGGTAGATGTACATACCGCCGGCTGCCCAAATCATGCCGATAAGGCCTTCCACAATCATCATGCCGTAGAAGGTTTGGCGACCGGTGTGTTCTGTTTTTTCGGTGCGGGCGACAAGCGGACTCTGCGTGCTGTGGAAACCGCTGATAATGCCGCAGGCAATCGTCACGAAAAGCATCGGGAGAATCGGCTGGTGGGCCGGGTGCTGTGTGAAGTTCGAAAGAATGTTGGAGAAGCTGAATTCGTCAAGCGTGTTAATCTGCGGGGCGATGCCGATGAGAATGCCGAGGGAGGCGATAATCAAAAGGCCGCCGAAAACCGGGTAAATGCGTCCGATAATTTTATCGATGGGGAAGAACGTGCTTGCAAAGTAGTAGGCGAAAATGACGCCGACTGCAATCCAGAACAAAGTAGGCGAAACGGCAGAACCCGCGATAATCGGGGTATTGATGAGGGCAGCTGGCGTGTTTGTGAATACGGCCCCAACGAGAATGAGAGCCACGGAAATGAGTGCCATCACGACCTTGGACGGACCCTTGCCGAGGAACTTGCGGGAAAGTGCCGGGACGTTTACGCCGTTGTTGCGCATGCTAATCATGCCGGAGAAGTAGTCATGGACTGCTCCACCGAAGACGTTTCCGATTGGAAGCAAAATGAACACGATGGCGCCGAATTTGATACCGAGAATTACGCCAATCACAGGACCGATACCTGCGATGTTCAAAAGCTGGATGAGCACGTTCTTCCAGTGCGGAAGCACCATGCGATCGACTCCATCTGGGTTTTGTATAGCTGGGGTGTTGCGGTTGTCGGGGCCAAAAACATGCTCGACGAACTTACCGTAAGTGAAGTAGCCACCGATAAGGATGGCGACACCAATTAGGAATGTAATCATCTTATGCCTTCTTTTGAATTATGTTAAAATTCTTCTTCGCTTGAATTTTCTTCAGTGCTTTCTTCTTCGTTTGAAGTTTCGCTTTCGGAATTATCTTCAGAACTTTCAGTGGACTCCTCGCTGGAATTGTCTTCGGCTTCTTCCTCTGATTCTTCATCGGAGTTGTCTTCGGATTCTTCTTCGCTTTCTTCCTCGGTTTCCGCCTTCAATTCCTTATCCATGTTGTCTGCTTTTTCACGTGCAGATTCTGTTTGCTTTGCCTTCTTTTCGGCTTCTTCCTTAGCAATTTCTGCCGGGGACTTGTCCTTTCCGAACGTCTGCTTGAAGTAGATGATGTTTGTCGTGAAGGAGGACTTGTTGCCGTTGTCGTAACCAACGACTGGATGGTATCCACCAATTTGGAGTGCGACTTCGAAGCCTATGCGGAATCCGTTATCGCCCTTGACGGTAATGTCTGGAGTGAATTCATGATCGGGGAAAAGTATGTTGCCTTGGTAAAGGTGGCCGGAGGATTTCATCTTCGAGCTTTGGTAGCCAAGCGTCATCATGGCTTCGACTAAGTCGAAAATCTTATAACCAATAACGGCTCCAAAAGTGTACGATGTGAAATCCATGTCCAATTGGCCGGTGTAATCGTCTGGGCGGTAGCCGATGGCATTTGCAGTGTAGCCAAACATGAAGCTTATATTGAGTGGCTGGAGAATTCTAGGCAGCAGATACTGGTAGAAATGCCCAAAGCTGTATTGCAGGCCGAAACCGTACAGGTTAAAGTCTCTTAAGTTTTCGATTGCCGGAAGCCACATGCCGCGAAGTGCAATACGAACATGGAATGCGCTTAGGGCAAGTTGAAGATAGGGGTATGTGAATGCGCTAAGTCCGTTCAGTTCTTCGCTTCCGTTTATGACAGGGCATCCAAGGGCATCGTAAGGGAACTGGTTGTTGCATCCTATGGTGTTGTCGTAATTTAAGGCGTTTAGGGCATTGTTGTCGCCAAAAATTGTCGGGCTGTTGTTTCCGTAGGTGCGGTCGTCGTCACCAAGTGGCGCTATGGCTATAGGAATTCCGTATTCAATGGATAAAGATTTTTCGACAGTGGCGCTGGAAATCCAGTTGCTGTTGAGAATGGTTCCTATGTTGTTTACGAGAGGTTTTACGTAGCCTGGCCTGTTTCCGAAGGGGGCCTTTGAATCAAATGTGGAAAGAATTTCTGGAACCGTTGCCCAGCCGTTCTCGTCCATGGCGAAAGTTGTAGATGCAATTGTGAGCGAAAATGCTAAGATGAATCTAGATATGTTTTTCATGACGCCAAAGATAGAATAATACTATTGTGGCGTCCAATCGTTGTTTGGCAAGGTTCGCTAAAATTGCCAGATTAAGTCAACTTCCATAACGGCAAATGTCTGCCATTTTTTATGTTTCAAGTCGAATGTGCCCATTTCCTTTGTGTTTAGGTGGCTAAACCAAGCTTCGTAAAATTTAAGGTCCGGTTGTAGGACGATGTGGTCTGTCCAAAAATAACGAATTCCCAAAATGAGTGCAAACGACGACCCCATCAATTCGGCCGATGTTAATTCTTTTTCTGTGTCGGATGGGAAAACGCATTCATTTGTTCGAATATTTGTGTAGGCATACCCGATGCCTATTCTCGGCTGGAAAAATTCTGGCCAGTAGAGATTGTATGCAAATTCAAAACCCAAACGGTAGATGCGTACACCTTGTTCGTTGGATTCGTCAGGAAAGCCTCCCATGACTTCGGTGTAACGCCAATAGTTGAAGTTTACCGACAAGGAAAATTCGCGGATGTTTACGCCAAGGATGAAATCCGGCATTGCAAGTAAGTCCAATGCTGGAAAATGGACTGTTTCTGTGGTTCCATCATCGAGTTTGTATACAACGTTATCGTCGTTTCCTATATCACCACGAGTTGCAACAACGCCCATGCCAAGGCCTGCGTAGTATGCACGTGGCCAGTAGCCTTCACCTTCTTGAGCGAAAGACTGTAAAGCCAGAAGAGAACAGAGAAGGATTGTGGTAAGAAGTGTTTTTTTCATGTTGTTTAAAGGTTTGCGTAGTGGAACATGGCGTCGATGCACTTCTTTGCCTTGACGCGGGTGGCTTCTTCAAGTTCGATGTGTTCCGCCTTTTCGGGGTGGCGGAGTGTTTCGAGAATGTTTTCAAGCGAGTTGGACTTCATGTACTTGCACATGCTGCAACTGCCGATGAATTGCTTGTCCGGGTATTCGTACTGCATGCGCGCCACAAGGCCGCATTCCGTTAAAAGCAAGA
Organism: Fibrobacter sp.; assembly: GCA_024398995.1. Taxonomy (GTDB): domain Bacteria; phylum Fibrobacterota; class Fibrobacteria; order Fibrobacterales; family Fibrobacteraceae; genus Fibrobacter. The sequence goes on from JAKSIE010000102.1 coordinate 5,216, forward strand.
CTGGAGTGCCGGCGGGCAAGTCGCGAATGTAAGGAACCATCTGGCCGGTGCTTCCGACGTAGTCGCTCAGGAGGGCTACTTCCGGTTGGCATTCCGGATGGCACACAACTTTGAGGCCCGGGTTCTGGCTGCGGAAGAACTGGATGAGTTCCGGGTCGTATGTTTGGTGAACATAGCAGAAGCCCGAATGCAAAACGATATCCTTTTTGACGCCGCGCTTCTTCATCTCGTCGATGATATTCTTACCCATGAGACGGTCCGGAACGAAGCAAATTTTGTCGGTTGGGAGGTTTTCCACAATCTTCATGACGTTACCGCTCGTGACGCAAACGTCGCAGGCGGCCTTCACATCGGCGGTCGTGTTGATGTAGCAGACGAACGTGTAGTCCGGGTATTTTTCGCGGAGAGCAGCTACCTCGGCTGCCGTAATGGAATCGGCGAGGCTGCAACCCGTGAGAGGCCCTGGAATCATGACGTTCTTTTGCGGGTTCAAAATCTTTGCTGTTTCACCCATGAAGCGGACGGCGGAGAAGAGGATGTTCTTCTGCGTGACCTTCGTGGCGTCTTCGCTCAGCTTGTAGCTGTCGCCCGTGTAGTCGGCAACACCGAGGATGATTTCCGGTGCGCAGTAGGCGTGGGCGAGGATGACTGTGTCCTGTGCGGCTTTGCGCTCGTTGATTTCGTTGATGAGCGGCAGCATCTGTTCCACTTTTTCCATGGAATAGGTGCAAAGGACGGAACCCGGCTGGACGGATTTGAGACGGTTGTAAAGTTCTTCTGCAGTCATGGTAAACTCGAGATAAAAGTACAGGGGGAAAGATAGAAAGAGTGAACAGTGAATAGTGAACAGTGAATAGTGAAGTAGTGCTTTTTTAACTGTTCACTATTAACTATTCACTATTTTGACAATGCTATTAAATTACCAAAGCTATCTGCTGTCCGTGAAACCTGAATTTTGAGGAGTCGTCATTAGGTATGAGGTGTCAGGTATCAGGTATCAGGGGTCAGGTTTCAGCATTTACGTGCATTTTTTTTGCTGTCACCCTGAGGAAACTCAGGGTCAGCTTTTGAGGAAAAGTAAATAGTAGATAGTAGACGGTAGACAGTAGGCACACGCTTGGAAGACATGAATTTTGGGGAGTCGTCACGCGGAAATTAACAATTAACAATGAACAATGAACAATTAATAGTGAATAGTGAATAGTGAAGATGTGCTTTTTTAACTGTTCACTATTAACTA
>JAKSIE010000103.1 GCA_024398995.1 Fibrobacter sp.
GGCAGTTCATGGAACACCTGAAGGAAGAATTCGGTGGCGGCTGGAAGGGCGTTCAAGCCGTAAATCGCATGTGGATGAACAAGCTTAACGATGGGGATGCTGGTTACCAGACCCAGACTCCATTCGACGCCATGATTGGCGCTTACGATTGGCAGTATTCTGATTTGACTCAGCAGCTAGGCAAGTTCGCCATGAAGAACGCCACCTTAGAATATGCCGGTGCTAAAAAAACTCTTTACAAAAAGACCTGGGGCGATTATGAATTCACAACCCGCAGGGCTACAGGCTATGGCGATATCTATCGCAGGCACGGTCGTGTGACCATGCTTAATCAAATGACGGGGGAAGAAGAGGCCGCCGAAAGTTCCGCACAGGCCGCCTACTATCAGGTTCCCAGCTACTGGGCTCCTCAACGCTTTGGCTACAACCTGGTACGCCTCTATCCGGACTCCGCCGGAAAGGTAACCGTTAAGTTCCGCGGTATTGTGCAGCAGTCGGAGCCTTCCGCAGAATACGGCTGCTTTGGAACGGAATCCATCTGGGAATGGTCCGCAGCCTCCAACAAATGGATGCAAAAGAACCTTTGTAACTTCTCTCCGGAAAAGATGCCTGATCCGGGCTCCAGCTGGACTGTCGGCCTGGTGGCGGAAGGTGCCGATGGCACGCCCCGCTATAGCGAAATGAAGTCGGGTACCGCCTTCAACTTGGAAATTGAAACGAAGCCCACCGACAAGGCCTTGTGGCTTACGGTAACAGCCACCCCCAAGGACTTGTACACCATTACCTGGGACCAGTTCTATTATACTCTCTATCGCTACCCCTACATGATTCGCGTAGAAAACGGCAAGCCCGAAGGCTATGAGAATGGAGCTTGGAAACCAGCAGGCTATAATGCAGCCTCTCAGACGGCAACCGGATTCAAGCGCCATGAAAATGGCGGCGGTTGGGTAAGTTCCAAGGCCAAGGTGGACGCCACCGTTTACGTGGGGCCGAGTGCCGTGGTGAACGGCGGAACCATTAGCGGAAATGCTCGCATCGAAGACTTTGCAGTAGTAAATGGTGGAACCATTAGCGGTAAGGCAGTGGTCCGCGGCCGAGCCCTTGTTACCGCAGGAACCATTGGCGATAACGCCGTGCTGGAAGATGACGCCTGGCTTGTCAGCGGAACCATCAGCGGAAACGCCAAGGTGGGCGCACTTTCTATCATCGTGAACAGTACCATCACTGACGACGCCCAGGTGCAGGGTGTGATGTGGGCAGTATCCGGAAAGAAATTAAGCGGAACGGCACAGCTCCGCGGCGACCTGGAAAACAACTTCAGTCAACAGTTGACGAAGGGTGTATTCTACGGCATGGTGGATGACGGAATGCTAGCTGACGCAAACTATGGAGCCAATCGCACTGAGGCCCCCAAGGAAGCTACCGCAGACTTTAGCAACGCCCAGTGGTACACCATCGACGAAGACATTGTAACGCCCGACAAGCCCGGCGATTCCACCGAAAGCATCAAAAAAGAGGTGCGCATTCCTGCAACACCTCTAATGAACCGTGCAAAATTTGATGCCAAGGGCCGCGTGCAGAACATGAACGGAACTCGCAGCCGAAACAAATTCTACAAGCTGTTCTAAATTACTTGCACTTGAAACCCTGCAGTTCCAGGCCGGCCTTCATTTCGGCGTAGCTGGACTTGCGCTGCATATTCATGGCCTTGATAAAGGGGCTTTCGTTTGCAGTATGCAGTCTGAAGCCGGTCATGGTTTCTTCTACAGTGCCCTTGCCGCTCTGAAGGAACATCTGCTTGAGCTGTGCGCGACGGCTTTCCATTTCGGGAGTCACAAATACGTCGGTCACCAGGTCCACGTTGTCAATATGATCGTCGGTAATCACCAGAGACATGGTCACGTGATTCTGGATGCCGCCAAACTGACCATTGGTAGAGCAAGTGAGCTTCTGTGTTCCAGTCTTCTTTGCCTTGGCAGGCTTAGCTGTAGGCTGTGCCTTGGGAGTGTACTGCAGAGCTGCCAACAACTGTTCTTCGCTGGCTGCGCCCTGAATGCGGTTAACGATACGGCCATCCTTAATCAAGAAGAAAGTGGGGAAGGCCTGAATAGGCAAGGTGTTCTTAATCTTTTGAACATTGGGTTCGTCAAAACCCACGGAAGCCACCTTCACATCGGGATACTTCTTGGCGATGTCGATGAGGGTAGGAATCATGATGAGGCACGGCGGGCAGCTGGAAGAGAACACATCCAGAATGGTGGGCTTGTCAGAATAAAGAATTTCCTTTTCAAAATTGCTGTCATCCACGCGGACAATCTTGATGACTTCATCCTGGGCAGCGGCCTTAGGGGCCTTGGCGGGGGCGGCGATTACGTTGGTGAATGCACCCATGGCAGCAACCATGGCGACTGCACCCACAAAAGACTTAAACTTCAAACACTTCATTAAATGACTCCTTTTAACACATAACGTAAAATAGAAAACTTTATTTTTATAGGCTAGTGCTATAACGAGAGTCGCCCGAGACAAAAAAAAGAAAATCCCGCAGGCTTTTTAAAACCTACGGGACTTTCAGAATAATGTGGGGCTTTTATTAGCAGCCTACATTGGGCAACTTTGCGAGGCTTGCAGCGATGTCTGCATCTGTGGGGATGTAGTCGTTCATTTCGCCGTCGTTGAACTTCTGGTAGGCAACCATGTCGAAGTAACCGGTACCGGTGAGGCCGAAGAGAATGGTCTTGGCTTCGCCAGATTCCTTGCAGCGGAGAGCTTCGTCGATGGTAGCGCGGATAGCATGGCTAGATTCCGGAGCAGGCAAGATACCTTCGGTCTGAGCGAAGAGGCGGGCAGCTTCGAACACCTTGGTCTGTTCCACGGAAGCAGCGCGCATGTAGCCCTGATCGTAGAGTTCAGAAAGGATGGAGCTCATGCCGTGGTAGCGCAGGCCACCAGCGTGGTTTGCAGACGGAATGAAGCCGGAGCCCAGAGTGTACATCTTGGCCAGCGGGCAAACCTTACCAGTATCGCAGAAGTCGTAAGCGTACTTACCGCGGGTAAGGCTGGGGCAGCTTGCAGGTTCGATTGCGAGAATATCGTAGTCAGCTTCGCCACGGAGCTTTTCGCCCATGAACGGGGAAATCAAACCACCCAGGTTAGAACCACCACCTGCGCAGCCGATGATCATATCGGGCTTAACACCAAGCTTCTTGAAAGCAGCCTGGGCTTCCAGACCGATAACGGACTGGTGCAAAAGAACCTGGTTCAGAACAGAACCCAGAACATAACGGTAGCCATCCTGAGTCACGGCAGCTTCAACAGCTTCGGAAATAGCGCAGCCCAGAGAACCGGTGGTACCCGGGAATTCTTCGTTGATCTTGCGGCCAACGTTGGTGTTCATAGAAGGAGACGGAGTGACGGAAGCGCCGTAGGTGCGCATCACTTCGCGACGGAAGGGCTTCTGTTCGTAGGAGCACTTCACCATGTAAACCTGGCAGTCGATGCCAAAGAAGGCAGAAGCCATGGAAAGAGCGGTACCCCACTGGCCAGCACCAGTTTCGGTGGTCACACCCTTAAGGCCCTGCTGCTTGGCGTAGTAGGCCTGGGCGATAGCGGAGTTCAGCTTGTGGCTGCCGCTGGTGTTGTTACCTTCGAACTTATAATAGATGTGAGCCGGAGTGCCGAGAGCCTGTTCCAGGAAGTAGGCACGAACCAGCGGAGACGGGCGGTACATCTTGTAGAAAGTACGGATGTCTTCGGGAATTTCGATATATGCGGTGTCGTTGTCCAGTTCCTGCTTGACCAGTTCGGAGCAGAACACGCCTTCCAGTTCGGCAGCGGTCATGGGCTTGCCGGTACCCGGGTTCAGGAGCGGAGCCGGCTTCTTCTTCATGTCGGCACGAACATTGTACCACTGCTTCGGAAGTTCGGATTCTTCAAGGTAGGTCTTGCAGGGACCATCAATCTTAAGAGATGCACAATTACGCATATTTATTCCTTTTTTAAGTTTTGAACGGTTTAAATATATGAAAAAACGAAAACTTGACAAATAAAAACTTTTGATTATCTTGTATTATATGACAATAAACAACGACCTCCTGACGGGACAATCCAAAAATGTTGGGGAAAGTCTTTGTGGAAATATTGCCCACAACGAAAATTCCCTGCCGGTCCACTCCGGCGAACATGTTGTTCGACACTCTCGCCACCCAGGCCGCCAAAGGCCCAAAACCAAAAGCCAAAGCCGAGAAATAGAATAACAAAAATGTCATCTTTGTAAAAAAGTTCCATGTATTAACTTGGAGCTGTTATTGGTGTTTGATAAAAATTCATTTATTTACTATAAATGAATGCAAGAGGTGTTTATGGACAAGAAGTTCTTTTTTTCGTTAGGGTTAGCCATGATGGCGGCCCAGGCCTTTGGCGCAACCTATTATGTGGCTGTTGGCGGAAACGATAATGCCGTCGGTTCCAAGGAAAAGCCTTTCGCTTCCCTCAACAAGGCGAACGACGTTGTGAAGGCGGGCGATACGGTCTGGGTTCGTGGGGGCGTGTACGACCTGAACGATACGGTTTACTACAAGCGCTACGAGATGACGGCGGGCATTCTTTTGACCGCCAGTGGCGAAAGCGACGACAAGCGCATTTATTATTTCGCATACCCTGGGGAACGCCCGATTTTTGACGGCACAAATCTCCCTATCGGTCAAGCCTGTAGGAACAAGGGAACCATCGACAGCGTCATGACGACGTCTCCCATTGTGGTGGCGGCAAAATACTTGCATCTGAAAGGTTTCGAAGTCCGCAACACTCCCATGAAGTGCAATTCCAATTCCGGAATTTTCCTTTACGCAAGTAAGCATATTATTCTGGAACAAATCGACAGCCATCATAATGCGGGCCCGGGAATTTTCATTCATGACGGAGCCTCTGGAGGCGGTGGCCATCTTGTGTTGAACTGCGACGCCCACGACAATTACGACCCCACGGGCTGGCAGGGCGATGGCGAAAATGCCGATGGCTTTGGCGTACATTATCAGTACGATGGCGATACTACAAGATTTGTGGGTTGCCGTTCCTGGTGGAACAGCGACGACGGTTATGATGTTCTTGCGCAGGAATTCCCTGTCATTGTAGAAAACAGCTATGCCATGGGCAATGGTTATATCAAGTATGGAACCGCAACGCCTCCGGGAGTAAATGGCCACGGCTTTAAGATGGGTTACAGTCGCACAGGTGCCGGCCATCATATCATTAAAAATTGTGTGGCCTGGAATAACGTAGCTAACGGTTTCTATTCCAATTATACCAATGCAGGAAGCACTTGGATCAACAACACCGCTTATAAAAACGGAGACCGCTCATTCGGCATGGCCTCCACAACTTATGATGCGGACCTAAATCGCACTGCAGATGTGATGCCCTTGTTTGGCGATAACGCCCATGTGCTTAAGAACAACATCGCCATCCCGAATAAGAATTCCCAGATTGGATCGTGCTGGATGAAGGATGCTACTCACGATGTGTATGTGGATTGTCCTACCGGCGAAAACAACACCTGGAACTTTAACCTGAATCTGGATGAATCGGATTTTGAAAGTGTAGACGATCCCAGTATGACGGTAACGGGTGAAGACCTCTCCAAGATTCCTGGAATTCTTGGCCCGCGAAATCCTGATGGCAGTGTTCCTGATTTGAACTTCTTGAAATTGAAGGAGGGGAGCCGCGCCATCGACAAGGGCGAAGACATTGGCCAGCTTTTTGTGGGTGAGGCCCCGGACCTGGGCGCTTATGAATTCGGAACAATCAAGTCCAGCAGTTCTACTGCTTCTAGTAATTCTGTCGCGGAATCCAGCAGTTCCGAAGGCTCTGCTTCTATCATCACGAATGTCGCAACATTCAAGGTGATCTCTGGCGAAGCAACCGTATTCGATTTGCAAGGCCGCTACCTTGGAACCTTGCAATTGAATCAGCTGCGCAGCGAAACCATTCAAAACGCACTGCTCGCAAAATACAAAACTCCCGGCACTTACCTCATCCGCCAAGGAAACCACCTGCAGAAAGTCAACGTGAAGTAGATTTAGCGCGTTGACGAATGTTTCGTTTTTTTTACATTTTGTTCAGAATTCTGAATTTGATCAGTCTGATCAAAAATTAGAAAGGAACAAGGGTTATGAAGAACATTTATAAGATTGCAGGCCTTGCCTGC
>JAKSIE010000104.1 GCA_024398995.1 Fibrobacter sp.
TCAATCTGTTCGACTTACTTCAAATTCTCAAACAGGTTGCCGAACAGCTGCTGCAACTTTTCCACGTTCTTGATGCCGGGAGCGTCTTCAACGCCGCTGGACACGTCCACAAGTTCGGGGGAGAATTTTGCGCAAATGTCACCGATATTCTCGGGAGTGATGCCGCCGGCGAGCCAGAAGGGTGTTTCGCCTGCTTTTTCGCGGAGCAGTTCTTCGGGAATGCGCTGGCCGGATCCGCCGGGGATGCCTTCTACCTTGGCGTCCAGAAGAACGCGGGGCTCGCCGTGCTTGCGGATGGCAGCGAAGTTTTCGAAGTCGGATTCTTCGCCGATGCGTAGTGCGTTATAGCAGGGGAGTGAACTTGTCATTCCGGGCACCGACCCGGAATCTCCCTTGTCAAAGCTGGGTGCTGCAAATCCGTGGAACTGCACTGCGTCCAGAATGCCTTCGGCGGCGAGCTTAATGGCGGTCTTGCCCTCCTCTGTTGTGGTCTCGGTAATGACGCCAACAAACAGAGGACAAAGCTTTCCTTCGGCTTCGTATTCGCTACGGAGCAGCTGGGTAAAGTCGCGAACGAACTTTTCGTTGGTCAGACGCTTGGTGTTGCTGAAAACGAAACCCAGCATGTCGGCGCCCATTTCGGCGGCGGCAAAGCCGTCTTCTTCACGGGTGATGCCGCAAATCTTGACCATGGGGATTTGTGCTGCGTAGGCGGCGCGCTTGGCATCGCGGCGCTCTGCAAAGGTTTTCCAGAAGTCACCGCGGCGGTTATCTTCGGCTGCAGCGAATGCTTCAACCAGCTTTGCGGCCAGGGGCGGGTTCTTTGCCACGGCTTCGCCAACGAGAATTCCCTTGAAGCCCAGACTGCGGGCGAATGCGGCATCGGCAGGAGTGTGTACGCCGCTTTCAAAAACAGCCTTTGCCGGCAACTTGTTGCGGATAGCCGCAGGAACCATGGGGTCGATGTGGAAGGTTGCCAGGTCGCGGGAATTTACGCCAGCAACGATGGTGCGTTCGGCACTTTTCGCTGCGTCGCCGGCAGCTTCCTTGTCCAACGTTTCCAAAACAAGATTCAGCTTTCTCAGATCATCCGGTTCACGGACTTCCACGAAGGCCTGCATATCGAAACTCTGGGCGCGCTTGGCCATCTTAATCAGCTGTTCGTCATCCAGGATGCGGGCAATCAAAAGAACCGCATCGGCACCGCAGCGGTAAGCGATGTCGATTTCATCTTCGAACAGCAAGAAGTCCTTACGGAGTACGGCGCACTTCTTGGTTCCGTCGCCATTGTCAACGGCCTTTGCCACCGTAATCAGGTCTGCCAAAGTTCCCTTGAAGTAGTTGGTTTCCGTAAGCACAGAAATTGCCTGTGCGCCGGCGGCGGCGTAGGTGCAAGCCAAGTCTGCAGGAACCAAGTCCGGAGCAATGTCCCCCTTGGAGGGCGAAGCTCGCTTGACTTCGAGAATGGGACCCGGGCGGCCGAGAAATTCGCAACGGCCAACGGTACGCTTTTCGGGAATGTCAAAGCCAAAGGTGAGACCAAGGCGTTCAATGTCTGCACGTCTCTTGTCAACAATCTTCTTTAAAATATCTTCGCTCATTTATAGGTTCCAGGTTCGAGGCACGAGGCGCGAGGGCTTGAAATTTTACCTGCAAAATTTAGAAAAAAGATAAATGAAAAATTGCGTTTAGAAATTGGCTTGCGTTGTTTTGTTGAAATAGTTGTTTTACCGATTGTCCGTGCTTGCTGTGCCGAAAAAAAATAAAGAGGTTTGTCAATGGAAGTTATTGACAATAAAGTAATTTACTCCATTGTCAAGAATAACCTGAACGATTTCGTTGAATTTGCGGCGAGCATTGCCCGCTTGTGAGGGCTGAGTTAGCACTTGTCTGTTGTGCTTATCTATAAAAAAACATATATTCCTATTTATGGATAACCTCCATTTTGTCCTAGGAGTTTTATATGCGTAAAAAGATTTCGCTGATGCTTCCGCTACTTTGTGCCCCGTTGGCCTTTTGGGCCTGCGGTGACGGCGAATCCAGTTCCGGAGCTTCTGCAAATGGCTCCGTATCCGAGTCCGATTTGGTTGTTGCGACTTTCGATGACTTGCCTGTTTGCAGCGGCAAGCGTGAGGGCGCTACCGCCTACGTGAAGGATGAAAAGACCGCCTACATCTGCGAAGACGGCAAATGGATTTCCGATGACGAAACGGACGGCGACGATTCCTCTTCATCTGTCAAGCCCGGTTCCTCCAGCAGCAAGAAGGACGACCCGAAGTCCAATAGCAGTCGCGGTCTTTTTGATATGACGAAGGATGAATTCTTGAATCCGAAGGTTTCGTATGGCGAGATGACTGACACCCGCGACAATAAGACCTATAAGACCTATAAGACCGTAAAGATCGGTGATCAGGTGTGGATGGCTGAGAATCTGAACTACGCGGATTCTGTAAAGACACCGAGCCTGAAGGGCAATTCCTGGTGCTATGACAATAAGACTGAGAACTGCGATGTAGCCGGTCGCCTTTACACTTGGGCTGCGGCCATTGACTCTGTTGCCTTGGCAAACGATGCAGACAATCCTCAGATTTGCGGTTATGGTAAGACCTGTACGCTGCCGACGGTTGTTCAAGGCGTGTGCCCCGAGGGCTGGCACCTGCCGAGTTATGATGAATGGGAGACCTTGTTCAAGGCTGTTGGTGGTTCCAGCGCTGCTGGTAAGGCTCTTAAGTCGGGCAGTGGCTGGTCGGGCAGTGGCTGGTCCGGCAATGGCAACGGAACGGATACCTACGGCTTCTCCGCGCTCCCTGCTGGCTACAGGGACGGCAATGGCGGTTTCTACAATGCTGGCAACTACGCCTACTTCTGGTCTGCTAGCGAGCTCGGTAGCTACGACGCCTATAGCATGGGCTTGTACTACTACGGCGAGTATGCCTGCGTGGGCCACCTCAGTAAGAACCTCGGTTTCTCCGTTCGTTGTCTCCAGAACTAAAGCAAACCGAGGGTTGAAAAAACAAGCTTGCTTGTTTTTATAACCGAGGTGCAGCGAAGTGGCGTGAGAACGCCACTCCAATTAAACTTTTACCTAAAATAGGTTGTCTAATTCATTTTATTTAATTTGCTTACTGTATTGAATAAAAATTAAACTTTTTTATTCAATATGATTGTTTTGTTGACTAAAAATGCTGTTTTTAAGGCATGAAAAGTGCCGTGCTCAATCAGCGAAAAGAACGGGATCGCCTTTTGGCGGAGCCTTACCTTACACGTCAAACGGTGTATGATTTTGAAGCCTTGCTCCAGAGCCCGAACATAAAGTTGTTAACGGGGCCTCGTCGCGTGGGGAAATCTACCCAGGCTATTTTGATGCTGCGCGGGAAGAATTTTGCTTACCTGAATTTCGATGATAATGAATTGCTAAAAGGCTGGAACGAGGAACAGGCGGAAATGCTGCTGAACGAGGTGTACCCGAATTTTCAGTACCTTTTGCTTGACGAAGTCCAGAATGTAAGTGGCTGAGTTAGCACTTGTCTGTTGTGCTTATCTATAAAAAAGCGTATATTTCTATTTACAGATGATCTCCATTTTGTCCTAGGAGTTTTATATGCGTAAAAGGATTTCGCTGATGCTTCCGCTGCTTTGTGCCCCGTTGGCCTTTTGGGCCTGCGGTGACGGCGAGTCCAATTCTGGGACCTCTGCAAATGGCGATTCTATAGTAAGTGCGAATAAAAAGTCCATCGCAGGCGTTAGCCAGAAGGGACCGTTCGTGACGGGTTCGGCGGTTAAGCTTTATGAACTGGATGGCGAAACCTACGCACAGACCGGTAAGAGCTTTACAGGCAAGATTACTAGCGACAACGGTGAGTTTGGCGTTTCCAGCGTTACCTTGGCCAGCCAGTATGCATTGCTCGAAGCCAGTGGCTACTACCGCAATGAAGTCAGCGGTAAAAAGTCTGGCGGTACCATTACCTTGAACGCACTTACGGACCTTAGCGACCGCGAAAAGGTGAACATCAACTTGCTGACTCACCTGGAGTACGAGCGCGCCCTTTACCTGGTGGGCACCGGCGTGAATGTTCCTGCAGCCAAGAAACAGGCCGAGGCAGAAATCTTTAACGCCTTTGGTATTCAGGGCGATTTTGCCAACTCCGAAGATCTGAACATCTTTGGCGAGGGTGAAGGCGATGCCGCTCTTTTGGCCTTGAGTATCTTGATGCAGGGAGACCGTAGCGAAGCGAAACTCACTGAACTTTTGACCAAGTTCGCAACCGACATTGAGAAGGATGGCGAATGGAATGACGCTTCCACAAAGGCAAGGATTGCGGAATGGGCAAACGAACAAGACTTGAATGGTAGGCTTTCATCGATTCGTTCCAACATCAATAGCTGGGGCCTGGGGGCTGCTCCGGATTTTGAAAAGTATGTGCGTAATTTCTGGTATGCAAATTATGGCCTAGAGGCTTGCGAAGCCGATAGCAAGGGCGAAATTGCCGCAGCCACCAACGAACTTGTTGAAGCCTATGGTACTAAAACCCGCTATATCTGTAATGGTGAAGTCTGGGTAGAAGCTCGCGATGGCTATATCAAGAAGGATGACTCCACCGATGCGCAGTACAAGTACGACAAGGACCTGGATAAGTGGGTGGCAACTCAGTACAAGTACGACGAGGCCCTGGATAAGTGGGTGGTAGCTAATGCAAATGATGTGGGCTTGGGCCTAATGGGCTGCACCACCAACCGTGCCGGCGAAATCGGCAAGAGCGGTGAAACTTACTACGTGTGCAAGAACAGCAACTGGCAGGAGGCCGCAGAAATTGACTACGACACCTATGGTGAAAAATGCTCCAATTCCGAAGTCGGCAAGACCATGAACGGCAAAGAGACTGCAACCAATAAATACTACTGCTCTAGCAAGGGTTGGGTAAGCCTGAAGGGTTGGAGTTGGGACGTGCCCAAGGAGGTTCGCCTGAATCCGGAAATCACCTACGGAAGTTTGACAGACTCTCGTGACGGACAAGTTTACAAGACTGTAAAGATCGGAACTCAGGTGTGGATGGCCGAGAACCTGAACTATGCCGATTCTACAAAGACGCCGAGTCTGAAGGGCAAATCCTGGTGCTATGACGATAAGGCCGAGAATTGTGATGTAACCGGTCGCCTTTATACCTGGGCTGCGGCCATTGACTCCGTTGCACTGGCAAACGATGCAGACAATCCTCAGACCTGCGGTTATGGTAAGACCTGTAAGCTGCCGACAGTTGTTCAAGGCGTGTGCCCCAGTGGTTGGCACCTGCCGACAAAGACGGAATGGAATACCCTGTTTACGGCAGTTGGTGGTTCCAGCGCTGCTAGTAAGGCTCTTAAGTCGGGCAGCGGTTGGGACCGCAATGGCAACGGAAAGGATACCTACGGCTTCTCCGCGCTCCCTGCAGGCGACTGCTCCAACTATGGCTATTGCTACGATGCCGGCGACTACGCCTTCTTCTGGTCTGCTAGCTGGGGCACTAGCACATCCGCCTACCACATGCGCTTGCTCTACGACTGCGACTTGTACATCGACCACGACGCGTACATCGACGACGACAGTAAGAACGAAGGCTTCTCTGTTCGTTGTCTCCAGAACAACTAGGAGGCGAATCCTGCACAGAAATGCTTGCATTTTTGTATAGGTGAGCCGAACTGTTGTGCACTTTGTGCCACTGAAGCAAGGCGAGAGAAGTGGCGTGTGAACGCCACTCAAAATCATCCCCGCCCCAAAGGGTTGACTTGAATTGTGTAAAATTTTCTTGCTCCCCTTGCCAACTTTTTTATTTGGAGGATTTATGGCTAATGAAAATTCTTGAAGAAGTAGGGGAATGTTTATAAAGACTCCATTTAGAATAAAAAGCCCTTGATGCGTGGAGAAAACTCCAGCCTATTTCAGATGAAAATAGGGC
>JAKSIE010000105.1 GCA_024398995.1 Fibrobacter sp.
TTGAAGCTTCGGTGGGGAAGAACACGGCGATCTTTGCAGGCAGTTCCCTGGTGGGTCGCCCTGCCTTGGTAAAGCAGTGCAAGGTAGTGCCCACGGTGCAAAGTTTGCCATCCACAGAAAGCTCGTACTTGAAGCGGTAACGGAGCTTATCTTCCTTGACCAGGGTGGTCTTGATATCCACGAATTCACCGTAGTGGGTGGGGGCCTTGTACTGCACGCCCAGTTCCAAGACGGGGCAGGCGAAACCTTCCTTTTCCATGTCGGCGTAGCTTGCGCCAGCGGTGCGGAAAAATTCCGTGCGGGCCTGTTCAAACCAAATGGCGTAAACGGAATGGTGAACGATTCCCATCTGGTCGGTTTCGGCGTAGCGCACTTCGATTCGTGCCGTGTATTCGTAGCTACAAGTTTCCATGGATTATCCTTTGGCCAGCTAGGCCGCCGCGATGCTTTTTACTGCACAAAATGTAACTACAAAGGCAGGCTGTGTCAAGTCGGCTAGTCTCTTCAAAAAAGAAATAAGAATAAACGGCGGTATATTTCCGTAGCTTAAATAAACTAGATTTCGGGCATAACGAGGTAAGGTAAGTGCTGATCAACGAAGTAAAGAAATCTATCAAGGCCGCAGGTTTCAAGGACGGCGACAAAATGCCCTCGGTCCGCAAGATGGCTCAGCAGCTAAAGCTTTCGGTAACGACCATCCACAAGGTTTACAAGGAGCTTGCTTCCGAAGGCACCATCAAGCTGATTCAGGGTAAGGGCTGTTTCTGGGGCAGTGCGCCCAAGGTTTCCGTGGGCCCTGTTGAAGATGTTTACACCGGAATCGAAAAGCAGTTCCAGAAGGATCTGGAAAGCGGTTACCTCAATGCCTTTGAGCAGTTGCCTTCCTCTGGCGACTTGGCCATCCGTTATCGCGTTTCGCCTTACCTGGTAAAGAAGTTCTTGAACCAGAAAGTGGAGCAGGGAATTCTTGTTCGCAATGGCCGCAAGGTTTTCTTTAGCGAAGAACGTTCCATCGATTCTTCCAACTACATTTTGTTCTTGCACCGTTCAGACGAACGTGGCAGAATGCGCATTGAATCGGAACGCGAATCCGATGTTTTCAGGACGGTTGCCCGCATTGCCGCAGAGCAAAACCTAGTAGTGCATTTTTTGGGCTACCACGAAAAGAGCAACCAGATTTTTAATCCCGACGGCACTGCCTATGTGGTAAAGAATGATAACCATTGCCTGGGCGCATTCCTTTCTACATGGCTGGTGGATGATCCTCAAAAACTATTCGCTCACTTTGCCCATTTCCAGAGCCCCATTTCGGTGTGGTGGGAGTACGCCCCCGACGTGGTGCCTCTCAGTGTGCGCAACAAGAAAAAGTGGGCTTTTTACAATGTGGCCTTCGGTAAGGAGGCTGGGTTCATTGTTGGCCAGCATCTTAAAAAGAAAGGCGTGGATTCGGTCCATTACATTTCTCCCTACCATTGGAGCTTTTGGTCCAAGGCTCGTTTGCAGGGCCTGCTGGAGGCTGGCGTAAAGGTAGAGCCTCTTGTAGATGACCGTTTTGCGTCGCCTTTTGACTTGAAGAATCACACGGAAAAGGTTGGGCAGGATAGCCAGGAATTTATTACCCAGATGGTGGAGCGTTTGCTGGAAGGAGCCACCTTGAACCAGTTTGTGTGCGCCAACGACTGGGTGGCTACAACCGTGATCGATTGCTTTAAATCCAAGGGAAAGCCGGTACCCTATGTGGTGGGTTTCGACGACACCATCGATAGTTACCGATACGTTTTCGATTCCTTTGCTTTCAACGTGGGGACCATGGTGAAGGAAGCTCTTTACCATATTCTGGCACCCACGATTTACGCGGAACAGAGGCGCTTTATGCAAGCACCCCTTGGCCGCGTTGTTGAAAAGAAATTCTAGGTTGCGCCCGAGTTTTTAGAACGTTGAATCGGGTTAGACGTTGAACTTGCCGGAGCAGGCGAGCAGTCCCAGCATATAGAGGGTGCCGTCGTAATAGCGCCATGTGCCGCTTGGCATTTCCATGTTCCACAGGTCTTCGGCGAAAGGCTTGATCAGCGGGTCGCCAGCAGGCAATGCCACAGTTGCTGCGCCGTTCATGGCAATGAGGCCGCCGGTTGCAGGGCGCGGCTCGTTGGGGAAGGCGCTTCCGTCGATACGCATATCGGCAAGGTAGGGGCGGCGCTCGTTCAAGAAATTCAAAAGCTTTCTGATGGAGGCCATTTCCCAGTCGCGAACGTGGGCGAGGGCTGCGAGATTCTTATCGGCATTCTTGTCGCCGTTTTCGTCGGCCTTGTCGCTATTATTGCCGCCGTTCTTGCTGGCGCGTTCCAGTGCGTCGCCGATGTTTGCTGCGTCAAGCCCTAGATTCCAGGCCACGCGCCAGGCGTCGCCGCAGAAGCAGTCGCTGGTGGGGTACCAGGGGGTTGCCTTGGGCGTTCCATCGTATTCGCTGTAGTCGGCGGCAATGCCTGTCACAGGGTGCACCGCTTTTTGCAAGTAGTTGAAGCTGTTCTCCGCAATGCGCTTCCAGATCTCGTCGCCGGTGGCTTCGCCGTACATGCGGTAGAATGCGATGGTGTTGTAGCTGGGGTCGGTAAAGTCGTTGCCGTCCATGGGGGAGAATCGCACCAGGCCAACGTCCACATCCATCATGGTGTGCACATCGCCTTCGCAAGGCTTGTGGGCCATGTCGTTAATCAGCTGGATGGCCTCCTGCTTGTACTTTTCGCAGTTGAAAACCTTGGCGGCATAAAGCAGGGCGGCTGCAAAATATTCCTCGCCGTCGGGAGCCGGGCCCGGGTCCATCATGGTAAAGTCCTTCATGGAAACCTGCCAGGAGTAATAACCTGCAAGGGGGCCCGAGGTGTTCTTCATGTGGCGTTTGGCAAAATTCCAGAGCTTGTCGAAAAGGTCACGCTTTTTCAGCAGGGCGGCAATGGTCATGCCGTAGCTCATGCCCTCGGAACGAATGTCGCTGTGGCCAATGTCTACGATGTAGGCTTCGTCCTCGCCCTTGTCAAAGCAGATGCGTTCGTTTTCTACGTCGCCTTCAAAGAAGTGGGCGTAGGCCTTGTTCAGTTTTGCCTCGATTTCGGCCGGGGTCTTTCCGATTTCCTGGAATATGTTTCTCATGGGCATAAAAATAGCTTTGAAACAAAGTGAAAATCGGCGAAAAAGTTTAAAACAAAATAAACTGTTGCAGCTGTTTGGATTTTTCAACCCCGTTATCTCCGAGACAGTTCTTTTATTCTATAATTTTAGGGTAATGAGAAAATTTTTTCAAATAGCTGTATTCCTATTCTGCGTGGGGGAGTCCCTTGCTTCTGAGATTCTCGTGGATTCTCGCGATAATCAGGAATACAAGACGGTAAAAATTGGCTCCCAGGTTTGGATGGCAGAAAACCTGAGTTTTGCCGCGGAAGAAAGTTTTTGCTATACACGTTTCAATTACGACTGTCGCAAGTACGGTCGTTTTTATACTTGGGATGTGGCGAAGGATGTTTGCCCTGCCGGCTGGCATTTGCCCACGGCCGCAGAATTTGACCAGCTGTTTGCGGACGTAGGCGGTCGGGACTCCGCCGGCGTTAAGCTAAAATCCGCAGAAGGGTGGAGCCATTACGGCAACGGTTCCGATGAGTACGGCTTCAACGGGACACCTTCGGGATTCCGCGATTACCGCGGTCGCTTCGATCGCCAGACTTTGTATGCGTACCTCTGGAGCGCTACGGAAGATGGCGCAAGTTTGTCGAATGCCGCGCAGGCTCCTAGCAAAAAAGCAATCGGCATTCACATGATGGCTGGCCGCAAGGATGTTTCCGTTTACCCCTACGCAAAGGACTTCGGGCTTTCTGTCCGCTGCGTGAAGGACGAATAGCTTTTTAATGTCATCCCGGGCTAGACCCGGGATCTCCCTTAAACCGTTTTCCCGCCCCACTCTTGCGAGTGGGCTTTTTCATGTTCCAGGGTTTTGTCGAAGTCGGCGAGAGGTTCGCAGTCTTTTTCGATGGCAAGCTGGGTTGCGTGAAGGCGGTTGAGGCAATCCATCTTTTCGCGGTCGCCGATTTTGGCGTGCTCGATGGCGCCTTTTAAAACGCGGATGGATTCGTCGTAAACGCGGGTGGGAACAGGGAAGGGGTGGCCATCCTTTCCGCCGTGGGCGAAGGAATAGCGGGCGGGGTCCCTAAAGCGGGAAGGCGTTCCGTTAATCACTTCGCTTACAAGTGTCAATGACTGCAACGTGCGGGGGCCAAGTCCTGGCGTAAGCAAGAGGCTTTCGAAATCCTTGGGGTCCGATTCGTAGGCGGTGGCAAGAACGCCGCCGAGGCGCTTCAAGTCAACGTCTTCGGCGCGGACTTCGTGACGGCTAGGCATAATGCAGTCGCGGGAAGAATTTGCAACGATAGGATCGCGCATTCCCGCGCGAATCGGCGTGCCATCGGGTGCGAGGATCATGTTTTGTGCACTCTCTGGCGGGTTAAACAAATCCATTTGTGGCGAAACTATGACAGAAGAATTGGGAGCCACAATCTGCTGTATCTCACGCATCATCCTGTCGGGATTTTCGTGAGTCAACTCCAGAATGGAACTGCGTGTCACGCCTGCATCCTGATGAGTCAAGTTCAGAATTTGCCCGCGGTTTTCGCCTACCACGCCGGCGTGGGGCTCTTCCACAAAAGACCGCAAGCTGGAGGAGCACCAGTGATAACGTCGAGCGGCTCGGGCGTCCGTATTCATGCCCTGCTGAACCACCGCCCAGTCGCCCTCATCCGTCACAATAAAGTTATGCTGGTAAAGTTGGAAACCGTCCTGCACGGCAGTGTTGTCCACCTTGGCGCAAAGGCAACTGGTGCGCTTCAGGTAATACCCATCCACGCCAGTTTTATCCGCAATTTGCAGCAATTCATTTGGCGTTTCTCGTGAGAATTTTCCGCGGCCGCCGCACACATAAATTCCAAGGTCCCTTGCAATCGGGTTCAGCCCACGCTTCAGGGCATACATCACGCTGGTGGTAATTCCCGAAGAATGCCAATCCATGCCCATGACCGCACCGAAGGACTGAAACCACAGCGGGTCGCTTAGACGCACCAGGAATTCTTTTTTGCCGTAATTCTCCACAATGGATTCGGCAATGAGCCTGCCCAGATCACGCATGCGGTCTGCGAGCCAGCGGGGAACTGTCCCCGTGTGCAAAGGTAGGTCGGCTACACCAGTACGCTTAGGCATGATTAGTTCTTTAGCTTTTTATGCAAAAAGTACACGAAATAAAAGTTATGTCAAGTTAGAATATATTCAATGCGTTTTTTTTCTTATTTCAAATATGGTCGTAGGCAATTCGCCAATTTTTTGAATATTTCTAGAACGCACAGTTGAGTGCAAAGAACAACTGTGCGCATAAAAAAGGAATACTGTATGAACTTCAAAAAAATTCTCCTTGGGTCCGCCATTTTTGCGGCAGGCTTCGGTCTTATCGCCTGTGGTGACGATAGTTCTTCTGGTACCAGCGACGATGAAATTTCCGAAGATATCCAAAAGGTCGATGACCAAAAAGATGATGCTGACGAATCGACCGAACCGGGATCTTCCTCTTCTGCCAAGTCGTCCTCTTCCGTCGTTGCGTCTTCCTCTTCGCGCTGCATTGAAA
>JAKSIE010000106.1 GCA_024398995.1 Fibrobacter sp.
AGGTCGAAGACGTTGTTCACGTCGGTGACGAAGTTGAAGTTCTCTGCCTCGGTGTCGACCCGAAGGGCAAGGTAAAGCTTTCCATGAAGGCTCTGCTCCCCCCGAAGGCTGAAGCCGCTGCCGAAGCTGCTCCCGCAGCAGAAGCCCCGGCCGCAGAAGCTCCCGCAGCTCCTGCTCCCGAAGCACCTGCAGAAGCATAAGCTTACTTAGACAACTAAGTTGAAAACGACCGCTCTGGCATTACGCCGGGCGGCCGTTTTTTTTGTACGAAATATTCGAACTTGAGTTGATTTTGAGGGGACTCTGGCCTGTTAATTAATTGCAAACACTTTTTTACAAAGAAAAATAAATAAAATGCTACGTATTGTTATATTGTTATTGTAAACGTTTGGTGACGTGGTTTGCGTTTGTTTTTATGCAAAATTTGGTATTGGTATATCTGTTTGTGTTGTGCGTCGTCTCGGCTATAAATGTGGCCGCGCTCTCGCGTATCAATGCAAATTACAATCAGCGTGGACCCTATGCTGCGATTTTCTTTGCGGCGTTCTTCTCTTGCGTAGGCTATTTCTTCCTGGGCATGTCCACCAACGTTGGCGAAGCAATCCTTGCAAACAAGATTTGCTACTTGGGAGCATCCTTCTTGCCCATGTTCACCTTTCACGCAATTCTTTTGATTTGCGATGTTAAGGTTCCCGGTTTGCTTAATTCTTTTCTGGGGATTCTCTCCTTTGCTGTATTTGGCGTATCGTCGACTGTAGGCTACAATGATTTCTACTATACCTCAGTGAAATGGGTCGAACTTTACGGAGTCGGCAATTATGAGGCGACTTTTGGCCCTGGCCACATGCTGTTTAATTTCATGTTGGTATTCTATGTGGTTGCCAATATTAGCGTGATCGTCTATGCCTTCCTCAAAAAGAATAACGTTTCGTACAAGCATTTGATTGCCTTGTCCCTGATTGAAATTGTTAGCGTTATCTCGTTCTTCTTGGCTCGTGTGATCGGTACGGACACTTTGATTATGCCTGCGGTCTATGTGTTTGACCAGTTTGCCTTGCTTTACATTTGTTATCGAGTCCGCTACTATGATATTACCCAGGCCTTTACCAATGCCCTGGAAGAAAACAATACCGATGGCTACATCTCGATTCTGCACAACAAGACTTTCCTTTGTTGCAACAAGATTGCCTATGAGTTTTTTGATGAATTGAAGGACTGCCGAGTTGATACGGTCCTTAATGATAAAGCAGAAATTACCGCCTTCTTGAACAGCTGGGCTGAAGATTGCCAAGCCGGGAATGTCGAACAAACTAAGGAATTCCATTACAAGGAAAAACACTACAAGTTTACTCTGAAGGTGCTGCATCCTAGCAAACGAAATACAATATTCCTGTTTAATGTTAGTGACAATACGGCCTTGCACAATTACGTGCAGATGCTGGGTTCGAGCAACCTTAAGCTGGAAAGCAAGATCAAGTCCAATGCGACGCAAATCCATGCCATTCAGGAACAGATGATTATCGGTATGGCTAATATGGTGGAAAGCCGTGACAGCAATACAGGTGGCCATATCAAGCGTACCAGCAAGGTGGTTGCCATTCTCGTTGAAGAACTAAAGCAAGAGAATATTCTGGACTGCGATGATTACTTCTACGAAGCTTTGGTCAAGAGCGCTCCTATGCATGACCTTGGTAAGATTGCCGTGGACGATGTGATTCTTCGTAAGCCAGGGCGCTATACTCCGGAAGAGTACGAGATGATGAAAACCCATCCGGTCAAGGGGGCCGCTATTGTGGAAAACCTTTTGTCGTCCCTGGAAACTCCGGAATTTGTGAAGATTGCAAAGAATGTGGCCTTGTCCCATCACGAACGTTTTGATGGCAAGGGCTATCCCTATGGCCTTAAGGGGGAGGAAATCCCTATTGAAGCCCGTATTATGGCTGTAGCCGACGTGTACGATGCTCTGGTTAGCCGACGCTGCTATAAGGAGAAGTTCTCCTTTGATACGGCCTACGAAATCGTATACGGCGGAATGGGTTCCCAGTTCGATCCCGATTTGAAGGAATGCTTCGAGAACTGCCGTGAACGACTGGAAAGCTACTATTCCAGCATATCGTAGCACTCGCCTTTTACTAAATTTTAGTACATGACAAATTTTTCTGAATTCCCGTATGTTGCCGACCGCTTTAACGCAGTCCGCAGGGAAACTGTACAGGTTCGCGTTGGCGATGCCTTGATTGGGGGCGGTGCTCCTATTCTCGTTCAATCCATGACCACCACCAAGCCCAAGGACGTCGAAAAGACTGTCCAGGAGACCTTGGATCTTGCCAAGGCTGGCTGTGGTCTTGTTCGTATTACAACCCCGACTTTCGCTGATGCCGCTGGTCTTGAAGAAGTCATGAAGCGCATTCGCGCCGCTGGCTGCAAGGTGCCGGTTTCCGCCGACATCCACTTCCAGCCCAAGGCCGCTTTCGAAGCACTTAAGTGGGTTGAAAAGGTCCGCATCAATCCGGGTAACTTCGTGGACACCGGCATCCTTACTCTGGAAAACCAAACCGACGCCATGTTCGAAGAAGGCAAGGAAAAGGTTGCCGAACAGTTTACTCCCTTTGTTCAGGAAGCTAAGCGCCTGGGTCGCGCCATCCGCATCGGCGTGAACCACGGTTCTCTCAGCGCCCGTATGATTTACCGTTATGGCGACACCGTGGAAGGCATGGTGGAAAGTGCCATTGAATACTTGGCTGTCTGCGAAGCTGAACATTTCGACCAGGTGGTCCTGTCTCTTAAGTCCAGCAATCCTCGTGTGGCAATTGCCGCTTACCGTATGCTGGCTGCACGCATTAAGCAGGAAGGCTTCAAACCTTATCCGTTCCACGTAGGCGTGACGGAAGCTGGTGCAGGCGCCGATGGCCGAATGAAGTCTGCTGCTGGTATTGGCGCCCTCCTGTTGGATGGCCTTGCAGACACTATCCGCGTTTCTCTCACCGAAGATCCGGTGGCAGAAGTCCCTGTGGCTCACGATTTGATCAAGGCTTGCGCTTTGCCTGTTGAACCGGTGAAATACGCTGTGCCTGTTCTTGAAAAGGATCCCTACCACTACGAACGTCGCGAAACTACACCTGTTGTCTTGAATGGTGTAGAAATCGGCGGTAGCGCTCCTGTGAAGGTAGGCGTCAAGGCCGACGCCGTAAGCCTCACCGGCGAACGTCGCAGCGCAGAATTTGCTGTGGCCGACCTTGGTGCAAAGCCTGTTGTTGAATTCAAGGACGCTATGGACATTGCCGGCTTTGCCGCAAATCCGCAGTCCGTTCCTGCAGGTTCCGTCTTCTGCTACACCGGCAAGGAAATGGTCATGGGCGTTCGCGCCATGGCTTCCGCTCTTGCCGCTGCAGGTCGCAAGGATCCTATTCTGCTTTATGCAAAGATTTCTGACTCCGATAACGACATGCTTCGCGTGTCCGCTGACATCGGAAGCCTGGTTACCGACGGTCTTGGCGACGCTGTCGTCATTGAAGGTTACAAGAGTGCCAAGGATTCCGTGCTTCTTGCGTTCGACATCCTCCAGGCAGCCTACTGCCGTCGCAGTAAGACCAACTTTATCAGCTGCCCCAGCTGCGGCCGTACCCTCTACAACATCCAGGAAGTCATGGGCAAGATCAAGGCCCGCTTCGGTCACCTGTCCGATATTTCCATCGGCATCATGGGCTGCATCGTGAATGGTCCTGGTGAAATGGCTGACGCCGACTTCGGTTACGTAGGTGGCGGTCCGGGTCGTATTACTTTGTTTGAAGGTAAGACTGCGGTAAAGAAGAATATCCCCGAAGATGACGCCATCGAAGAATTGGTGGCTCTCATCAAGGAACGAGGCCGCTGGGTGGATGCGCCAGAGGCGCAGTGATTAGTAGACAGTAAACAGTGGTTAGTAATCAGTAAAAATAAGGCGGCTACGCCGCGATTATAAAACTAACCACCAATCACTAGCCACTAACCACTATGAATTTTTAACATAAACTACAAGGAATAAAAATCATGGCAACTATTAAGACTATGAACAACATTTCCAAGAAGGGTCTCGACCTGTTTGGAAAGTATTATCAGGTTTCTGACAGCGTCGAAAATCCGGATGCAATCCTGGTGCGTTCTGCTCAGGTTGATACCGACAACTTCGATGGACTCCTGGCTGTAGCTCGTGCAGGTGCTGGTGTTAACAACATCACCATCGACAAGGCTTCCGCTAAGGGTGTTTGCGTGTTCAACACTCCGGGTGCAAACGCAAACGCTGTTGCAGAACTGGTGATGACCGTGCTCGGCATGGCTGTTCGTAACGTTGCTCAGGCTGCTAACTGGGTCAAGGCTCTGGACGTGAACGATCCGGACATGGCTAAGACTGTTGAAAGCGGCAAGAAGAAGTTTGCAGGTGCAGAACTTGCTGGCAAGACCCTCGGCGTTATCGGCCTTGGCAAGATCGGCGTTCTGGTTGCTAACTACGCTCGTTGGAAGAACATGCGCGTTATCGCATACGAACCGTATCCTAACGCTCTCAACATGCACGAACTTTCCAACAAGGTTGAAATTGCTGATCTCGACACCGTGATTGCAAATTCTGACTTCCTCACCGTTCATGTTCCGTTCATCAAGGGCGTTACCGAAAACCTCCTGAACCGCAAGAACCTGGCTAACTTCAAGGGCTCTCATATCTTGAACTTTGCCCGCGGTGGCCTGGTTGAAATGGACCCGGTTTACGAAATGCTGGCTAACGGCACCCTCCAGGGTTACCTCAGCGACTTCCCGGATGCAAAGCAGATCCAGAACGACAAGATCATGTGTTTCCCGCACCTGGGCGCTTCTACCGAAGAAGCTGAAGAAAACTGCGCAGTCATGGCTGTTGAACAGTTGAAGGACTACATCGAATACGGTTGCGTTCGTAACTCCGTCAACTTCCCGGCCTTGAACGACAAGCCCCACATGGGTGTCAAGAGCCGCGTTGTTGTGATCAACGAAGACGTTCCCAACATGATTGCTGAAATCACCAAGGTGATCGGCGAGGCTGGCATCAACATCGCTTCCTTCTCCAACAAGAGCAACGGCAAGATCGGTTACAACCTGATCGACTCCGAAGCTACCATCGGTGACGAAGTGATCGACCTGCTGAAGAAGCTGCCCAAGGTCATCAAGGTCCGCGTGATTCATTTCTAAAAATCAGCGAAGCTGATTTTTAGGGCTGTCAGGTCGGTCGGCTTCGCCTCCCTGTGAGGAATGAGCCGGCCTACGGCCTTTGAGCTAGATAATTTCGCCGTTGGCGTAAAAAAGAAAAAATCCGACGAGTTCTACTCGCCGGATTTTTCTTTAACCTTTAACCTACTTATACATATCCTCGATGATGTCTGCGTACTTTTCTTCCGCAGCCTTACGACGGATTTTCAATGTGGGAGTCAGCAATCCGGATTCAACGGTAAGGTTGTCGCCAATGAGAGTCCACTTGCGGATTTGTTCCCAATGGTTCAGCTTCTTGTTGATGCGGGTGATGTGACGCTGCAGGGCCTCGTTAATGCGTGTGGATTCCATTGCCTTGTCTACGTCGAAATCGCTCTTGTCACGCTTCAGGAATC
>JAKSIE010000107.1 GCA_024398995.1 Fibrobacter sp.
CTCTCCGCGAAGAAATGGATCGCTACGTGAAGTTCGCTCAGGAAAACGGCTGGTCCCTCCGTGGTCATGCTCTCTACTGGGCTCATCAGGGCTACGGCTTCGACAAGCATTTCTCCAATCCCAATAAGGCAAGCCAGTGCGAAGCCTTTGGTAAGAAGCTGAAGGCTCGTATCGACCGTGACCTGAAGGAATACAAGGGCAAGATTGTGGAATACGACGTGTGGAACGAACCGATCCACGAAATGTACACCACCAACCTTTGCGGCATCAACTATCTGGATAGCGCCTTCATCTGGGCTCACGAAGCTGATCCTGAAGCAGTCCTCTACATCAACGACTACCAGGTGGTTGCCGCCGGTGAAACCGACCGCTACATCAGCTTGATCAAGGGTATGCTTGACCGTAAGGTTCCTGTGATGGGCATTGGCGTGCAGTGCCACTTCGGTACTCGTCCCGTGGTCCCCGCCTTGATTCGTGAACGCCTGGACAAGCTCGCTGCTCTCGGCCTTCCCATCAAGGTGACCGAACTTGACTTTGGCGCCTGGGACAAGGGTCTCACCATCTCCGAAGAAGAACAGGCCAGCGAATACGAAAAGATTCTCCGCACCTTGTTCAGCCATCCTGCTGTAAACGGCATTGTGATGTGGGGCTTCTGGGATAACCGCCACTGGGTACAGCGCGGCGGTATCATTCGTGCCGATGGTTCCGAAAAGCCGGCTGCCACCAAGATTTACGACTTGTGGCACAAGACCTGGACCACCGAAGCTACCGCAACTGCCGACGAAAACGGCGTGGCAAAGTTCCGCGGTTTCAAGGGTAAGTACCAGGTTACCGTTGGCGGAAAGACCTCTGATCTTTACGTTAAGTAAATAAAAAATTTCACTAATTTCAGTTTACTGTGATTTAAGTCCGTTACACGAATGTAACGGACTTTTTTCGTTGACTTAGACTATTCAAAAGAATATATTCAGTGCGTTAAAACCTTTTGTATACAAGGGCTTGTTTGGTTTATGAAAAAATTTGGAATTTCGGCGCTGTTTATTGGGGTTGTGCTCTCTGCATGTTCTGGCGCAACTGATCCTAGCGACGACAACGGTAAGAATCCTGGCGACGAACAGGGCCCCAGCTCCTCTGCTATGGAAGAAATCTTGGTTACGGACTGGGAAGCCGAGGCTGCAAAAGAAGATGGCCCAACAAAAAAGGTCCTGCCAAAGGTCTCTTTGCCTGCCGCTGGTTTCTATAAGTCTGTCGACATTGATGTTCCTACTCCCACCGTAGAGGGTGGTGTGGTGCGTTGTACCTTTGGCGGAGAAGAACCCACTATGGAAACCGCCCAAATGACTGCGCCCGTAAAAGTGGATTCCTCCACGGTGGTTCGATGCTATGAATTCCTGCAGGATTCCGTGGTTGCCCAGTCTACCGAAACTTACCTGATTGGAGAATCTGTTTCTATGCCAGTGGTGGCTGTGACTGTGCCGCCTTGGTACTACAAGGATATTCTTAAGGCAGATCCTTGCAAACCAGATCCTTGTAAGGATGCCGCTTTCTGGCTCGATACTGCAGTTGTCGCACATGTGGAATATTTCCCCAACGGCAGTTCCTCTGTTTCTAAGGCTTTTGAAATCGATGCGGAAGCTTCTATCATGGGTGGCTATAGCCGCAACCAGAAAAAGAAGTCCGTTTCCATCAACATGAAGAAGAAAATCCAGAAGGGCCACTTCAGGTATCCGCTTTTTGAAACCCGCCCCTACCAGAAGAAGTTTAAGGGCTTTATTCTCCGTAACAACGGTAACCGCTTTGTGAGTGACTACCTCGAAGATGCCATGGGTACAAGCCTTTTGGAAGGAACCCAGGTGGATTACCAGCGTTCTCGCCAGGTGGTGGTTTTCTATAACGGTCATTACTATGGCATTCACGATATGCGTGAAAAACTGAATGAACATTTCGTAGAAACCAACTATGGTATTGATGCCGAAGCTGTGGATTTTGTTAAGCATACCAATAGGACCATTGATGCCAGCGGTGGAACTTCCGACGACTACATTGATCTGTTGAACTTCATTTCTTCCAACGATTTTAGCGAAGAAAATAGCGAAGCCTATAAGACGGTCAAGTCCCGTGTCAATATGCAGAGCTTGATGGAATACCTGGCTGCCGAAATTTACTACCACAACGGCGACTGGCCCGACAATAACCTGCGCGCCTGGCGTTCTGGAACACAGAAATGGAAGTTTGTGGCTTTCGACCTGGACCATGGCTTTGACTGGGAATGGAGTGTAGATGGTTTTCGCCAGAGCACCAAAATGTTTGATTGGCTCAAGACGGGTGGTATAACGACTGGTTCTTGCTACAAGAGCGATGATCCCCTTTGCTTCCACAATGTGTTTGTGAAGTTGAATGCAAATCCTGAATTTAGGCGTGCATTCCTTAACAGAGCCTCCATTCTGTACACGACCTACGTGAACTTCGCGAAGGTGACGGAGGCAACGGACCGTATTGCTGCTTCTATTCCCAAGGCAGAATCCGAACGCGATATGAAAAAATTCAACCGCGAAGATCTTTATTACAAGAATTCTTGCGGTAAGGGATTCTCTGTTTCTGGCAGCTGCCTTAAGGAATGGGCCGAAGACCGCGATGGCGGTGTGCGTAAGGAATTCCGCAATGAATACGGTGTGACCGAAGATATTCCTGTTGCCTTCAATGTTGTCGGCGATGGCCAGATTCTTTTGGATGAAATGCCTTTGCCTTCCAAGGATTATATGGGTGGCTTCTTTGGTGGAAACATCATGATGCTGACCGCCAAGGGCAACGCAAAGTTCGTCAGCTGGGAAGATGGTTCCACGGACAATCCCAGATTTGTTCTGCCGGTGGCTGGCTCGATTTACACTGCAACCTTCGAACAGCCTGTTCCGGAATTGTAGACTCTTTTTTCTATCTTTGTCGCCCGCATAGGCTAGGGTGACGATGATTGAAAAGGAATTAGAAGAACGTCAAATTGAAGGTAGCTTGCGGACCAAGAAGTTTCGCAAGAACGGGGATATCCGCGACGTTATTGTCGTGGCCTTGCCCATGTTGCTTTCCATGTCCTTCGACACGTTGATGACCTTCGTGGATCGATTGTTCCTGAGTAAGCTGGGCCCTGCGGAAATGAACGCTAGCCTCAGTGCCGGCGGCATGAACATGGTGCTCACCACGTTCTTTACCGGCATGATCAGCTATACTACCGCTATGGTAGCCCAACGTTTTGGAGCCGGCAAGAAGAATGAATGTGCCAGCGTGTTTATGCAGGCCGTTTACCTTTCCATAGTCTGTGTGCCATTCCTTTACTTAACCATACCTCTGGGGCATTTCATATTCGAGCATCAAGGTGTGGCGGCAGACCAGTTGGTCCATCAGAACACTTATTTCAATATCCTGATGTTTGGTGGGGTGGTTTCCCTTATTCGAAATGCGGCACCCTGCTTCTTTAGCGGAATCGGCGAGACCAAGATTATTATGAAGGCTGCCTTTGTGGGCATGCTGGTGAACATTGTCTGCAATTATTTCTTGATTTTTGGGGTCGGTCCTTTCCCGCGTCTTGGTGTTGCTGGCGCCGCTTACGGTACGGTTATCGGAAACATCGTTTCGACGGTGATGTTGTTTGTGGTTTACTTCAGCAAAAAGAATCACAAACGATTTGCTACCCGTTCTAACTTGCGCTTGAATCTTGAACAGGTCAAGGAACTGCTGAGGCGCGGGCTTCCCTCCGGTGTGGAAATGTTCCTAAACATGGCTGCTTTCCAGCTGATGATTCTCATATTCCATGGCCTTGGTGCTGAAATGGCGACGGCTGCTTCTGTCATGTTCAACTGGGATATGGTGGCTTACGTTCCCTTGATGGGACTTGAAGTTGCCTCCACCAGTCTTGTGGGCCGCTATGTCGGTGCGAAACAGGCTGCGGCTGCCACCCGTTCCACACGCTCCGGACTTAAGGTGGGTTGGGCTTACTCTTTACTCATTGGAGTTTTGCTTGTGTTCTTGCCGGGGGTGCTGACTGATATCTTTAGGCCCGATGTCACAGCTACGGCGGAGGCTATCGCCATTTTTGAAACGGCGCGCCCCATGAGCATTTTCATGCTGCGGTTCGCTACCATCTATATCTTTGTTGAAGTTCTACTGGTGATTTACTGCGGAGCTCTTCGTGGTGCCGGCGATACGGTCTGGGTCATGATTGCCTGTGGCATTATGAACTGGTTCAATACCGTTGCCCTTTATGTGGCGACCCACGTCTTTGCTGTTCCAGGGCATTATGCCTGGATCATTGTGGTAGGCGTCTATGGAACGGCTCCGCTGATTTTCTGGCGCCGTTGGAAAAGCGGCAAGTGGCGCAAGCACGTGCTTGACCAGAAATAATTTTCTAAACCATGGGATTCGCTAGGGCAATGCCTTTGCAATCTTTGCGGCAAGTTCCGCATTGTTCTGGCGCAGGTGCTTCTGGGCTTCGACGCTTTCGGCGCCCATCTGGTTCTTGACGCTTTTCAGCAGGTAAGGAGTGATGGCCTTGCCCTTGATGTCGTCCCACACAGCTTCCTTCACGGCCTTCTCGATGGCTCGGTTCATTTCGCTTGCGTTCACGGCGTACTGCTCGGGAATGGGATTGGTAACCAGAAGGCCACCTTCCAGGTTCAGGGCCATCTTGGCATCAAAGGCCTTGGCGATGGTTTCCACGTCGTCTACGCGGTAGTCCACGTTGAAGTCGCTTTCACGGGCCATGTAGGCGGGCAATTTGTCGGTGCCGTAGCCGATGACGGGAATGCTCTTGGTTTCCAGGTATTCCAGAGTCAGACCCAAATCCAGGATTGACTTGGCTCCGGAGCAGACGCAGACCACGTTGCTTACGGCCAGCTCTTCCAGGTCGGCGGAGATATCCATGGAGGTTTCTGCACCGCGGTGTACACCGCCAATACCGCCGCCGGCGACCACCTTGATGCCAACCAAGTCTGCGATGAGCATGGTGGCGGCGATGGTCATGACGGCGTCCTTCTTCTGGGCGATGAGCATGGGAATGTCTCGGCGGGAGGCCTTGATCAGTTCACCCTGCTTCTTGGCAAATTCCTCGATTTCCTCGTCGGAGAGGCCCACCTTGATGCGCCCGTCCTTGATGACGATGTGGGCGGGAATGGCGCCTACTTCGCGGACGTGGTTGGCGA
The DNA here is from genome assembly GCA_024398995.1 of Fibrobacter sp. Classification (GTDB taxonomy): domain Bacteria; phylum Fibrobacterota; class Fibrobacteria; order Fibrobacterales; family Fibrobacteraceae; genus Fibrobacter. The sequence continues at coordinate 5,190 of JAKSIE010000107.1, forward strand.
GGGTCTGGATTGTGTCCCGGTTCTCGGGGTAGGGGATTCCTTCAAATGCACCGGCTGATTCCAGGGCCACGATGGCGGTTCCATCTTCAAGGGCCTTGCGGGCGTCTGGTTCAAAATCAATGTATTTAAGCATGAATAACTCCTTTTTATGCGGTTCAAAGATAGCAATAGATATCCAAAAGCCCATATATTTTATATATGGCGTCCCCTCGGAACGCATATATTACGGCTCGGATATGGCAAAATCCATAAAAGTATTTTGCCGCATCGCTCGCCTTTTTATATATTTTCGCCGAAAACTTTAAATTACTCAAAAAGAGGTTAAAAATCATGGGTATCAATTACTTCAATTCCATTCCTCTGCGTCGTCAGCTGGAAGAA
>JAKSIE010000108.1 GCA_024398995.1 Fibrobacter sp.
TGAGCGTAACTTTCCCTGTGAATGGCCGTAGCATGCTTCCCTTTATTGTGGGGGGTAAGGAAAGTGTGGTTCTCATAAAATCGACCGATATAAAGGTTGGGCACATTGTGCTTGCGTGGGTGGATAATAAGCGATACGTGGTTCATCGGGTGTCCAAAATTGTGGACGAAAATGTGTTCCTGATGGGCGATGGCAACCTTGCCTTTGGGGAACGCTGCAAAATGTCAGACGTAAAGGCCTTGGCCACTCATGTGGTGAACTCCGACGGAAAAAGCCGAAACCTTTATTCAAAACCCCGCAAGATAGGCTCTCGGGCGTGGATCTTTCTTCGCCCTATTAGAAAGTATTTACTTTTTATCTATAGAGTTTTTCACAGGAATTGATTTATGAAATTGAAAAGCGGTTATGTACTGCGTGATGTTTGTGGAGAACAGGTGATTATGGGGGAGGGCCTTGGCGCTCTTAACTTCGGTCGCTTGCTTTGCCTGAATGAAACTGCTGCCATGCTGTGGAAACGCGCTGCCGAGTTGGGTGATTTTTCCATTGAAGCCTTGAGCGAATCCCTGTGCCAGGAATACGACGTTTCCTCGGAGCAGGCGAAGAAGGACGTTACCTCCATTGTTGGTGAATGGCAAAAAGTCGGCGTAGTTGAATGAAATATGTTGCTTGGCTTTGGCGTAGTACCGTAGGAATTCGAGGACTCCTGGTTCTTCGAGTGGTTCTTGGCGTGCTTAGGGTTGCCCTTGGGCTGTACGTTATTTTGCTGAGCAAACGGTTTATTGACGAAACCATCCGAACAGGAAGTGACGGGGACGTTATTCGAATGGCGGGCCTTCTGCTCCTCGCTGTCTTTGCAGGAGTGGTAATCCGTCAGGTCAATTCCTATTTGGGTACGGCGGCGAATATAAAAAAGACAAATGAAATCCGAATAGAATTTTTCGGATGTCTTTTTGAAAGAAAGCTTTTTGGCGAAAAGGTTCTGCTTTCAGGTGACGTAACTTCAAGAATGTCCAAGGATGTGGAACAAATTAGTGGAGTTATGACTGAGGAAATTCCTCAGACCTTGATTACCCTGACACAACTGGTTGGCGCCTTCTTGATGATGCGCTGGTTCGACGCAAAACTGGCTTGGGCGCTTTTGCTGCTGACAGTCTCTTTTGCTTTTTTTGGAAAACTGATCGCGCGAACCTTGCGAAAGATGACCTTGGATATCCGTAAGGAAGAAAGCTCCATCCAGATGCGGGTGCAGGAAGCAGTGGAGCATAACGCAGTCCTTCGTTCCATGGGCAGCGAAAACTGGCTTCGTTCCGAATTGAATGCCCTACAGGCTCGCTTGAAAATGTTCGTGTTGAAACGCGCCCGTTTTACAGTGTCGGCGAGACTTTTCATTGGAACCGCCTTTTCCCTTGGCTATATGCTGGCTTTCGTCTGGGGCGGTATTGGGCTTCGCAATGGCGTCATTACCTTTGGCGTCATGACGTCCTTCCTGCAATTGGTGATGCAAATCCAGCATCCGATTTTAACGTTGCTGAATATGGTTCCTCAGCTGATCCATGCGACAGCAAGCATTGACCGTCTTGAGGAATTGCGTAGCAATAGCGCGCTTGATCATGAAGCGCATCGCATCGCCGTTCCTGAAAATGGTACCGCGGTTGAATTGCAAAACGTTTCCTTCAAGTACGCTGGTGATGACCACTTGGTTCTCCAAGACTTTAGTCGCAACTTCAAGACCGGCAGTAAGACTGCTATTATGGGTGAAACGGGTGCTGGTAAAACCACTTTGTTCCGCTTGATGCTTGGCCTTGTGGATCCAACTTCTGGCGTTGTTGTCGCCAACAAGCAGGATTTCTCCTTTGTGCCGCAGGGTAATTCGTTGCTCAGCGGTACCATCCGTTATAATTTGCAGGTGGCGAATCCTGGAGCTACGGACGAACAAATGTTAGTCGCTCTTCGAATCTCCTGCGCTGAATTTGTGGGCGAACTTCCCAATGGACTTGATTCTGAACTAGGGGAACGTGGGGTAGGCCTCAGTGAGGGACAGGCCCAGCGTGTAGCCATTGCCCGCGGCCTTCTGCACCCCGGAAACATTCTTCTTTTGGATGAAATCAGTTCCTCTCTGGATGAATCTACGGAGCGTGAACTTTACAGGCGTCTTTTCGACGCTTATCCCCATAAGACCATGATTTTTATTACCCATCGCCCTGCTGTGTGCGAACTATGCGATGAAGTGATTCATTTATCCTAGAAAACTCGAATGTCCTTCCTTGATTTGCTTATATTTAAAGATGGATTAGGGAAAGGATGGATAAAGTGAAATTTGGGTTGAAATATGCGGCCGTGTCCGCACTGGCAATTTCTTCGTTTTCTATGACTTTGGCCGCCGATTGGTACGCCAAGGAAACTCAGTGGGCCGGCCACGACCCCGATATTATTCGCTACGAAGATGGTTATGCCTTGATGACCACCGACAATCATCTTTTGATGCAAACATCGGAAGATGCCCTGAACTGGAAAAAGAATGAGCCTGCCATGCCCCAGTTCGAAAAGTGGCTCTATACCTATGCCCCCAACATGATTGATATCTGGGCTCCCGATATCCATTATATCGGTGGGGAATACCGAGTGTATTATTGTGGTTCCGAAATGGGAATCCGTTCCTCGGGCATGGGATTTATGTCCAGCAAGGAAATTGACCCCACAAAGCCCGGCTATGGCTGGAAGGACCAGGGCGAAGTGATTCACACCGTCAAGAGTGATGCCTACAACGCAATCGATGCTGCAGTCCTAAAGGATTTGCAGGGCAAGGTTTGGATGGCCTTCGGTTCCTGGGGCACGGGTATTCACATTATTGAACTTGACGAAAAGACCGGCAAGGTTGCCTCTGGTGCAAAGATGGTGAACATCGCCAACCGTGGCGGTTCAGGTGTAGAAGGCGCAAGCCTTATCGAACATAATGGAAAGTACTTCCTCTTTACCGCCTGGGATAACTGCTGTAAGACCGGAGCCAATCTGGAAGGTAATTCCTATAAGACTGTGGTGAACCGCGCCAATACCATTACGGGCCCGTATCTGGATCGAAACGGCAAGACCGCATTGAACGGTGGTGGTACTATTTTGCTGCAGCGCTATGGCCGTTACTACGGCCCTGCCGGTGGCGAAGCTTTTGAAGATATTAACCGTCAACGTTTTGTGAACCATTATTACGATAAGAACGATACGGGCCGCGCCAAAATTCAGGTTCGCGATATTGTTTACACCGAAGACAACTGGCCGGAACTAGGGCAACCATTCCTTGGTCGCTATTTGAGTGCGGAAGCAGAGCACGGTATTCTCACCGATGTAGAAATTTCTAGCAGCTCCAAGGCCTCTAACGGCGAATATGTGGGAATGATTAATGAAGCCGATAGCCGTATTCGTTTGCCCATGATTATTCCGCAGGCTGGCGACTACATTATCCGTTATCGTTATGCCAACGACTGGACTGACGAGGGATCCCATTTTGTGGATATTAATGGATTCACTCGAGAAGTCAAGCTTCCCATTACGGGCGCTTGGGGCGAGTTCCCGGAAAAGTCTGTGGTGTATATCCCCACAAAGCTGAAACGTGGTAGCAACTTTGTAGAAATTACCAAAGGCAAGAGCTATGGCGAATTGGATCGCTTGGATTTTTTGCGCATTATTCGCGACACAATTCCTGCTAATGGTTTTGACAATGGTATCCGTCTTCGCTTGGATGACAAGGACCAGATGGCCATTAAGGACGGTGGCTATGCCATTTACGAAAACGTCATTACGGATTCCATCGTTGGTCCTGCGGTACATGTGCAGATGAAAAACTGCAGCGGTGGTACTTTGTCTCTTAGAACTGAAAGTAAGAAGGGAGAAGAAATCTCCAAGTGCTCAGTACCCGCATCTTGTGGAAACGAAAAGTGGGTTGAGGTAAAGTGCTCCGACCTTCCGAAGCTGGAAGGCGTCCAGGATTTCTATCTGACGGCATCTGGAATGTCCGATGAACTGCTGGTAGGAAACATTAAATTTGCCGCCCCCAGTGATACCTCCGAAAATCCGGAAGTCATTGCGAAGGCTAATGCAGTTCCTGCGACGACTTTGCAGTACGACGCCTCTGCGAGAAGAGTTCTTTTGTCTGCACCCTCCCGCTGGGAAGTGTTCGACTTGAACGGCGTTTTGACCCGTCAGGGCTACGGCAAGGAAATTAATTTAGTTGATTTAAATCACGGAACCTACCTAGTTCGTGCAGGCAAATCCCTTATTAAGGTCCGCTAACGCCAAAAAGATTGCGCCAGGAATGGGAAAATTCTATATTACGCCTGTATTTTTAGTTTCTAAGGCGTGTTATGAAGATCGGAAAGACAGAAGCTCGTTTGAATGCAGAAATTGAAAAGCGCGGTGCGTTGTTCGCAGTGCTGTTGGATCCTGATACTTCTGACGAAGCGGCCTTTGTAAAGGCTGGTGCCATGGCTGCCGAAAACGGTGCGGACCTGCTCCTGGTGGGTGGCTCCTATCTTGGTAACTTTACGCTCCCTAAACAGGTCGCGGCTCTTAAGGCTAATGTGGATTTACCCGTGGTCCTTTTCCCCGGTGGAGCTTCTCAGGTGGTGCCCGGCTTTGACGCCATGTTGTTCATGACCCTGGTTAGTGGCCGTAATCCTAATTACCTCATTGATGAACAAGTTCGTGGTGGCGCGTTAGTGCGTGCCTTGAATATGGAAGCCATTCCTACGGCTTATCAGCTGATTAATAGCGGCCGTCGTACCACAGTAGAATATATCAGCAATACCATGCCGGTTCCTGCCAATAAGCCTAAGCTCAGTATGGTGAATTCCATTGCTGCAGAACTCATGGGTATGCGTTATGTATACCTGGAAGCTGGTAGCGGTGCTGAAGAACCTGTTCCTGTGGAACATATTGCCTACACCCGCAAGGCTACCGATATGACCATCATTACTGGTGGTGGCATTAAGGATCCGCAGACTGCTGCAGTTCGTGTAGCTGCTGGTGCCAATATCATTGTGACCGGAACCCTTTGGGAAAAGGTGGAAGATCCCAAACTGCTAGCGGAATTCGCCTCCGCTATCCATGTAAAAGGCTAAAAAAAACTCCGCGGTTGCGGAGCTTTTTTTATTAGTCCTTTAGGGATTATCCGCCACGAACGTGGCGGATGTAAAAA
>JAKSIE010000109.1 GCA_024398995.1 Fibrobacter sp.
TCCACGTAGGAAAACGCATCATATCTCGAATGTAACATGGGGTTAAAGATAGAAATTTTGGGTCTGCCCCGTAGGGGCACGCTGGTCTCGGTTTTATTGCTCTTGCCGAGATTGTCGACGGGGCTTGCCGTTGCACCCGCCTTTAGCTATTTTTGGCGCCGTTATGAAGAATTTGCGCGCTATTTTGATGCCGATTGCCATTATTTTGGGCATTTTGCTGCCTCAGGCCAGCGTTCTTTCGCCGACTTTACCCTTCCAGATCGGAGCCATGATGCTCCTGACCTTCATCGGGAAGGTGCCGCCCCAGGAACACGGTGTGACCTTCAAGATCGAGGTTCGCGCCTTTATCGCCAGCATGCTCCTGCTTGCCCTTTTGTGGGGTGCTGTGGAAATTTTCGGTTTGCCCCGTGATGTTCTTCTGGGCGGCGCCATCATCTGCCTTTGCCCGCCGGCCAATGCGGCACCTGCCATGGCTAAGATGCTGGGTGGAAACCCGGTGCTTGCCTTGAAGATCTTTTTGTGCGGGCACCTGGTGGCCTGCTTCAGCATTCCTATTATATATGGCTACCTGACGGGCTCCGAGGCGGGCTTTACGGAAATCGCCCTGCGTATTTTCAATTCCATCCAGCCTATCATTTCTATCCCGCTGGCCATTGCTTTGGGCGTCCGTAGCTTTTACCCCGAGGTGGCTGACAAGGTGGCAAAATTCTCCAAGTACACTATCTTTATTTGGACCTTCAGCGTGTTCGTGATCTTGGCAAAGGCCAGCCACGATGTTCGTGAAATGGGATTTGCGGACCTGTGGAACAGCGGTACCTTGCCCTTGCTTGCCGTTGTGGCCCTGGTCATTTGCATTCTGCAGTTTGTGCTGGGCTGGTTCTGCGACAAGCAGCACCCCATCGAAAGTTCCCAGAGCATGGGCCAGAAGAACACCACCCTAGTGATCTGGATTGCAAGCCTTTACGCTGGCCCCGTGGCAGCCATTGCTCCCACCTGCTATGTGGTGTGGCAGAACCTTGTGCTCAGCTACATGAGTGCAAGAGTCAAGCCCAAGAAATAGCCCCACGTAAATCCCGTACGGGATTCTCCAAAATTCGTCAATTTAAGCGTCGCCCTTTGGGCGACCTTTTTTGCTTTGCAACAAGGTATCTTTACAATCGTAAAAAACAATACGATATAGTTTTGAAATCAAGTTGAAGGAGCTGTTATGACAGAACTCGAAAAGAAAAATTGTGGAACACTGCTTGGGGCCATTGCTGGCGACACCATCGGGGCGCCCTACGAATTCAATGACAATAACTACAAGGCGAAGGACTTCCCGCTGTTCTCTGCCGCCTCGGGATTCACAGATGATAGCGTGATGACAATCGCTGTGGCCGACGCCTTGATGGCTGGCTTTGGGGACGAGGCTAAGACTGAAAAACTTCTGGTGGAATCTATGCGGAACTTTGGCTTGCAGCATCCTTACGCAGGTTACGGCGGCCGCTTCTGCCATTGGCTTGTATCCAAGAATCCACAGCCCTACAATAGCTGGGGCAACGGTTCTGCCATGCGTGTTTCTGCAGTGGGCTGGATTTACGATACCTTGGAGGAGGTGGAAAAGTACGCAGAAATTTCTGCCCGTGTGACTCACAATCATCCCGAGGGCATCAAGGGGGCCCAGGCTACGGCAGCTGCAATTTTCCTTGCGCGTACCGGCAAGAGCAAGCAGGAGATTTGCGATTACGTGGAACAGAAATATGGATATCCCTTGAGCCAGATGATCTGTGACGAAATTCGTCCGACGTATCGCATGAACGAATCCTGCCAGGGAACGGTGCCTCAGGCGTTCTGCGCCTTTCGCGAGGGCGTTGACTTTGAGGATGTGGCCCGCACTGCAGTTTCATTGGGAGGCGATAGCGATACCTTGGCTGCCATTGCCTGCAGCATCGCAGAAGCCTTCTACGGCATTCCCGAAAACATTGCCCAGGAGACAGTGAATCGCCTGGACGAGGACTTGCTGGAAGTGGTGGTAAAATTCCAGAAGTTTATGGAAAGCAAGTCGTAAAGCTTTTTTATATTCTGGACATGACTCACGCAGAACTTGTCAAGAAACTTTTCGAAAATCAGGACTTGAAATACAAGGCATTTCACGGTCCGCTGGTGCCGGGGCTGAATCTGGATTCCCTCATTGGTGTGAGAGTTCCGCAGCTGCGAAAGATGGCCAAGGAGTTCTTTGCCTCGGGAAGTCCGCGGGCTGGTTCTGCGAAGACTTCTGGTAGTGGCGTCGCGCCCGATGTTGCCAAGTTCATGGATGCGCTGCCCCACAAGTACTTCGAGGAAAATCATATCCACTCCATGATGCTGGAACATATCAAGGATTTTGACGAGTGTCTAGCTCGCACGGAACAGTTCCTGCCTTATATCGACAACTGGGCCATTTGCGACGGCAAGAAACCCCGCGCTCTCCTGAAGGACGTGCCGCAATTTCTGAAGCGTATTCAGGAGTGGGTCAAGTCGGATCATCCTTACGTGGTGCGGTTTGGTATCAACATGCTGATGGACTTGTTCTTGGATGACCGTTACGACCCGAAGTTCTTGAAGTGGGTTGCCGCTGTGGATACTGCCAAGTTCAATTCGTTGCCCAGTGGCTCGCCTAATGGATCTGCTGCGGCGATGGTGGCCAACCCGAGAGTGGCTGCGGCAACTCCCGCAGGCGTGACCCTTGCAAATCCTGAATACTACGTGCAGATGGAAGTTGCCTGGTATTTCGCTACCGCTCTTGCAAAACAGTGGGACGACGCTGTGCCTTATATTGAAAAGCGTAAGCTGGATCCGTGGACCCACAACAAGGCCATTCAGAAATCTATTGAAAGTTTCCGCGTGACCGACGAACATAAGGCCTACTTGCGGACGCTGAAGGTTTAAATTGCTGTGGTTGGATGTTGAATGGAAGGTGTTTTTGTGAAATTGGGTTACTAAATGAGCTTTTTGACGACATTTAGTAACCTAGAGTTTGTACAAACTAATTAGAAATTTGGGTTTTGTTGAAAAACGGGGTTACTAGTCAAGTTTTTTATGGTCTTTTAGTAACCTGAATTCAAAAATGAAAACGCCTGATAATGGAAATTGACTAAAAACATTACATATAAACTAAAAATAAGGTCACTAAAAGTCTTAATCAGCGGGTTTTAGTAACCTATTTTGGAATTTTTTGTCTTTCTCGAAACAACTAATAGGTGTTTAGCCCTTTGTTGAACTGCATTTGAGAATCATGCCCTCCAATCTGCAGTCAAGAATCCTTCATCTGCCGGCATCGACGGCCAACAACCGGATGCGTAAACGTAAATTTCCGCCAAGTCCGCATCGAGCATCACCTTTACCCCGCGGATGGTATATATCCGCGACTTGAGCAAATCCTCGTCTATCAGGGAAAATCCGGGCTTTTTCGGCGCGACGGCCTCGGCCGCACTGGCCGCACCAGTTTGTCAATAGGCCCGCGCGATATTCTGAAAATTATTTTGGTGGGGGAAGTCTCCCCCTCGCTCCAACCGCCTTCGGCGTTTTTCGCTACCCCTTCTAGCGGGGACACCCCGCAACGCCCCGACTGCAAAAATAAACGAGATTTGCCTCGGAAACCTTGAAATTGCCATCTTTTGTCTTCAAAAAGGGTATATTTCCCTTGTATGTCAATCAAGTTCATTTCTCCTAAAAAGTCCGTCAATTCCGCGTTCCTCAAGCTCCCTGTTTCCGTCGAAAAGATGGAGGATTTCAAACTTTCGCTCAAGAATCTTTATAGCAAGCGGAACGCAGCGCAGGACGAAGAATTCCACAAGGGCGAAATCTGGAATTTTTTACGCAAGATTTTTGAACCTGATTATTCGGTGCAGGTCAACCGCCCGATAGACCTTGCAATTTTTAACGGGAATACGGCAAGTGCAAAGCCGGCGGTGATTATCGAAGCGAAGTCGCCGACGAATGTTGCGGAAATGTTTTCGGCGGAGCACCCGAACGTAAAATCGTTACAGGAACTCGTCTATTACTTTATGCTGGAATACGTGCAATCGGGCAATCACGAAATCAAGTGGCTCGCCATCACGAATTTTGACGAATGGTATTTCTTCGACGTAAAAGACTTTATCCGCTATTTTGGGAACAAGACAAAACCGATATACGATCAGTTCCTAAAATTCAAGGCGAATCAGATGAGCGGCAACAAGACCTCCGATTTCTACAACGAAATCGCGAAACCCGCCATCGACGACTTCCTCGCCTCCTGCGACATCAACGTCGTGCATTTCAGCCTTGCAGATGCTTGCAAGAACGTCATTGCGAGTCCCGGATCAAAGTCCGGGATAAACTCCACGAAGCAATCTAATGCAGCGTGTCATCCTGAGCGGAGCGTAAGCGGAGTCGAAGGATCTAAAAAGCTCCTCCCCCTTTACAAATTCCTCTCCCCGGAAACTCTCCTCGCCAAGCCTTTCGCAAACGACAGCAACAGCCTTGACCGCAATTTTTATGCGGAACTCTTGCACATCATCGGCCTCGAAGAAGTGAAAGAAGATAAGGGCGGCAAGAAAGTCATCCGACGCAAGAACCCCGCAAATCGCGACAAGGCGAGCCTCCTCGAAAGTGCTATTTATCAGTTAGAAATCAAAGAATCCGATGCGAATAAATGTGAAGAAACCGCACTTCGCCTCTGTATCACATGGATAAATCGCCTATTATTTCTTAAGTTGGTAGAATCTCAGATTCTCATGTATCAAAAGGGTGATGCATCCTACCGGTTCATGAGTTCGGACAAAATTAAGGGTTTTGATGAACTCAATATTTTCTTTTTTAAAGTTCTTGGGAAAAAGGTTGATGACCGTGACGCAGATGTAAAAGCTAAATATCCGAATGTTCCCTATCTGAACAGCTCCCTTTTCGAACCCACGGAAGATGAATCGAAACTGATGATTGGGAATCTCTTGGATAATGATCTTGAAATTTTCAACAAGACCGTTTTGAAGGACGAACGCGGCAAACGCGCAAAAGGCACGCTCCCGAATCTGGATTACATCTTCAAGTTCCTCGATGCGTACAACTTTGCAAGCG
>JAKSIE010000011.1 GCA_024398995.1 Fibrobacter sp.
CTGTTCAGACGATCCTTGCTTGGGCCATTGCCGTACTTCTCTACCAGATTCCTGTAGGCGGTAGCACCGGCTGGATTGTCACGGCAGTGATTGTCCTCATTGGTACTGGAATCTTCCTGAAACTCTTCGGCATCAAGGCTAACAAGCAGAAGAGATTCGAAGACTAAAAACCTTTTGTAACAACGTAAATCGGGGCCGTTGGAACGTGTCTCCTCCAACGGCCCTAATTTACAAACTCGTAGTTAGCCTAGTCTAATAAAGTTTACTTAAACTAAAAATAACTGCGCGGCGATTATCCATTAGATGATGGCAATGCCCGACACAGCCCCTAAAGTTTATAACAAAAAGAAAAAAGGATAAATAATGAAATACAATATCGCATTTGGTTTAATGACTGCATCTCTACTCGCTGCAAATGCATTTGCAGAAGATGCCGCTTCCGCTGAATCCGCCGCAGAATCCAAGGGCCCTGAAGTTGCAATCTCCGGCGAGGTGGAATTTGACGCCTATACGGGTGACCTGCTTAACGACGACGAAGTTACCCATAGCTACGCCTCCACCTTTGATTTGAATTTTGCAGTAAAGTTCAATGATCAGTGGTCTGCGGAAGTCCAGCTGGAAGCCGATGGCGAAACGGCCGATCCTGCGGCAATCTATAACGGTGCTTTCGTTCAGTATACCAAGAGCGAAAACTTTGTGATTAAGGCTGGTGACCTGACGTTCTCTGAAGGCGCTTTCCAGAACTACTATGAATATGATGACCCGGCAGATAATGCCGTCGGTATGGCAGAACACGATATCCGAGGAGTTGAAGTTGACTATAATGGCTTTGTTTTTGGCCTTGGCTTTGGTCGCGGTGACAACGACAATCAAGTTTGCGATGTTGAAGATGGTGAAGAATCGTGCGTAGGCGTTGCTTATGACGCGCATGTAGCTTACGAATTGGGCCTTGGTGAACAAACAATCCGCCCCTATGTGGATTACAAGTCCTATCAGGAACCTAAGCATAACGAACTTCATGCCGGTATCGATGCGAATTTGAAGTTCGGTGGTGTTGGCCTTCATGCTGTTTATGGTCTTCATATGGATAACCTTGGTGAAGACGATCCGGGTGCAACCCATGCCTTCTTGGTGGAACCCTCTCTGGAAGTGGGTCCTGTGAACGTGAAGGGCTCAGTTTTCTATGCATACTTTGACGAAGATGCGCCCATCGATCATGGCGATGAAATTCCTGAATACTTCTTTGCCTATGCAGAACCTAGCTTCAGCCTTCTCGAAACACTGACCTTGGGTATTCCCGTGGAATTCCATTCCAATTCCACAGATGTAAACGAAGACAAGTCCACCTTTAACTTGGGTGCACGCGCCTACTTTACTCCGGTGGAAGGCCTTGACTTTACAGGAATTGCCAAGGTTGTGATTCCGGTGGGAGATGATGCCGACAATGAAAAGGTTGGCTTGAGCTTTGGCCTGGAAACCGTATTCGCTTTCTAAGAATATGCCATAAAACCTCCGCTAGTTCAAAAACGTTACCTCTTTGAACTGGATGGGTTTCCCGCCCCGGATTTTCCGTGGGCGGGACTTTTTTATATATTGATTAGTAATGAGACTTTTTTTCTTATTTCTGGTTTTGCTCAGCGTCATGTCCTGGGCGCACCCGCATGTGTTTGCGGATGTGACAGTCCAGGCTGTGTTTGACGAGACTGGGTTTATCGGTGTTCAGAACCATTGGGAATATGACGAGATTTATGGTACTTCCATGTTCGCTGCTGCCGACGCAAATGGTGATGGTTTGCTTTCTGGAAAGGAATTGGAATCGTTGAAGAATGCCGTTTTGGCGCCTCTTGCCGGGCAGAATTATTACAACTACGTTTTGAGTGGAACGAAGTTTCTAAAAACAACGGGCGTTGAAAATTTCCAGGCGAAGAATAAAGATGGAAGGCTGGTCCTAGACTACTTGGTGCGCTTTTCGATTCCCGTCTCTAAGGACTATCAGTTTTTTGTCGTAGTGGTTGCGGATCCGACCTTTTATATCTCTGTAACTACGGATATGGAAAATTCGGGTGCCAAGGCTCCCGATGCAATGGAAGTGGAATATTACGACGATAACCTTGAAGGGCTTACGTTGATGAAATCCTTTAGGTCCGATGTGGAGGGCCTTTACGTGAGGTTCAAGAAATGAGATCGTCTGTAGCCGCATTGCTTGTTGCCTTGTTGCTGCTTTGTGCGCAGTTCTCTTTTTCTGCAGTTACAAAGAAAAAGTTTTCGATGGATGGTTCTACGGCATCTGCTGAAACCGCCGAATCGATTGCACCTTCAGAAATAGTTGAATCGAAAACGCCTTCGGATTCTGTTGCTCAAGACAATCAGTCTGTTGTAAGCATTCATGACTCTCATGTTTTTTGTTTGACGGAAAATTTTGCAGACCAGCAGAAGATGCTCCGTGAAAATATTGCAGCAAAAATCACTGCCATGAAAAACGGGGAGTCTGGGGTTGTCTGGACTTTTCTTTTGATTTGCTTCTTGTACGGAATGCTTCATGCGTTGGGCCCTGGCCACGGCAAGTCTATTGTGGTGGGTTACTTCTTGGCTAGAAATGGCAAGTGGAAACATGGGGTTGCTTTGGGGGCTGGCATTACCTTTACCCACACTTTAAGCGCCGTGATTTTGCTTTTTGTTTTGTACGGAATTTTGAAGGCCGCAGTGTTCCCCACTTTTGAATTGGGACGCCAGGGAATTGAAAAGGTGAGCTATGGACTGGTTTGCTTTACCGGACTCTTGCTCATAGGGATCGCCATCCACGATTTGGTGAAACTTTTGAAAAATCGCAAAACGGTCTCGCCTTCCAACGTTGTAGAGTCAAAAAATACTTCTTGGAAAGAACTGATTGGTGTGGCTGCAGTTACTGGAATTGTGCCTTGTCCGGCGGTGGCTCTGATTGTACTGTTCTGCCTTTTGAATTCTATGGTGGGGTTGGCTCTGGCTGCTGCCGCAGTAATTTGCATCGGCATGATGTTGACCAACGTTATGTTTGGCATTGCGGCCATTGCCTTGAAAATGGGCATAGACAAAGGAGCCGCCAAAACCGGATGGCTGGCGGCTTACATTCACATTGTTGCATCCTTTGCAGGGGGCCTTGTGGTGTTCCTTGCAGGATTGTTTATGCTGTCTTAATCTTTGCTGCGAAGATCTCGAAGTCTTCGGGGGTGGTCAGTTTGTCGTTTGCGGCTGCGCCCTTCACGATATAGACTGGTTCCCCGAAAAATTCAAGAATGCTGGCTTCATCGGTAGGAACAAAGTTCAGCGGTTCTGCAGCGATTCTCGCGTACAATTTCTTAAGCAGGTCAATGCGTGCTGCCTGGGGTGTTTGTGCCATCCAGACTGTGTTTCTGTCGATGGTCTTTTCCACACGTCCGTCGGCGGCAATCTTGATGGTGTCGACGGCAGGCTTTGCCACAAGGCACGCGCCCTTGGTCTCGAGAGTGCGGCAAACGTCAAGAATGGTTTCTTTGCTGATGAAGGGGCGGGCCACGTCATGCACGAGAACGTACTCTGCAGAACTCGTCAGGGCGTTGACGCCGTTTTCCACGGACTGCCAACGTTCCGCGCCGCCCACAACAATTTTCAGCTTGGCCCGCATTTCCGGAGTGAGGCTCGCCGCGGCCAATTCATTTTCAAAATGACTTTTCCAGTCGGCAGGCACTGCCATCACCACTTCGGCGATTTCATCCATGGACAAGAAGGTTTCCAAACAGTAGCGGTAAACGGGCTTGCCTCCCAAAAGCATCAACTGCTTGGGAATGTTTCCGCCCATACGCTTGCCCAGGCCGCCGGCCGGGAGAACTACTGCAAATTTCTTGTCCATAAAACCGCCTATTTTAATCGGCGAAGCCGTTAGATTTTATTCGCCCACCTGGCCGCTGTGCAAGCGATCCAGGAAGTCCTTGGTTTCCAGAGCCACAATACCGCTCAATAGAATCAGGGCGATCAAGTTGGGGAATGCCATGAGACCGTTGAAAATGTCTGCGCAAGTCCACACGGCGCTTACGGTGAGGTAGGGACCGATGAAGATGGCTGCAACGTAGATCCAGCGGTAGGCGAGGATGGCGCCCTTCTTCTTGCCGCCAATCAGGTACTGCAGGCACTTTTCAGAATAGTAGGCCCAGCCCAGAATGGTGGTGAATGCGAAGAACACCAGGGCGATTGCCAGGAAGTAAGGAGCGATGGTTGCGCCACCGGGGAAGAAGGCGAGACCGCGAGAGAATGCTTCCATGGTGATGTTCACGCCTTCCAGGCCCAGCTTCGGATCCCAAGCGCCGGAAACCACAATGGCAAGGCCGGTCATGGTACAAATGATGATGGTGTCGAAGAAAGTACCGGTCATGCAAACCAGGCCCTGACGGACCGGTTCGTTAGTCTTTGCTGCAGCGGCTGCGATAGGTGCGGAACCGAGACCAGCTTCGTTACTGAAGATACCGCGGGCGATACCCTTCTGCATGGCGATAAAGATGGTGCCTACCACACCGCCGGTCACAGCGCTGGGGTTGAATGCTGCACGGACGATGGTCTGGATGGCTTCGGGAATAGCGGCGAAGTTCATCATGAGAAGCAGCATGCAGGCGAGGATGTAGAGAATTGCCATGACGGGCACGATGTAGGTGGAAACCTTGGCGATACGCTTCAGGCCGCCGATAATCACGAAGGCGGAGAATGCGGTGACCAGCACGCCAGCGATGGCGGTAGTGACGCTGA
The DNA here is from genome assembly GCA_024398995.1 of Fibrobacter sp. Lineage (GTDB taxonomy): Bacteria > Fibrobacterota > Fibrobacteria > Fibrobacterales > Fibrobacteraceae > Fibrobacter. Next base: position 4,753 of record JAKSIE010000011.1, read on the forward strand.
CGGAGTTGCCGCCGATGTTCACGAATTCAGCGGCGTTAGGAGTAAGGCGGGCCATGGCGCTGGTAATGCCGTTCACCTGGGTGATGGTGCCGATGCCCATGACGCCTGCACAGACACCGAAAATGGCGAAGAGCACTGCCAGCCACTTCATGTTCCAGCCGAAACGTTCCTTAAGGCCTGTTTCGATATAGTAGAAGGGACCGCCCAGAACCTTGCCGTCGGAATCCATCTTGCGGTACTTCACGGCCAGAACACCTTCGGCGTACTTGGTGGCCATGCCGAAGAAGGCTGCCATTTCCATCCAGAAGAGGGCGCCGGGGCCGCCGGTGCCAATAGCGGTTGCCACGCCCACGATGTTACCAGTACCGATGGTAGCTGCCAAAGCGGTACAGAGGGCGCCGAAGCTAGAGACTTCGCCCTGGCCGCCCTTTTCGTTGTGGAGCATGTAACGCAGGGCGTTGGGGAGGTTCACCACCTGCAAGCAGCCCAAGCGGACTGTGAGGAGGAGGCCTACAAAAAGAATGACGACAATGAGGGGTACACCCCAGACATAGCCATCGATGGTATCAAGAAAAGCGGTAAAAGCTTCCATATCGATCCTTTGGCTACGCGGACGCAAGATCTTTACGCAAAAAGCGTGTTCTCTACACGAATCCGCTAGTTGAAAAAAGTTACGGGAGAAAGATAGTAAATCGTTGTACATCAATGGGTTGGAAACTAAGTGCTGATTCGTGATTTCTCCCCCTCGTTTCAACCAACGGTGTTGTTTTCCGCTACCCCCTCTGATTTGTCGCTATTAAGTTTTGCTAAATTCTGTCACAGAAAAATTTAAACTATGGAGCCGCGGCGAGGTCCCTTGCGCGGCTGCCCGAAAAAAGGAATACAATATGTGCGATTGCTGCAATAATAAGCGCCCAGTTCGTGTACGTTTTGCACCTAGCCCCACTGGCTACCTCCACGTAGGTGGTGCTCGTACCGCTATTTACAACTACTTCTTCGCTAAGGCTATGGGTGGTACTTTCTACTTGCGTATCGAAGATACCGACCGTAAGCGCTATAACGAAACTGCACTTCATGACCTGATGCGCGACCTGAAGTGGCTTGGCTTGCAGTGGGACGAAGGTCCGGGTTGCGAAGGCGACTGCGGTCCTTACTTCCAGAGCGACCGTCTGGCAATTTATAACGAACAGATCAAGAAGTTACTGGACTCCGGCGACGCTTACTATTGCTTCTGCACCGAAGAACGTTTGCAGGAAGTTCGTGCCGCCCAGGAAAAGGCCGGCGTCTCTGTGACCGGTTATGACCGTCACTGCCGTAGCATCAGCCGCGAAGAAGCTGAAGCCCGCATTGCCGCTGGCGAAAAGGCTGTGATCCGCTTCAAGGTTCCCGAAACTGGCGTTACCGAATTTGACGACGTGATCCGCGGCCACATTGCCTACCAGAACGAACTTCTGGACGACCTGGTTCTCATCAAGCGCGACGGCTATCCCACTTACCATTTTGCAAGCGTTGTGGACGACCACCTGATGGGTACTTCCCATGTGCTCCGCGGTGACGAATGGATCAGCTCCACTCCCAAGCACGAACTTTTGTACAAGGCCTTCGGTTGGGAACCTCCTGTATGGTGCCACCTGCCGGTGATTCTGGATAAGAACGGCGGTAAGCTTTCCAAGCGTAAGGGTGCCGCATCCGTTGGCGACTTCCGCGACCTGGGCTACCTGCCCGAAACTCTGGTGAACTACCTGGCTCTCCTGGGCTGGAATCCGGGCGACGACCGCGAAGTCATGAAGCTGCAGGAAATGATCGATGCCTTCAAGCTGGAACGCATCAATCCCAAGTCCGCTATGTTCGACGAAAAGAAGCTGCAGTGGATGAACGGTCAGCACATTCACATGTGCGACGACGCAGCCCTCCTTTCCATCATGAAGGAAGGCCTTGCCGCCAAGGGCTTCGACCTCTCCAACGAACCGGAAGCTCGTCTCCTGGAAATCGTAAAGAACCTGAAGCCCCGCGCCCACTTCGTGCAGGACCTGGCTGAAATGTCCACCTACTTCTTCAAGGCTCCGGAAACCTACGACGAAAAGGGCGCCAAGAAGCACTTCGGCGAAGGTTCCAAGGCCCTCTGCCAGCAGGTTCGCGACATGCTTGCTTCCATCGAAGATTTCAAGACTCCGGTCATCGAAAAGGAATTCTACGCTCTGGCAGAACGCATCGGCCACAAGGTGGGCGAACTGGTGGGCGCTCCCCGCTTGGCAGTTTCTGGCGTTACCGCTGGTCCTGGCCTGTGGGAACTTTTCGAACTGCTGGGTAAGGAAGAAACCCTGCGCCGTATCGACGTAGCACTTCCGCTCATGGGATAACAAATAGTGCTTAGTAAACAGTGGTTAGTAAGCAGTAACAACTGACCACTAATCACTAACCACTAACCACTAACCACTCAACCAATGCGTGCTCTTTTTCCTCATAAGTTGTTTTCGCAGGAATTGTTCTGCCGCCGGTGCCAGAAGGTGCGGGGCCACGAAATCTATGCCCGCGAAAACTTTTCCACTTATGGGGGAATGGATTCTCATATTCCTCTTCTGTGTAGTTGCGAAAAGTGCCAAACTCTTTTCGTAGCTTTTTCCCACGAGTTTACGTTCTGCCGTTCTGACAAGGTCAATCGCGATTACGCCAAGATCTTCGGCCACAATAGAATCTATCCGGGCAACTGGCTCTATTTCAAGGGAACACCCAAGCCGGGTATCGTCAAAAGCGTTTTCCAAGGACCAGATAAAGAAATCATCAACATCAGTTTTGATGGTGGCCCTGCAAAAAAATTGGAATGCGAAAAGGTTGTGGTGGAAACGGAAGATGCTCCAGATGGATATCGTCTTCTGCCATCCCAAAGTTCAGTCACTTTGATGGGTGATCACGTTTACCATGCCATCCGTGACCAGTTTGGTATTTGCGTTGGCTTTGTAAATGATGGGGAAAAGGATAAGTTGGTTGCTCTTCTGGATGACAAGACCTTGGTGTTTATCTCCATGCCGGAACAGAGCCAGAACTTGCCTAACGACAAGTTGCAGACTGTCGCTCGCAATAAGCTTTCCCAGGTCTTTCCCGAAGATTCTAAGAAGATTAATCTGCAGGTGGGCCAGGGCATTGTGTTTCTGAATGGATTGGTGAAGAACCTGTCTACAAAGCGGGCCATGAAAGCTTGCGTGGATGGTCTCCCCAGGGTTCGCGGATGCGTAGACTTTACCCGCATCCAGCCCGATTCCTTTGTGACGGATGGCCAGATGGAACGTTCCATTTACGCCATCCTGGAAGCCCCCGGCTGCAAGATGTTTGACTACTCGGTCAAGGTCGCCTTTGGTAAGGCTGAAATTTCGGCTTCTTGCTACGAGTCTGATTTTTCAAAGGAATTTGAAACCAGAGTGGGGGAGATTCCCGGCATTCTCGATATGAACTGCAACATCACGGTGTTGCCGGATGATTCCGCGGAAAACCTTCAGCAGTGCAAGGAGATGGAAACGGATTTGGCTTTGCATTCCATGTTGCAGGGTGCCCGTATTCGAATTTCTTACGCTCGAAAAAAATATATCCTGGACGGTGTGGTTCAGACTTTGATTCAAAAACAGGTCGCCTTCCTGTCTGTTATAAAAAATGCTAAAACCACTTCTGTGGAAAACCGCTTAAGGCTACAGTAAATTAAGGATCATTTATGGCTACAAGTTATCAGAAAATCAATGACCTGAAGGCTAAGCTTAAAACCAAGATGACAGTAAGTCAGTTGGCTTCTGCTCTGAATTGCGGCACCCGTACGGTGTTCCGTCACTTGGAAGTGATTAACAATGAGAATTGCGGCTTGCATCGTTTCAAGGAAGGTGGCGAAACATATTACATCATTCGTACCGATGGCGAAGCTAACTTCAACCAGACCATGGTGAAGCAGTTGGAAAAGATCAAGAAGAGCATGGCTCCTACGGATCCTTCTGATAACAAGAACATTAAGCTTCTGGACAAGATGATTGATGCCATGCAGAATACAAACCAGGATGACTTCAAGCCCGAAGCAATTGCGCTGGACCCGGACTACATTCTGGATTACGGTCCTTTCTGCGATCATAAGCTTCAGGATACCATGGTGAACAAGGTCTTGAAGGCAATACATTCGGGCTTCAAGATTCGAATGAACTATCGCCATTCTTCCAGTGACTTTACCTCCGGCTGGATTGAAGTTTGCCCGGTGAAGGTGATTATGCGCGTGGATACGCTGTACCTGATTACCGTGGAACTCAACGAAGACGGAACACCGAAATACAAGAACTATCTGTTTGAAAATATCATCAGCGTTTCCGAAACAAATACTCCTTTTGCAAGGGTTGAATTTAAGGCCAAGGATTATTACAAGTATGCCTTTGGCAAGTGGACTGGTAACGACGCCGCAGAAGAAGTGTCCCTGTTGATCAAGGCGGAATCCAAGTGGCTTCAGACCCAATTTGAAAAGTCTCATTTCAATCCGGAAATTACAAAGCGCCTGGACAAGGATAAGAACATGATCGTGGACATGAAGCTCCGCATTACACCGGATTTCATTACCTGGCTCATGGGTGTTTCTACTGAACTTCGTATCTTGAAACCGGCAAGCCTGAAGAAAACGATTAAGGAAAAACTGCAGAAGGCTTTAGCTGAAATCGATGCGTAAATCGGACAGAGAAAATGGAACACAATCTTTCTGATTATACTTTTGAATTTCCGCCTGAACTGATTGCTAGCCGCACGGCAGGCAAGGGTAAGACTCGAATTCTTCATTGCCCCAAGGATGGGGGCGAACGCCACATTATGAAGGCTTGCGAAATCGTCGACCTTTTTAAGGCCGGAGACTGCCTGGTGGTGAACAATACTAAGGTGATTCCCGCGCGTTTGTACGGTGAAACTCTTCATGGGGGCCAGGTGGAAACCCTGCTGGTGCAGGCCATGATTCCTGCAGAGGATGGCTCTGCCCGCTACGAGGCGCAGGTCCGCCCCGGTAAGGCTTTCAAGGTTGGGCGCGAACTGATGATCGCAGGCGTCAAGACCACGGTGGAGTCCATCAACGAAGACGGTTCCCGCGTGCTGCGTTTTGCTGTAACACCCGTGGAACTGGAAGCCGTGATGAACGCACAAGGCCACGTCCCGCTGCCGCCCTACATTGACCGTCCGGACGATGAAGAGGACAAGAAGGCCTATCAGACTATTTTCGCCAAGTATTCTGGCGCAGTGGCTGCACCTACGGCAAGCCTTCATTTCAGCGAAGAAATGCTCGATGCGCTGAAGGCCAAGGGTGTTCATGTTGCCGAAGTTACTTTGCACGTAGGCCCCGGTACCTTCCAGAATATTTCCGTGGAAGACTTCACCCAGCATAAGATGCACGGCGAACACTACGAACTGACTCAGGAGAACGCGGACATTATCAATAAGGCCAAGGCAAACGGTGGCCGCATCGTTACCGTAGGCACCACCAGCACCCGCGTGGTGGAAACTATCGCCGCCGATGATGGAACGGTAAAGGCACAGAGCGGCGTGACCCATGCCTTCTTCTATCCCGGTTACCGCTATAAGGTCATTGACGGCTTGCTGACCAATTTCCACTGGCCCAAGAGCTCCTTGATTTTGCTGGTTTCTGCGTTCTATGGTCGCGAAAATACGCTGGCTGCGTATAAAATGGCTGTGGAGAACAGGCTTAAGCTGTTCAGCTACGGCGATGGAATGTTAATATTGTGACGCAAGGGGCCACTGCCACGTCCACAAAAGTGGATAATTCACACTAAGGACTAAAGTCCTAAGTGTTCATTTACTTGGAACCCCGGGCCAAAGTTTGCGTAGCAAAATTTGGCGTTCAGCAATATAAAACGCAAGGGGCTTTGTGAGGTGTATGGGGACCCCCTGAGGAGCGAGTTTACCCGTCCCCTTTTGGGGACCAGCCACACTAAGGAACAAGTTCCTAAGTGTGTTGCAGCCCCTCAGACACGAGAAAAAGTTCGGGCTTTATGCACGGACTTTTGTGAGTGGGGATTCCACAAGTACGTAGGGCGAATGTTGCGTGCAAATTTATTTGCGCATAACTGAGCCTAGTACTTGGCGATTTCGCCAAGGGGTGGTAACCCCTTTGCGTCTTAATAATCCTCCCAAGAATTATAATAATTTATTGCCCTTTATTACAAAGTGCCGGGAAATAGCCTTGCTGCCTCAGGGTTGCCAGCACCTTTAATTGGTTAGGCAAAGTTTCGCTCAAGAGTCCGTCCGTTACAAAAGGCGGAATCCTTTTTTGAGGCTGGAATTCGCGAGGTAAATCTGAGTAGTCGCCCAACTGCCAGGCTACAAGCATTTTCTTGATGAAATCTTCCCAGGGAAACTGATCCTGAGGTGTTAAGAAAAAGCGGGCTGGCTTCTGGCCGTCTTTGCCTTCGAGCAAAAGCGTGCCGTCGCGGTAGCAAGAAAAAAGCACAGCCTGCCTCTCAATGTTCTGAGTGGCAGGCTGTGGAGGAATGACTAGGATAAGCTTCAACGAGAAACCTACAAAGCCTATTAAGCGGCAAGTTCACGCTGAATCTGAACGTACTGGTAACTAGAAATCGCAGTGATGCGTAGAACCAAGTCGCGAGTCACCCCGGCCTTGATCAATGCTTTTGCATACTGGAACTTGTTAGGAGACATGATTCACCTCGCACGTCGATTGTTAACCCTTTGTTACGCAAATAAACATAGATATTTTTTTTGACATTTCAATGTCAAAAATGGACCCTAAAAATCGGGAATGAAATCTACGTCACACCGTTTTTGATAAAGTATTGATAATCAAGGTGTTAAGAATCACACTTCTAAAAACTGATAGTGTGATTTAAATCAATTCGCATTAAACTATTCCATCTAGGACTGGAAAAGCCTTGCGGTATTCAGCTAATGAAACATCATCTAACGAGTTGTGAACAACCTCTTCACAATCGCTGCTTCCGCGGGAAATGATTTCACCTTGAGGAGTGATAATCATGGAGTTGCCGCCCAAGGCTATGGCATTGTTTTTGCTTCCGGTGCCATTGTCGCTTACGCCGTCGATAGTAACGCCATTGACGGCGACGATGTAAACCTGGTTCTCGATGGCGCGGGCCTTGAGCAAAGTTTCCCAATGTTCAATACGGATCTTGGGCCATGCGGCTTGCACCGTAATAATCTGGGCGCCTTTCTTAACGGCGTCGCGAAACAATTCGGGAAACCGCAAATCGTAGCAGATGGCACTGGAAATTTTCCAGCCATTGATTTTAAACAAACTAACGCTTTCACCGCCCTTGAATTCCGCCTGCTCGGGGAAGAAGGGATGGATTTTGTCGTAGCTGGAGTATTCGATAGTTTGGCCCGGCAGATAGACGCTGCTGTGGTTGCGCAGTTTACCTTCGCGACCAATGCCAATGCCTGCGCCCATAACGGCGCATCCGGTTTCGTTTGCAAGTTCGCTCAGGAATTTGGCTGTAGCTCCGGCTTCTGCGTTGCTGAAATTCTCTGCGTAGTTAGAGGGATTCTCGGGAATGTAGCCTGTAGCGAACATTTCGGGCAGCACAATGAGTCCGTTTACCTGTTCGTCGGCAGGGGTCTTTTTTTGTAGATTGGCTTTAGAAAGGAGCGAACGCACCTTATCAAAATTTCCACAATCCATTTGTACCAAGAATACATCTAGCATAACCATCAAAATATAAAATTTATTCTAACTTTTTAAATATGAAGATTCGTTCCTTATTGTTGCTTGTTGTTCTTGCGGTGAGCTATACTTTTGCTGCCACCAAGACCCTGATTATGGGTGTGGTTCTGGAAGCGGAAACCGATCTCCCGATTAAGGATGTGATGATTACGTACCAGTCCGGTAAAAAGGTTGGTGAATCCAATTCCGATGGTCGTTTCGAATATACCGTAGATTCCAAGAATGCCTCCTTGATTTTTAAGAAGGATGGCTTTGATAGCGTGTTGGTCGAACTGCAGGACTTTGCCGACTTGATGGACATGGTGGTGACCTTGAGTACCAACGTCCGTAACCTTGGTGCAAGTACCATTATCGGTGGCGGCGAAGAAAAGGTTCAATGGAATGTGGAACGTAAGGTAAACCTGGACAAGTTGGAAGACGCCGCAGGTATGCGCTTCGATCTTGCAGAACACCTGAGCCAGATGCCGGGTATTTCCGGCCAGAAGGATTTTAGCAGCGCCCTCTATTACGAAGGCTCCCGCGCTGGAGACGTGGCCTATCACTTGGGTCGTTTGCGTATTCCCAATATGCGTCACTTGGATGTGGGTTTCCCGGGTAACTTGTCTGTGATTAATCCCCACATTTTGAGCGGCATTGAAATTCATGACCATTATGGTGAAGGTCCTCTCGGTCAGGGCCTGGCAACATCGGTTCAGTACATTCCCGAGCAGACCAAGGGTGAATGGGGCTTGAAACTTGGTGCTGGAATCACCATGGAAGAAATTGTGGCTGACGCTCCCATGTTCTTCTGGGATAGCTTCCGCTTTGCTTGGCGCCGTCAGGACGAAGCCATGCTCAAGAACCTGGGCGAAAAGTTCTTTACTGAGTTCCGCAAGCGCGCCGACGAATGCAAGGATTGCAAGGTCAAGAATTCCAATCCCTTTAACTTAAGCGCCATGGATTTCTATAGCCAGTTGAATGGCGCCGATTCCAACGGTAACACCTGGGCTCTGCGAGCTTTGTACAGCTCCGATGAATACAGCATCCATCAGGATACTTCTCACACTTATGCCGTGTCCAATACCATCGATATTATTGAAGGTGTACAGAATTACTTGGTCATTGGCGCGGAGTACGAATCTCGCTTTGGAACTAGTTGGCACGCAGGCTATGTCCGTGAACACCTGGGGGATACCCTTCGCGATACCGTCGGTATTTTTGCCGATCCGCAGCCGTCCAATCCTGGCTTCAAGTCTGCCTTTATTGACAGTTACGAACAGACTCACAGCACCATTAGCGGTGGCTTGGATAAAAAATATGATGGCGAACTCCTGGGCTCCAAGGTCAGCGGAGCTTTGCTTTATGAACATCATGTCCTGGAACGAAACTATCCCATTGCTGGTTCTGTAAAGAATACCGAATTTTGGACTGGAGTCCTTTCTGGCGCCGCCCGCATGAACTGGAAAAGCGATTATTCCCAGAAAATTTTGTCTGTGGGTGCTGTGGCCGACTGGTCTAGTCATGACGCATTGCCCACCGCTTCATTCGACTTTGAGCAGAACCTTTCCAAGACGGATACTGCATACTGGCGCCTGTTTGCCAACGCAGCATTCCGCGGAGACTGGAAACCCTTCTATAAGGATGGAAAGCTGGATGGTCGCTTGGAATCTGGGACCTCTGCAAAGATTGGTGGCGGTTACAAGTCCAAGTACTTGATTGCCCAGGCCGCAGGCTTTGGACGTTACTACCATAATCCATTGCTGTCTATGCCGAAGGCATACGCGTATTACAACGATGTAACTCCCATTGACTTTGCATGGGTTTTGGGCGCTTCTGGTTCCTTGGAATACAAGACCTCCCATCATTTCTCCATGTCCACCAATGTTAGCTCTGTTTACGGTGAATACGAATTGATGAACGACAAGTCCTTGCCTTGGGAAGCAAATTCTCGACTGGACATTGTTTCCCATTTCCGTTACTATCCCCGTAAGGATTCCATTATCTCTGTGATCCTGACGCACCACGCAGCCTTGCACCGTCCGGTGTACTATTACGAGATTAAGCCCGCTGCCGAAAACGGCGGTATAGGTACTCGCGAGCTGAAGGACATGAACGAGTTTACGGATATGTTCCGTACGGACATTCGCGTGAACCTGGACCTCAACAAGAAGAGATTCTGGTTTAACAATGCTCGATTCTATCTTGAAGTAGACAACATTTTTGCCAATATGGATGTGAGCGCATTGCGCTTCCTGGGTTCTGAAAATACCCGTGAGCGTTCCTGGGTCATTCAGGATTCTAACGGCAAGACAAACGACGGATATGATCTTGTGCCCTTTATGGCTAAGGGTATGGGACTGTTCTTCCAGTTCGGTGTGGAAGTTCAGCTTGGCATTTAATAAGTTATGCTTTTAAAAACTTTGACAGTTGCGATATTGAGCTGCGTCGTTTTTGCTTCGGCGCAGTACGCAACCGATGTGAAGTTTGAACCGGCAAAACCTGAAAAGCCTTTGCGTTACTGTTCTTCTGTAAAACAGTGGATTGCCTACGCCGAGGCGGATACGGGCCTGGTGGAAATCACGCACCTGAAGGGTGTGCAGATGGACCTGCGGTACGGAACCTTCAATAACGTTACTGGTCATGACCTGTACTGCGGCGTACAGCGGGCCTTTGTCCGTAAGGATGCCTTCGTGAAGTTGAAGAGAACTATTGCCATTATGGAGAAGGATATGCCTGGCTCCAAGCTGGTTATCTTTGATGCTGCCCGCCCCATTTATGCCCAGGCTGCATTGAAACGCATGGTGGCCGGTACGCCTTATTCCCACTATGTTTCGTCGCCGGTGAAAGGCGGCCTCCATAACTTTGGGTTGGCCTTGGATTTGAGTATCACAGATGCAGAAGGTAACCTGCTGGATATGGGAACGGACTTTGATTCCTTTGAACGCTGTGCTGGCTTGGTCGGGGAAGCCGATGCTTTAAAGAGTGGTCGCTTGACGCAAGAGCAAATTGATAACCGCAACAAGCTTCGCAGCATTATGAAGAAAGCGGGCTGGGTTCCGCTGAATAGCGAGTGGTGGCATTTCAATGCGTATACTCGCGAATATACCTACGAAAATTTCGAGAAGTTTGGGATATAATGACGCAAGGGCCCTGCTCAGGGGGCTCCCTCCATATCCAAATACTTACGAAGTAAGTTTTGGTAGGGGGTCTAGGGGGCGTGAAGCCCCCTACATCTTTATAGAAGCGCGCTTGAGGCGGTCGTTCAAAGCCATGCCTACGCCTTCATTGGGAATCTCGTCCACAAGAATCAATTCGTACTGGGGCAAATCCAGGTCGTGCATATAGGCGTACAGCTTTGCGGTTGCTTCTAGCATGTCGCCGGACTCAGACAGATTCAGGGTGGCGGGAATAACGCCTTCTTGCTTGCCGAAAGCGATGCGCACTGTGTTTGCCGGCAGCTTGAAACCTGCGGGCAACTTGCCGTAGAACAGCGGCACCTGGGGACGGTAATGAGTGTCCATCTGGCCGGGAGCATTCATCGGCTGGCCTGGCTTTGAGGTGGATTCCTTGATGGCGACCTTGCCTAAAACTTTCTCTACCATTTCTGGAGTGATTGCACCCGGACGCAATACGGTGGGAATCTCACCTACCAAACTGATGATGGAACTTTCCACGCCAACTGCGCAAGGGCCTCCGTCAACAATGCCTGCGATGCCGCGGTCTGCCAGCTGGTCTGCGACGTGCTGCGCCGTAGTGGGGCTCACGTGCTTAAACAAGTTGGCGCTGGGGGCTGCCAGCGGGACGCCTGCCTTACGAATAATTTCTTGCGCCACAGGATGGGAAGGGAATCGCACCGCCACAGAGGGGAGGGCGCTGGTGCAAAGATCGGGAATGCAATCCTTCTTGGGAAGTATCAGCGTCATGGGGCCGGGCCAGTAGGCTTCTGCCAACTTGTAGGCCGCCTCGGGAATATTCTTTGCCACATCCTTCAGCTGCGCCACGTCGCAAATATGGACAATCAGTGGATCGAAGGTAGGGCGTTCCTTGATAGCGAAAATCTGTGCCAAAGCCTTGGGTTCATAGGCGTTACCTGCAAGGCCATAAACGGTCTCTGTGGGAATACCCACGACCTTGCCTTCTGCAAGCAGCTTTGCGGCTTCGTCTACTGATGTCCAAGGAGGAAATTTCATTGTGATGAGAATTTAGAAATTAAAGAAGATCCTCCACAAAGAGGACAAGAATTGTACGACAATAAATTGCCGACAATTCTATGCGGAACAAGTCCGGGATGACAAGTTCGTGAAATTTCGGAACAAGTCCGGGATGACAAGTTCGTGAAATTTCGGATCTAGTCCGGGATGACATTGGTATGAAAAAAGGACGGCCCGGGGGTCGTCCTTCTTAAAATTTTGAACTGAACTTATTCAGCGGCGGGTGCGTCTGCTGCAGCTTCCGGTGCATTACCTTCAGATGCGTCAGCCTTGGGTTCATCCTTGCGGCCGAAGGCGAAAACCTTGTCGCAAGCGGAGTTAAAGCGGTTCCAGGTCTTTTCGGAATGTTCGCGAGGAACTGCGCCCACTTCCTTCCAAAGGCGACGGAGATGCTTGACCTTGTTCATGGAGGCGCCCACAGTAGCTTCGCTCAAATCAGTGAGCAAGTCTTCTGCCTGTTCGCAGAGCAACAGCTTCTTCTGAAGGTTGTTCTGACGTGCCTGTTCCTGAATATCCAGCTGGTCACGACGGCGAGTAAAGAAATCGTCGCAAGCTTCGCGGAAGGTCTTGTACAAGGACTGTTCCTCGGCGCCGCAAGAACCGATTTCGCGCCATTCCTTCTGGGTTTCGCGGACGGCATCTGCCAGCTGGTTAGAACCGGCGGATTCGCAGAACTGCTTGACCTTTTCGATCATGTCGAGCTTCTTGGCCTTGACTTCGTCCAGGGTTGCTGCCAATGCGGCGTCGGCCTGGGCAAGGCGGGCGAGAATCTTGTTGTAGATGGTGTTGTAGCGGTCGCTGATGGTTTCGATGGCTTCCTTGGGAACCATGCCCAAAGCCTTGAATTCGGCTTCGGCAGTCTTCAATTCATCGAGAGTGGTTGTGCCTTCGGCAGCTTCCAACTTTTCGCAGAGAGCGTTCTTTGCGTCGAGATTCTTCTGCTTGCCTGCATCCATTTCTTCGAAGTGAGAACGCTTCTTTTCAAAGAAGCTGTCGCAAGCGCTGCGGAAGCGGGTCCAGATTTCGTCGGACTTGCTCTTGGGTACGGGACCGGTTGCCTTCCATGCATCCTGGAGCTGCTTCAGCTTGTTGGACGTTGCGTTCCAGTCGGTAGATTCAATAAGAGCTTCGGCTTCGACGCAGAGGGCCACCTTCTTTTCGTAGTTGGCTTCGCGGGATTCGTCTTCTTGCTTGACGTTTTCCTTGTGCTGTGCGTAGAAGGAATTGACTGCGGCCTTGAAACGTTCGGTCAGGGCTGCCACATTTTCCTTGGGAACCATGCCGATGTTCTTCCAGGATTCCTGGAGTTCCTGCATGGTCTTGAACTTGTCCTTCCAGAAGATTTCTGCGTTGGCAACAAGTTCTTCGATCTTCTGGCAAAGGGCTTCCTTGTCGGCCAGGTTCTTGAGACGTTCTGCATTCATTTCTTCGATGAAGGAGGCGCAGTTGGTCTTGATCTTTTCGTAGTTAGCCTGGAAACGTTCCTGCATGGCCTGGTACTTGTCTGCCGAGACACGGCCGATTTCCTTCCAACGGTTGGAAAGTTCACGGAGCTTGGTAAGAACAGCCTGACTTGCTTCTTCCTTGGTCAAAGCGTCCATTTCGGTAAGCAGGTCTTCGCGATCCTTTTCGTTGTGCCAGTTTTCCCACTGCTGCATTTCCTGGAAACGGGCGGTTGCTGCCTTGTATTCCTGCCACAGATCGTGGTACTTGAACTTCTGTTCTCCAACGATTTCCTTCCACTGGTTGTAGAATTCGCGGACCTTCTTGTTGATTTCGGTAAAGTCTTCGTTTTCGTCCAAAGCCTTTACCTTTTCGATAATAGCCTTGAGCTTGACGGAGTTTTCTTCAATGAGCTTCTGGGCGCCTTCGTTGAATGCGGAAATCTTTTCGGAGAGCTTGTTGCGAAGGGCGTTGTAAGACTGGAGGATGGGGTCTTCGCCTTCGAGCAGCGGAAGCTTTTCCCATTCGCGAACGATGGCATGGAGATGCTTGCCGGTAGATTCGTTTACGTCGGTTTCGGAAAGAGCCTGCAGGCGTTCCAGCAATTCCGGACGTGCGGAATCGTCAGCGGTTTCTGCGGCGGCGTCCTGGACTTCAGCAACCTTCTTGGTTTCCTGAATCTTGAAATAGGCGTTGTTGTAGCGTTTGATGTAGCTTGCTTCCATGATGGACTTGTTTTCGGTCCAGTTGTTCATGATGGCGCTAACACGTTCTTCGTTGTCGGCAGTCTTGTTGTCGGCAATAATCTGTTCCAGTTCTTCCAGTTCGGCAACAAGGCTTTGAATCTTTGCCTGCTTTTCGGCTTCGGCCTTTGCGGCGGCTTCCTTTTCGGCGTTGATTTCGTGGCAGAACTTATTGAAACTTTCGTAGACTTCGTTAAGCTTGGGCTGGAATTCGCCCATGCCGATTGCGGCGGCGTCCTTCATCAATTCATCGAACTGGGCCTTGACGCTTAGCGGATCCTTGCTTGCGGCGAGGCTGTGAGCCTGACCGATCAATGCTTCGCGCTTGCTCTGGAGAAGGATTGCTTCTTTCTTGCCTCCGTCTTCTGCTTCCTTCTTGGCGCGGATCATATCGGCAACCAACTTGCGGACGGAGTTGTGCTTGGACTTCTTGGTGAGATCCTGCATCAGGGATTCGGAGGTCACCTTTTTTGCGGCGGCCAGTGCAATCTTTTCGCTAGCGTCGCTGTTTGCTACAACGGCGAGAATGCTGGACTTGTTGCAATGCTTGACCAACTCTGCACGAACGATTTCGCTGGTTACAGGAGAACGCAGCAAGTCTTCGGCGTAGTGGGAATCCTTGAGTTCCACCACCAGAGCCAATTCCTTTTCGGTGGGATTGGTTGCGTTCTTGAGAATCTTAACGACTTCATCCAGGTAACGGTTGGCGGCAAGTCGACGAATGTTTTCGTTACTATCAGATTTGGAAATTTTCTGAAGGGCTTCCACTACGGTCAATTTCTTGACGGCTGCGGTTCGTACACTCACATCAGGGTCCGTACTGGCCAGGCTCTCAATAATGTCCTGATCGTCCACTTCCTTTTCAACGGCAGCTGCGCGAACTGCGGGGTCGGACTTTTTCCAATTCGGTTTCACAAAATCAAATAAGCTCATAAGATATCTCCAATAGTAGGTAAACCCGTTTTACGGATCTATAGTTATAATCTAAATAAAAAAACTTTTTTGTTGAAAAATTTTCCTGAAAATAGGGGCTTTTTGGTGGGTTTAACTATCTTTGACTCCGTGGCAAAGCGAATTCCCAAAATTGTACCCCCAGAAGAGGTTCATCTCAAGGTCAAGTCTTCCCAATTGACCGATTTTTGTGAGGTGTATATTCCCCTGGCACCGGCTGTTTACACCTATGGTGTGCCGGCGGGAATGACGCTTAAGCGCGGTGACCTGGTTTGGGTCCAGTTTGCCACCCGTAAGAAGCCGGCACTTGCTGTGGTTTCCAAGGTCCACCAGGAACGCCCCAATTTTGATGTACGTTTGGCTTATCCCCACCAGTCAGGATTTTGTTTTGGCGAACGTTACATGGAAAATCTGGAGTGGGTGTCCAGGTACTATATCTGTACCCCCATGAAGTCCTTGTTCGTATTCTGGCCTGCGGACTTTGAAAAATTCCTGGCGGCCTATGCCTTTGAAAAGTCTCAGGACGAAAAACCCATTTCGAAACTGTTGCCAAAACCGGACCTGCCTCCCTTGACTTTGGAACAAAGTAACGCTCTTCAGAGCCTGGTTGGAGATTTGAATGGATCTGGTTTCAGGGGAACTCTTTTACATGGAGTAACAGGTTCCGGTAAAACACGAGTTTATCAGGAATTGGCCTACGAGGCGTTGCAGCAAGGCAAGAAGGTTTTAATTCTGGTTCCTGAAATCGGATTGACTCCTCAGACAGCCCAGCGCTTTGAATCTTTCCTGCAGGTGCCTGTGGTGGTGCTGCATTCGGCACTTTCCGCCCCCAAGAAACGCGATGGTTACGTTTCTATTATGAGGGGGGAGGCTCGGGTCGTGTTGGGTACCCGAAGCGCAATTCTTGCCCCTTTTGATTTTGACCTTGTTATCCTTGATGAGGAACACGATTCCTCCTTTAAGCAGCAGGATCCAGCACCCCGTTACCATACGCGTGAACTGGCTTTCCACTTGGCCCATAAGCATGGGGCTTTGGTTGTTCTTGGTAGTGCTACTCCGTGTCTTGAAACCTTCAATAATGTGGCGGCGGGTCACTTGAAGGTTTTGCATTTGAAGGAACGTGCAACCCAGGCTCCGCTGCCTAACGTGAACATTGTAGATATGGGCAAGGTGCGTCAGCAGAAAGGTATTCTGCTTTCTCCCGCTTTGCGCGAAGCTTTGACGGACTGTATTGCAACTGGTGGCCAGGCCATCGTACTTATGAACCGTCGAGGTTATTCCAAGATTAGAGTTTGTACTGAATGTGGGGAAACTCTGTACTGCAAGGATTGCCATGTGCCTCTGGTTTATCACAAACAGTACGGCTCCCTGATGTGTCATTACTGCGGAAGGCTTTATCCGGTGAACTCGCCTTGCCATAGCTGCGGGGCTGAAACCTACGAGTTCGTTGGCGGCGCTATTGAGATGCTGGAAGACGAAATCCAAGAATGGGTGGCCGGTGCTAAGGTGGTCCGTATGGATCGCGACACTACGCAGAATGTGGGCGCTACAGAAAAGATTCTGGATGCTTTCCGTAACCGAGAGTACAATGTTTTGTTGGGAACTCAGATGGTGGCTAAGGGTCATGACTTCCCTGGGGTTCGTTTAGTGGGCGTTGTGGGAGCCGATTCAGGCCTTGGCATTCCGGATTTCCGCTCTACGGAAAAAATGTATCAGCTTCTGAGCCAAACTGCAGGCCGCGCTGGCCGCGCAGGTGACGTACCTGGCCAGGTCTTTATCCAGACCTTAAAACCTTCGGAACCGGTAATGCAGTTTGCCATCCATCATGATTTTGATGGCTTTGCCGAAAAGGAAATTCAGGATCGTCGCGACGCCTTCTATCCACCTTTCTGCAAGTTGGTTGAAGTCAGTTGCGGTAGTCGCGACGAGCAGTTGCTGCGTTCTACGGTGAATCGCCTGGAGCAGATGCTCCGCGCTGAAAAGTCCCTGATGGTGCTTGGTCCTGTGGATGCGTTTATTTCTATGGTGCAGAATGTGCACTGGGTAAAACTTTATATTAAAACCAACGATTTGAACCCGGTTCGCCGCGTTCTTTCGCCCATCGTAAATAGCCCGAAGCCATGGGCCCCGGGCGTTGAAATAAAAGCTGAAATCGATTAATAAGATGCAAGGGGGTTACCACCCCCTTGGAACCCCCACTCACAAAAGTCCGTGCTAAGGCCCGGACTTTTTCTCGTGTCTGAGTGGGAGTAAACTCCCTACTCAGGGGGCCCCTGCCCCTTTATGGCATTAAACTTTTTTCAGAATAGCACGCAGTTCGTCAGCAGCCTTTTCCACATCGTCATTGATGATGGTGTATTCGTACTTGCCTTGGGTCTTTGCGAATTCCACTTCTTTCTTTGCGTTGTTCAGACGGAGTTGAATGACTTCTTCGGAGTCGGTTCCGCGACCGCGAAGACGGCGTTCCAGTTCTTCGTCGCTAGGGGGCAGAATCAAAATGCCGGTAGCCTCGGGGTAAACTTTGTCGAAGTTCACCTTGCCAAAAACATCCAAATCAAACAGCACGCGGTTGCCTTCTGCCAAGGTCTTTTCTACAAAGCTCTTGGGAGTACCGTAGTAGTTACCATGGACTTCATTGTATTCAATAAGGCCGTTGCTCTTAATCAGTTCTTCAAATTCTTCGCGGGTCTTGAAAAAATAATGAACGCCGTCCACTTCGCCTTCACGAGGCTTGCGGGTGGTGGCGGAAATAGAATACTTGATATCGGGAAAATCCGGGAGAACCATCTTCTGCAAGGTGGACTTTCCTGCGCCGCTGGCGGAACTCATTACAAATAATTTATTCTTCATGTTTTCAAGTGGTTAGTGGTTAGTGATTAGTGGTTAGTAGGAAGTAGGATGAAAACTGTCTACTGTCTACTAACCACTGTCTACTTCTTGTCCTCAATGTACAGCGGGCGCTGCTTGACTTCGTCATAAATTCTGCCGATGTATTCGCCTAGGATACCAATGGTCATGAGCTGTACTCCGGAGAAGAATACGATAACCGTCATCAAGGATGCCCAGCCGGGAACGGTGGTGGCAGGCGACATAATCTTTTCGATAATGGACCAAATGAAAATGCCAAAGCCAACCAATGAGGCAAAGATGCCCATGTAGAAACTGATTTTAAGTGGCGCGGAGCTAAAGCCGGTAATGCCGTCCAGAGCAAGGCGGACCATTTTCTTCAAGGGATACTTGGAAGTGCCCGCGGTACGTTCTGCACGATCGTACTTGACGCCAATCTTCTTGAAACCAACCCAGCAAACCAAACCGCGAAGGAATCGGCTACGTTCCGGAAGATTCTTCAACTGGTCTACAACGCAGCGGTCCATAAGGCGGTAGTCGCCAGTATCAGGTGGAATGTCGATGCTGGTCAGTTTGCCGATGATGCGGTAGAATGCGTAAGCGGTAAAGCGCTTGAAAATGGTTTCGCCTGCGCGCTTATTACGCTGGGCGTACACTACTTGGTAACCTTCGCGCCATTTTTCCAACATTTCGTGAATGAGGCTTGGAGGGTCCTGCAAGTCGCCGTCGATAATCACGACGGCATCGCCGGTAGCGTGGTCAAGACCTGCGCTGAATGCGGCCTGGTGACCGAAGTTACGGCTGAAATTCACAATCTTGTTGTGAGGTGTAGTGGGCAGTAAACCTTCGAGAATTTCGCGGGTTCTGTCCTTGGATCCATCGTTTACGAAAATCAGTTCATGTTCCACATCCTTCAATTCTTCTTCAAGAACCTTGAACGTGGTGGCAACGATTTCTTCTTCGTTATAAAGAGGTACGATTACAGATAATAACATGATGATTTTACGGGATAAGAACGGGTTGGATCAGGTCCACGTGGCTGCAGTTGATACCTTCCACGGGGATGGTTTTGATAGTAAGTTTTTGAATGTCCGAAACGTTTGCAGTAATCGTCTGGAGCAATCCGTTCTGGAATGCGGGAGTCTTGGCGAGGGTCTTTCCGTCACCAAGGATTTCGATATAGACTCCGTTACTGCAAAGGGATTCGTCGTCCAGGCCGTAGCTGGTGCGGAAACTGGAATACTTACCTTCGATATTGTACACGGTTTCAGAGGAGGCGTGAGTGCCCAGACCGTTTTCGTAGGTGAGGCTGTTGACACTGAACTTGTTGCCTTCGATGGTCAGGTTTTTGCCCATGGTACCCCAGTCCTGTCGATGGCTTTCGTATTTCAGTTCACCCAGGTTGATAACTCCATCAGCAACGTTGAAATAGCTCTTGTTCACGTCGGCGACAGTCTTTCCGGAAACCCTGTTGGTCACTAGGAATCGGATGTTGTTGTAGCCCGGCATCAGGGTATCTGCGGACACGGAGAAAGTGTTTCTTCCGAAGGCGTACTTGTCAAAGTAGACGCTCTTGTTGTTCAGTACGATTCGCAAATCCCAATCGTTGGCGGCTTCGCCGTTTTCCTTAAGTTCGTAGGTGTAGCTCAAGGTATCTACCACGATTTTGTTGACGTCGGTGTTTTCGTCGGTTTCGTGGTCCAAATTTTGCGGTGCGCCGGCAGACTTGAGCTCCGGATTTTTGATTACGATGATGTTCTGCGGATTGAAGTTCTTGCGTCCATTGAACTTTGCAATCTGTACCCAGTAATTGTTGGTAATAAGGATGTTCTTTACGCCATCCAGATCCATCTCACGTTCAAAAACATCGCAAGTGGTGGGAATTCTGTGTTCTACAGCCTTCTTGTGGTATGTCTGGCTGTCCCAGCAATCCAGGCCGCGGATGTAGTAGACTTCGTTGTCGTATTTGTCCAACAGAAGTTTCATCTGTTTATCATTCAATTGACGGGCCTTGTCGTAGTGAATGGAAGAAATTCCGTAACCGACGAAGTGCCAGGGCCTGCCGTAAATGAAGAGTCGCTTCTTTTGAGGCTGTTCCTTGAGCCAACTGAGAATTTCGTATTCCTCGATGGTCAAGTGATTTCTGTTGTACATGATGTTCTTGTTGAAACTGGGCTTGTAATGGGCGGTCCAACCGGCAAAGCACAATGCGACTACAATGCCAAGGATGAGGGTTCCCTTGGAGAGCATCTTCTGGGAAACGGAATACTTCATGGTGGCTTCAATCAAGTGGGCCACAGGGAGTGCCGCGAGGAATGCCATGGTGGGCAACATCACAAGGCTGTAACGCTGGTTGATTTCAATACCGAAGTCGCCAGAGACGTTTTCCAGAATCATGTAGGTCTGGATGTGGTACAGCACTACGAATGCCAGGACTTTCAGATAGAAGTAATTCTTCTTGGTGGCGTCGTAAATAGCCTTGATTATCAGGTAGATGCCACCGGCAGCAAACAGGTAGTTAAAGTAGGTAAGGAAGGGATTGACCAAATCTCCGTTCTTGTTGAGAGGCTTGGTCATTATTTCCCAGTTTCTGCCCAGGTCTTCAAGGAAGTGCCCGTGGGCTTCGTATTCGCCACCCTGGAAACCGAATCCCTGGTAGTAGCTGATAGTCAGCAAAACAGGAACGCTAAAAATGGACAGTGTTGCGAAGAAGGTGGGAGCCTTTGCGCTTTTCTGGTCCAGAAGCTTGGGAATGGCAATCAGGATAAAAGGTGCGAAGCAGAAAACAGTTTCTTGACGGGTCTGGGCGAAGAATGCGAGAACCAGCGCAGTGAAGGCCCAGTGCTTGACCGTATTGCGGTCGTAAGCCCACTTAAGGGTCAGCAAGGAAAGTGCGGAAAGGAAAACGTAGAGTGGCTCTACGGACATGGCGCGGAACTGGAAAAGCACGGTAGGCTGTAACCCGGTCAGGAGTGCCGCAAAGAATGCCAGCAGAGGCTGCTTAGTCCAGGCCACAATGGCCAGGAACATCAAGAGGATAGCCAAGGGCAGCATCAAGAATTCCATGGTAAAGACCCAGTGAAGGTCCTTGCCCAGAATCGGCATGCCCAGCATGTACAAGAAAGAAAGACCCTTGGTCTTGAAACTGTGGGATTCGGAGACACAGTTCAGTTTGGACCCTTCAAAATAGCCCTGGTTGCAAGTTTGAGACTCGAAGTTGTGGTACATGTTTTGTGCCACAGAAAGGAAAACGCTTTCGTCGCTCTGAACACGGTGACGGGCTTCGATCTGGGTGCCTGCGAAAACGGCGATGGCCACGGCGAAGGTCACCATAAGAATGGAATAGGACTTTTCGGGGAGAATGCCCTTGAACCATTCCATCAAATCCTTACGGAGCATTACAAGGAGTACGATCCCCGCTACGAACTGGATAATGAACAGGGGGAGAGGCAGATATACGTCGAGGGTTTGAATGATTCCCTTTTGACCCACATTGGGGCCCAAGTAGATCAAGAAAGGAACGAGAACAGCCACGGCCAGGCCTATGATGGTGCCTGTATGGGCCAGGTTCTTTAAAAGTCCAAGAATGTAGTTTTTCATATCTTAAAATATAAGTAAAGCGAAAAAAGCTTTTCTAATCGAAAGGTGAAAAGCCTCGTTTTTCCTAAAAACGATGTTTTAGTGCATATTTGTACAGATGTTGTGCTAAAAGTTCCCGTTTTCATTCTTACAAAAGGGTTTTTGCCTTGAGAGAATCCGCATAAAAAACTAAATTTGGGCAAATTTTAGGGCGGCTCATCGTCCTATATATCTAGAGAGAGGTATAAAAAGTGCAAGACGCGATCGTTACAAAAGCGGCCGACAACGTTCGAATTCTTTCCGCTGCCATGGTGCAGAAGGCAAAGTCCGGTCATCCGGGTGGTGCCATGGGTGCTGCAGACGCCATCACCCTGCTTTTCGCAGAATTCCTCCGCTTCGATCCCGAAAATCCCAACTGGGAAGCCCGTGACCGTTTCTTTATGGATCCGGGCCACATGTCCGCACTTCTTTATTCCGAACTTGCCATCCAGGGTAAGCTCAATATGGAAGACCTGAAGAACTTCCGCCAGCTTAACAGCCGTACCCCCGGCCATCCCGAAGTGGACTTCGCCCTGGGTATCGAAAACTCCAGTGGTCCTCTGGGCATTGGCCATGCCGTTGCCCTGGGTAACGCCGTTGCAGAACGCTTCATGGTGGAACGTTTCGGCGACATCCTGAACCACAAGGTGGTCTGCCTGGTTTCCGACGGCGGTCTCGAAGAAGAAATCGCCTACGGCGTGGGCCGCGTTGCTGGTCACCTCAAACTCTCTAACTTGATTTTCTTCTACGATGCAAACCAGGTCCAGCTGTCCTGCCGTTGCGAAGACGTGATGAGCCACGACTTCAAGAAGCAGTACGAAGCATGGGGCTTCCGCGTGATCGACGTGGCTGACGGTTCTGACATCGCCTCTCTCCGTGAAGCTTTCAAGGCTGCATGGGCAGAAACAGAAAAGCCCACCATCGTCATCGGTCATACTACCATGGCTAAGGGCGCCATTGCTGAAGACGGCAAGTCCTTCGAAGGCGCAGTCTCCACTCACGGCCAGCCCCTCAACGCTGCAGGTGCTTCTACCGACGCTACCGTCAAGAATCTGGGGGGCGATCCCGCTGATCCCTTCAAGATTTTCCCCGATGTTGCAGAAGCCTTCGAAGCCCGCAAGGCCGAACTCCGCAAGGAAGTGGATGCCTGGAAGAAGGCCAAGGCTGCCTGGGACGCAGCAAATCCCGAAAAGGCTGCTACCCTCAAGGATTGGCTTTCCGGCAACGCTCCGAAGATTGACCTTACCGGTCTGGAACTGAAGGAAGGCGTTGCAACCCGCGTTACCTCCGGTACCGTTCTTGGTCACCTGGCAGAAAACGTCAAGAACTGCATCTGCTCTTCTGCAGACCTTTCCAACTCCGACAACACCCAGGCCTTCCTCAACAAGACCGGCATTTTCCGCGCTAACGACTTCAAGGGCGGCTTTGTCCAGGTCGGCGTTGCTGAACTGACTATGGGTG
The DNA here is from genome assembly GCA_024398995.1 of Fibrobacter sp. Classification (GTDB taxonomy): domain Bacteria; phylum Fibrobacterota; class Fibrobacteria; order Fibrobacterales; family Fibrobacteraceae; genus Fibrobacter. The sequence goes on from JAKSIE010000011.1 coordinate 27,720, forward strand.
CCATCTGCTGCGGTATCGCTCTCCACGGCGGTCTCTACCCGATTTGCGCCACCTTCTTCGTGTTCAGCGACTTTATGAAGCCGGTGCTCCGTATGGCAGCCCTCATGGGTCTGCCTGTGAAGTTCATGTACACCCATGACAGCTTCCGCGTTGGTGAAGACGGTCCCACCCACGAACCTATCGAACACGAAACCCAGATCCGCCTTTTGGAGGGTCTCAAGAAGACCCACGGCCCGAACAAGGGCAAGTCCGAAATGCTGGTGCTCCGCCCGGCTGATGCCTTCGAAACTGTTGTTGCATGGGAAATGGCTTTCGAAAATAACGACAGCCCCACCACTTTGATCTTGACCCGCCAGAACGTGAAGTCTTTGCCTGGCGACCGCAAGGCTGACGCTGCCAAGTGCCGTAAGGGTGCTTACATTGTGAGCGATAACTGCGGTTCCGCCCGTCCGGATTTGACTTTCGTCTCCAACGGCTCCGACGTTCTTCTGACTCACGACGCTGCAGAAGTCCTCCGCGCCGAAGGCCTCAAGGTTCGCGTGGTCTCCATGATCAGCCCGGCCCTCTTCCAGAGCCAGAGCAAGGAATACCGCGATTCCATCATCGCTCCTTGGACTCCGGTGTTTGCAAAGTCCAGCGGCCTCCCGCTCTTGTTCGCTCAGGTTGTGGGTGGCTTCGGTAAGGTCTCCGGTCTGGAACGCTTCGGTGCCTCCGCTCCGGCAGGCGTTCTTGAAAAGGAATTCGGTTACACCCCGGAAGCCGTGGTTGCAGAAGCCAAGGCTTACCTGGCTGAATACAAGGCAAATGTCGAAGCATTTGCAAAGGCAAATGCTTAATTACGAATTACGATTTATGAATTACTAGAATAAATTTGGCGCCTCCGGCGCGATTATAAATCTCGTAATTTGTAATTCGTACTTCATAATTGTTTTGGAAAAAACATGATCTGCCCGTTTTGCAAAAAAGATAACGATAAGGTTGTCGATAGCCGCGCTATCGGCTCCTACATCCGTCGTCGCCGTGAATGCGTCGAATGCGGTCGTCGTTTCTCTACCCGCGAATACGTGGAACTTCAGCCCCTCACCGTGATCAAGCGCAGTGGGGAACACGAAGCTTTCCAACGTGAAAAGTTGCTGAAGGGCATAATGAACTCCTGCAAGAAGCGTCCCCTTTCTACTATGGACATCGAACAGGTGGCAATCAATGTGGAAAACGCATTGACGGTTACAGAAAACTTCGAAGTGTCCTATGAGCAGATTGGCAACCTGGTTATGCAGGAACTAAAAAAACTTGATCCGGTGGCCTACGTCCGCTTTGCTTCCATTTACCGTGAGTTTAAGGAAGTGGGCGAATTCGTAGACCAGATCAAGAGCCTGGATAAGTAGTTTCTTTCAGGTTAGCTGTCACAGACTGCGAGCAGTTCCCTAATACATGGCGTTAAGTGTCCGTCGCAATTCAAGCGGCGGATTCTTTGTTTTGCCTGGTCCCGAAGCTGGCGGATTCGCTCGCGGGACAATCCTAGGATATGGCTTTCTTCTCGAATGCTACGTTCACAGTCTCTGCCGATACCGTTAATATCCTTGAGAATCTGTTTTTCACGGGCAGGTAATTTGTTTAAAAGTTTCCGTGTGAAGCTGCGTATGAAGTCCTGGTTGTATTGTGTGTCGGGGCTTTCTGTGCTTTCGTCGGGTATCAATTCCTCCAACTTCAGGTTGCCCAGTTGTTCTACGGGAGAACTCAAGGAAATTGTCCTTCCGCCGATTGCGTCCAGTTCCTTGATTTCGGAGGGTAACGGCTTGCTGCCGCAGCTTGCCTTTGCCTTGTGCAGTTGGGTTTGCCTGTTCAGTGGCAGACGGACCATGCTGCCCTTTTCGCTGATGGCTCGGGTGATACTGGCCTTGATCCACCAGACGGCATAGGTAATGAATCGGACTCCGCGGGTTTCATCGAAGTAGTCGATGCTGCGCCAAAGTCCGATGGCGCCTTCGCTTACCAGTTCTTCTTGGGTAAGGGAGTCGTTGCGGTAGTTGGAGGCCACTTGGATAACGAACCGCATATTTGCTGCCAGTAGTTTTGCCTTGGCGTTTTTATTTCCTTTTCTGACTAGGGCGAAGAGTACTTCTTCCTCGTTTTTTGTCAGGGGCCGTTCAGCCTTGAATTTTTCCTTGATCCATTTTTCCATAAATATTCTCCTTTTTTGTTAAGTGATGATCTTGTATGGGCTCACCTTATGAATACGGACAATATTGATTCTTCGCCACAATTTTTTATTTTTTGTCCATGGCCCAGAAAATCGCTGAAATAAAGAATCTTTTGCAGATTGCCAACGAAAAGAGAAGTGCTCTGTTCAACGTGACGGACGCCTATCGCGTAGTTAATGGCGCTGCCGACGGTTTTCCTGGAATGACCTTGGACCGTTTTGGTGACCGTTACCAGATCCAGTTCTTTGGACCGGAAATGCTTTCGCAAAAGACCGCCATTGCTGACGCCGTAGGGGAGACTTTCTCCCCGGTTTGCCTGGTGGCCAAGGAACGTCTTTCCCGTTCTGGAAAGTCCCTGGAAAACCCGCCTATGGAAGTCCTGATTGGTACTGCTGCGGATTCCTTGGGTACAGTTCACGAGGGCAAGGCGACGCTGAATGTGGACTTGCTGGATACGGTGAATCCGGGCTTGTTCCTGGATATGCGCCACGTTCGTTTGGATGTGGGCAACATGTGCGAAGGCCGCCGCTTTTTGAATTTGTTCAGTTACACTTGCACCTTTTCTGTGCATGCTCGATTGGGCGGCGCCACCATTGCCACCAACGCCGACATTAGCGGAAAGATCCTGGACAAGGGCCGCGAAAACTATGCGCTGAATGGCCTGGATTTACGCCCGGGGGAGTTCTTCCGCGGTAATGCGGTGGAGTATGTTCACTGGGCTCAAAAGAAGGGTTTGAAGTTTGACGGCATTGTGCTGGATCCGCCCAGCTTTGCTCGCTTCAAAGGAGCGAACTTTAATGTGCGAGAACACTTGATGCCGCTGGTGGCAGACTGCGCCACGCTTTTGAATCCCCGTGGATTCTTTATGGTCAGCTCCAACTACAGCGAATTCAATCTTAACGCGTTCGGCAGGGACGTGCGTGATGCGGTTGCATCGGTCCATAGCAATGCACGGACTGTTTGGAAGCGTTCTCAGGATATTGATTTTGTGGGGAGCGGCAGCACCAAGGACTCTTGCCTTGTGGCAACCCTTGTTGAAGTCTAGCTATTCTTCGCCGCCTTCCATTTCAATCTTTAAATCTTTAAGCTTACGCCAAAGAGTGGCGCGGCTAATGCCCAGCTTTTTGCAAACTTCGGATTTGTTGTTGTTGCATACGCTTAGGGCGTTAAGAATGTGTCTGCGCTCCAGTTCATCCAAGGTCAGAATTTCGTTGTCCTGGGCGGTTGTTGCTCCGGCTGTCGTTGGGCCAGAAATAGCTGTTTGTCCAGAGTTTTCCGGGATGGCGGCAACGACTGCGAAATTCTGGATGGTTCCATCCATGATAGAATCGTAGGAGCGTTCTCCAGCTTGCGGCTGGTGGGCGATTGCCATGGTCTTTTCCTTGGCGCATTCCTGCACGTTTTCAGGCAGGTCCTCTAAACGGATTATGCCGTTTTCAGAAAGCACGATGGCGTGTTCCAGAATATTTTCAAGTTCGCGGATGTTGCCGGGGTACTGGTACTTGGTCAGGGCGTAAAGTGCGGCCGGTTCCACGTCCACGATTTCCTTACCCTGGGATTCCTTGTTCTTCAAGATGAAATACTTGATTAGGTTGGGCAGGGCGGGTTTGCGGTTACGGAGAGGCGGTAACTGCAGGTGGAACGTGTTCAAACGGTAGTACAAGTCCTCGCGGAAGTTTCCGCTGAGCATACGGTCCTGAAGGTTGCGGTTTGTTGCTGCAATAATACGCACATCCAAGTAGCGGGCCTCGGTTTCGCCTACGCGACGAATTTCGTGACTCTGCAAGAAACGCAAAAGCTTGACCTGTGTTGCAGGAGAAAGCTCGCCCACTTCGTCAAGGAACAAGGTGCCACCGTTGGCGGATTCGAACAAACCCTTCTTGTCGGTGGTAGAGCCTGTGTAGGCTCCCTTCTTGCTGCCGAAGAGTTCGCTTTCCACCAGGTTCTCGGGAATGGCTCCGCAGTTCACAGCCACGAAAGGTTCCGTGGCGCGCTTGCTGTAGCGGTGAATCACGTTGGCCAGGAATTCCTTACCGGAACCGGATTCGCCCGTAATAAGGACGGTGCTGTTGGTGGGCGCAATCTTATAGACGGTCTTTAATATCTTGCGCATTTCTGCAGTGTTGCCCAGCAGGCTGTCCAGCACTTGGGATTCCATGAGCTGGCTGTTGGACTTGTTCTGCAACTGCGCCTGGATTTTTTGTGCGGTAGCTTCCAGAAGCGAAATGGTGATAGGCTTCTTCAAAAAGCTGTTGGCGCCGCGGGTAATTGCGCTGGCTGCTCCCTGCCAGTTGCGGTCGTCGCACAAAATGAAAATTTCAATCCCCGGGTGGCGTTCCTTAAGGTAGCTCACCATATCCATGTTGTCCATCATCAAGAACGGAACCTCGATAAACGCCAGGTCTATCGAATCCTTCTTAACTAAAGGCATCAAAACGCTCTCGTCGGAACACGTCAAGAGATTAGTGTTTGCAACCGACCAAGAACGTTGGATGTCGTTTACGAATTTCTGATCAGAATCCGCAATGAGGATATTCATTTTCTAGAAGAGAATCCTTTTAGGAATGGCTCTTGATGATTTCGTCAACCTTGGCACGAAGGGCCTGAAGGTCAACGGGCTTGTTGAAGGTTGCAGCAACATCGAAATGCTGTGCAGTGACCAGGTAGTCTTCTGCAGCGGTACGGCCACCACCGCTAACGGCGATGGTACGGTCGCTCATGTTCAAACGACGCAGGTCCAGGATGACTTCGTAACCGTCAACATCGGGCATGATGATATCGGTAATGATAACGTCGTACTGCTTGTTGTTGTAAAGAGCCTTGGCGTCGCGGCCATTGCTGGCAGTCTCAACATTGTAGCCCTTGATTTCAAGAGCGGATTTCAACATGAGGTTGAACTGCTCGTCATCATCGATAACCAAAATAGTGGACATTAATTCTCCTTGCTTTCTATTTCTATAGGCCAATATAGATTAAATGTAGTTCCTTTACCTAGTGTTGTTTGCACTGTAAAGTAGGCATTTCCCTCTTTTAGCAGTCGCAAAGCAGAAGATAGGCCTAAACCAAGGCCTTCACCAGGTGCTTTTGTAGTAAAGAATGGTGCGAAAATACGTTCCAAGGTGCCGGAATCCATGCCTGAGCCTGTGTCCGAAATAATAATCTTTGCGTAATTGCCTGGAGGAATGGGCGGAGCGAATGGCGTAATCAGCTGTTCTGCCAGGTCCTCGCGATGCAATTTGAATGTTAGGGTGCCGCCGGTTTCCTTCATGGCGAACAGGGCGTTGTTTGCCATGTTGCTGATAATACGGTCCAGAGACGCCACCACACCGCGAATCTTCAGGTTGTGATCCATATCTTCGCTGTTGAGGACAATGTTGGGCGGCAGGGTGAGGGTCAGTTTCTTCACCACGTCTTCGATAATCATGTACGGAGAAATCACGATAGCCGGGGTCGCAGACTTTGCGTTGCCTCGGATGGCGTTCAGCAGTTCTTCCAGGGAGGTCTTTCCTCGTTGGGCAGCCTTGAGCGCTTCGGCAATAAACATGCTGGCCTGGTGACCCTCCGGCAACATTTCCTGTGCCAGCTGGCAGAACCCGATCTGGGAACCGAGAATGTTGTTGTAGTCATGGGCGAAGGCTCCGCACATGGTACCCAACTCTTCCAACCGGCTGTGGATGAACTTTTGTTCGCGAAGCATGTTTCGTTCCTGTTCCAGACGACGTTGCTTTGTCATGTCCACCTTGATGCAAAGCGTCTTGAATGGCGCTTTACCCTGTAGAATGGGGATGTACATGTTGTCGAACGTCTGGACAAGTTCACCGTTCTTTGTAAGTCTGTTGGCCTCGTCCTGTGAAACTTCCTCACCGTTCTTGTTGATGTAGGAGGTGTATACGCCGGCTTCACCATTTTCACGGGCGTCTCTTTCGTAGCTGGAAATGTTTTCCTGGGAATCGTTGATGCCTTCCAGGGAGCCCTGGTCGTCAAGATCAAGCTGGTTCTGTTTCTGGTAAACGCCAAGTTCGTTCTTGTACCAAACCCTAAAGGGCAATGCATTGATCAACGTGTTCAGAACGTTTTCCTTTTCAGCCTTGATGCGGGCTTCTTTGTTCAAACGATCCTGATAGCGAACCAGGTCGTGGGTGTATTCCACGTACTGTTCGTTCAATGTCTTCAAGTCTTTTTGCAGAAGGAGGGTCTTGGACTGGTCTGCGAAATAGGCCACATTCATGGTGGTCACCATGGTCTGGCGAATCTTGAAGAAATGGATCTTGAAGGAGTGACGTTCCCCGTTCATGTCCATTTGAATATCGTCATAGACAATTTCGTTAAAGAAACTCAAGTTTGGCGGGAACACGCTGCGGATGGATTTGCCCTTCAAACTGTCCGAAGAAATGCCCAGCAGCTTGACTGCGCCCTGGTTTACGTAATTGATTTTTCCGTCGTCATCAAAATAGATGATGCCGTCTTCCATCTTGCTGATGAGTTTACGCAAAAACCAAAAAGAGCTCTTGTTCTTGAAGGATATAGAAGAGTAATACTGACCGCTAAGGAACATTAGGAATACGGTCAAAAGCTGGTGCCATATCATAAAGTGGAATGGTCCCAGCCAGGTTTTTAGATTTAGGGTTAAAGGGAAGGCTATGTCGAAGGTGAATGCAATGGTAACGATTACTGCATAGGTTACCGCCATATAGCGCCCCGTTTGCGCCAGGGGCTGGTCCACAGCTTGCATGGAACTGCGTAGAAGCTGATAGATTGTTGCAATAAAAACGGGTAATAGGAATATCGTGTAGAGCACACTGAAGCATACGAAAATAGGATTGGTCTGGAGCAGACTGATTTCGAGAGTGTTTCGAGTGGCAAAAAAGTCGGGGCTAGCAATGAACAGCGCCGTGAATGCAATGACCAAAACCGACGCGATGATGTTCGTTGTACTTCGCAAGGTTTGAATTTTGCTGAACAAAAACGTCTCGCCGATTTCGTAGCTGGATAATCCAATGCGTGTCCATGCAAGAGCCTGGATGCCGAACATAACCTGTCGAAAATTGTAAGCGGCAGAGCCTGATTCAATATTTCCGCTAAAGAAAATGATTCCCAAAATACTGCAGAAATTCCAGATGATGTTGATTTGCACTAGCCTTTTGATGGCCTTTGGAATTTGCTGCACAGGCATTCTGCTTCCCATCAAGGCGGGAAAATAGAATGACGCTGCTAATGCTACGATCGATAGAATTAGCAGGTACGGGGAATCTGAATACAGGCTTTCTGCCATGCTACTTTACTCGTTTGATGCCGAAGGTTTCTGTTTTGTCGTAGGAATTCTTGCTGGAGAATTTCTTGATGACACTTGCTTCCTTGTCCTTGTTGGCAACAAAGGTCGTCTTGAGCTGAGCCTTGTAAATGTAGGCGCCGGTTGCTGCAGCCTGTCCATTTTCTGCCTGAAGGCCGGTGCCCTGCTTACTTGCCCATTCAGCGTAGAAGATGACCTTGCCTGCGCTAGACAGGTACTGTGCGGAACTTACATTGAACTTGCCGGCCACACGATTGACGTAGCTGCCCAGGTTCGAATAAATAGGCATGTTGTAGCTGACCTTCAGGGTGTCCCAGGCTGCCGCTTCTGCGCCAGAGGCTCCGCGAGGCACGGTCATGTCGATCTTCCAGATTGCACCCTGGAGGCTTTCCAAGCTGATTCCGCTTGCAATGACCTTGCCGTTCTCAATGAGTTCCAAGGTGTTGGTCTTGGGATTGAGAATGTAGAGTCGAACGTTTTTCTTGCTCGGAACAGCAGAGGGAACCTTGCCGTTGGAATCGGTAATCTTGTTTGCCAGTTCCACCTTGAACTTGATCTTGGGCTTGCCATTGTTGGTAATGGGAATCCAGGGAGCGTTGGTTGCGGGGATGTTGCCGAACTTATCTTCGAGGGCGCCCATTTTCTGAGGCAGCATACGGACGAAGTCGCCATCGTTGGGTACCAAGTCATTCTTGGAGCTATAGCCGGATGTAAGCGTTCCGCCGGCAGAAATGGCAATGGTCATCACGTCCTTGGGACCGATGGAGGTCACCTTGTCGCTTTGCTTTTGATCGTAGTAGGGGAGAGAGGGAGTCTTTTCAACTACAGGTTCGCTGATGGTGACACTCAAGATGACGATTTCGCCAGACTTGGATGTGGTGATGGTTGCGGCGGTGAACACCGGACCAGCCTTGTCTTCTGCCAAGGTGGAATTGGATTCGTAGGTCGCACCGGAACCCAGGTGCTGCGTTACCAGGCCTGCGCCTTCAACGGCGGCGCCCTTCAAGGAGCCTGTGAAGGTTCCGCTGGTAACGCCCAAGCTAAAGGGTTTTGCGAAATCCAAAGTTGCTTCGGTTGCTGTTGTGCTCATCACCAGCTTGGATCCTGCGACCCACAAGGTTTCAGGAGCGGCGTAACCGAAGATCACGGAAATGCTATCCGGAATATGTCTTGCATCTACGGCTCGTTCGAAAACGATGTCCACGTGTTCTGCGAGACCGTCATCGTCCTTGTCGGAAATGGCGGCGTATGTCATAGGTACGGGGAGCAGCTTCAGCTTAATTTCCAGTAGGGGCTGGCCGCAAGTCGTAGAAACGCTGTTGCCGTTCTTGTCCTTGATGGCGCTGTTGTTCATTAGCTGAGCAAACATACCTTCGGTGACCACAGAAACGTCGCCTGCACCAAAGCTAATTTCGAATTCCCAAATATTCAGGGAGTCGTTATAGATCTTGGAGAACAGAACAGAAGGTGCGTCAACCTGAGTTGCCTTGTCCTTAGCGAACAGACGAACCGGCCAGTCGGTACCCGGAGAAGAAATGGGTTCACTGAACTGCATGTAGACCTTGTCGCTTGTGGCGCTGGGCAGTCTTTCCAGTACGGAGACGGACAGGAGCGTGGGAGCAATACCGTCCTGGTAGTAGTCTTCAGCGGACTTTACGGAACCATTGACGTTGGAATTCAGCCAAATCTTTCCCTGAGGATCAGTCTTGATTTCTGCCGGAACGTCGATGGAAACTACCATGTTCTTGCCGTTGATGGTTGCCTTGGTGGATTCGTAGACGATACCGTTGTATTCGAATTCGACAGATTTAAAGGACTGGTTGGGCAGATATTCATTGGTCAGAGTAATGTTGATTGCGTCAGGAATGTTGTCGCAATCCGTGTCCACCATCTTGGCCACGTCAATGATAGGCCATTCAGGCAACTTCTCGATGTTCAATATTGCGGTACCAGGCTTGTAGTCGTACTGGTTGGAATTTGTCCTGACAGTCAGGTTTGTCTTCAGGACTTCTTCAGAGCTTACGTAGAATGTTGCCTTACCCTTTTCAAGAGTAATGCTTGTGACGGGAATGGTTGCCGTTGCTGTGGTCCAGAAGGTTACATTGCCATTATCCGTGCTCACAATCAAAGTCAAGTCAACCGTATCCAAAAGTGCCAAGGTGCTGTCCAGAAGCTGAACATTGACTTCCACTCTCTTGCCGGTGTAGGCTGTATATTCATGCTGGTTGAAGGTGAGGTAACGGGGTTCCAGCGGCGTGGTGATGGTGTCGATTTCCACGTTGGATCTTACCACGGCGCATGCGCAGTCGTACTTGTTTTCGGACTTGGTGTTTGCCATATGGTTGTGCCAGCTTACCCATTCCATATAGTTGTTGCCGTAGGCCAGAACGGTGTCCTTGGCAAATACGTAGGAATCTGTACGGTTGCCCTTATCGTAGATGATGGTCTGGGAAACACCGTTCATTTCCAAGTCGTCCAGGAATCCGTTGGGGGATACGGTACTGTATCCTTCGTACTGAGTCTTGTAATCAAGCTTTTCTACAGAGTATTCCGGAGTCTTGAAGGGAGAAGTGAAAACCAGGTCTACAGTGCGCTTGACCTGCGGTCCCTTTTCCGGTGTATAGTCCGGGGTGTAACCGTAAATGTGCTTTCCGTGATAGAATACTGCGATGTAGGGGTCCTTAACGAATGCGATTTCCTTGACTCCGTTTACGGTTTCCAGGAAGGCGGTTTCAGAACCGGTGTACTTGGGACCCTTGGTCAGGTCAACACCCTTGAACTGTTCGGGGTCGTCTTCTGCGGTGTGGGGACGGAGAGACCAGGAACCTTCCAGTTCACCGAAGTTGGTTTTCTTCTGGTTTGGATCGTAGGAATCGAATTTGAGCTGGAACAGCAACTGACCAGAAACTTCCAAAGTGCCTATTACGTTGATGGGCAGGTAGTATCCGCCCATGCCGTCGCTCTGGGCTGTACCGAAGGTGATATCCACCGGTCCGTTCACAACGCCGCCGCCGCCAAAGTTCTGCTTGATGTTGCTCATGGCGGTCAGGTTGGGATTGTTCAGGTACATGCGAATTTCAAAGTCCTTAAACGGAATAGTATCGTTGTTGGAAATGGAAACGATAAACTGATGACATTCCTTCCAGTCGGAGCATGCGGCTTGATAGGCGCTGGGCTTGATATTGATGTCCAGGTCTGCATAGGTTGCGTAGGAATCCGTAGTGAAGGAATAACCCTGTCCGTTATTGTCGTCGGTTGCGGTGCCAGAAGAAACGTTGAAGTAGTAGGTGGTTCCGGGTTGCAAGTCTGTAAGTTCTGCTTCGTGGAACAAGACTGCGCCGCCGTTTGCTGCCTTTGATTCGGTATAGCTCTTGGGTGTGGTGCCGAAGTTGACCGCGCCATTCATACGGTCGCTAGACCACCAGTAAATCTTTGCGCTACGATGGTCCACCTGGCAAATGGTTACGCCACTAATGCTTGTGTTGGTGGGTGTCATGGTAAACTGATACCACTGACCATGATTGTCGTCGGTAGTCATGTTTCGCTTGGTATCCATACCTTCCAGGAAGAAGTAGTAAGTCTTGCCTGGAACCAGGTCTGTCAAAGTGACAGAGCCTCCCTTACTGCCCTTTTTCTGCTGGACCGATTTTGCTGTGGAAATATCGGGAGTGGTGTTGTAGAATACGGTAACCAGTGCAACCTCGTTTGCGTCCCAGCTGACGATTGCGGATGTCTCGGTAATCGGAGTGCCAGCAATGTTGCTGAACAGGGGGCCATCAACATCCAGAGGCAGGGACTGAGCCAAACTTTGTGCAGGGAACAGGAACTGTGCGGTAAAGTCAATACAGGTTTCTGTAGAAGTGTATTTGCTCCAGTCTTCGATCAAGGTCTTTGTAGGTTCGCGGGCACCCATCAAGGCGCCAATGGGGCAGCGGTACTTATAAGGCATACCACCGGCATTGTATCCATCGGGGTTGGCTGCACGGTTATGGGGGTGCTGAGGATTCTTGTCGCCGGAACCCATCAAGAAGGAAATGTCCCAAGGGTTTGCGCCCAGGATAAAGTACATATTGTCAAGAGCCACCTTCAGGTAGCGTTCGTCGCCAGTCAATTCGTACATCAAGAAAATTGCGTTAGCGGTACCCATGTTGTAACGCATCACGCCCCAGTCAAAGCTGGTCCATACCAGGTTGTAGGGGGTAATCACGTGAAGCTTGCTGGAACCTTCATGGGGTTCGCCCTGGGTTGCGGGGTTTTCAAGGACCAGGGAATCACCGTCGTTGGTGCTGTTGTCCAGAACCTTGCGGAAGGTGGCCATGGTACGCATAGAGAGGGTGTCGCGTTCAGCCGGGGTTAGGCCGTATTCCGCAGCAGTCGCTTCGCTGTTAAGGATCAACTTCTGGAATGCGAACAGTACATAGGAATGAACGTTCTGATAGTCCGTTGCCCAACCACCCTGGGTAAAGCCGCTGGGATTGCCCAGGAAACCAGCCTGGAAGTAGTCCATGTTGTAGCGGTAGTTGTCCTGGTTGTCAAAAATCTTCTTGTTCTTGAAAAGGTCGTAGCGGTAGATGGTATCCTTGGTGGCATACCACATGGCCAAGGCTGCAGCTGCACCGTCATCGTACAAGGGACCGCCACCGGTATAGAATCCCGGGAATTCTGTGTTCTTGCCCGGACGTCCGGCAGCATAGTATTCGTCGAAAGAACGCATCATCACATTGTCGTAAATGTCCTTTGCAGCTGCCAGCAAGGAGTCGGAATATTCGGCGTCGTACACGCGGTAGGCGGTGGCAACGTTTGCCATGGCTGCAACGAACATGCCGGATGTGTTGGAACCGATACCGGTAAGAACAACGCGGTCCGGGCCACCCTTCTGGGGAGTCTGTGCATCCTGACGTTCCGGCAAATCCCAGTAGGCATGGTCCACTTCATCCACACCCACGGAATGGTACATGTCGCCTTCCTTGATAAGGCCGTCAGCCTTGGAGGCGTTATAAAGCTTCAACAGGTAATCGGTACCGATCTTTGCTTCGTAAAGAATATCGGGAATGCCGTCTGTAAATGTTGTATCTGCGTAGGAATTGCCGTAGCGGTCCTCGGCCTTGTCCTGGTAGGTCAGGTACACCATGGAAAGAACGTAGGCCGTATAGCCCAAAGTTTCTGAAACCTTAAAGTGGTCACCACAGTCGTGCCAACCGCCGGTCAAGTCGTGGCCAATTTTGGAACCATCCTTCAAATGGCAGGCAGCATGGAAATGGGACTTGGTATTACCGCAACGCTGAATACCAAAGAACTTCAGGGAGCTTTCAAGAATGGAATTGAAAATCGAGGGATGAATGTGGAAGGTGGCGGAGGTGTCCTTGCCTACGACCACGAAGTATTCGCCGGGTGTGGTGGGGGAGAGCCCGGTAAAGTCTGCTCGGTACAGGGTTTCCCTATCGGTACTGACGGAATCTTGCTTACCGAATTCGTAAAGGCTTTCCAGGGAGTTGAACGCACCGTTAATCCAGATGTTGGGCTTAACCACGTTGGCCTTGATCAGGCTGAGGGATCCGCTCCAGGCCTCGGCACCGCTGTTGGCGTCGATGACGGAAAAGTTCTTGGCACTGGGATCGGCTACGTAGGCGTACTTGTAGTCCTGAGGTCTAAAACCACTTTGGTTCAATCTGATAGGGCGACGGTTGTACACGTTGATGGAGTCAAGGTAACGACGCTCGTGAACCTTGTCAGTTCTGTCCAAATTGGGCAGACCCATGTCGGCGACTGCTTCCACAGAGAAAAGCGCGGTCAGTAAAACGAATAAACCAAGCATTTTTTTCATCATTTATCCTCTAATATCCCACTATCTAAATATGCAAAAGAATGTGAGCCCCGTGGGTCACATTCTCCTGCTTCATATGTCCTTTCAAGAAATCATCTTATTTCTTGATTCTCCTGAATCCGAATGTTTTCGTGATGGATTCATTTGCGGTGATAGCCTTCTTGTTATCATCGGTATCAGGATGTTCAGCCGTGTACTTGCCCTTGGCCTTTGCAGTGAACTTTGCAATGTAGGGGCCAGTTGCAATCTTCTTGCCTTCGGCGCTCAACGGGTAGTCATCCGGTGCGCACCATTCCAGGTAGAATACCAGCGAACTGTTGGCGTTAGAAATGTAGCTTGCGTAATCCAGCGGGTTGAACTTGAAGCTTGTGCTGTTCACGTAGGTGCCAGTGTTGCTGTACAAGTCAAGTGCCATGGAAACTTCATAGGTACGTTTCGGTTCGCCGAACTGGGTGCTGTCCAGCACGTCGGGCATTGTGATTTCAAGTTTGAATACAGGACCTCTATGGCCGTAGTTTGCTACAGGCACGCTTCCCACAACCTGACGCAGCTTCTGTGAACCGGCGGCTACCAGCAAGGTTGCGTTATCCTTGTCCTTCAAGGAAAGTCTAAAGTTTTCCTTGGTCGGAATCTTTTCGCCTGCGTAAATATTTTCCTGACCGCCGAGAGTTGCAGCGTCAACCACATCAACCTTGAACTTGGCCTTGGTGATTCGACCGACGATAGGTACCCACGGGGTGCCTGCGCCTGCGAACAGGCCGACCTTGTCCGTGAAGTAACTTCTTTCAGCATTGGGCACCAGACGGATAGAGTCGGTGAGCCAGAATGCATCCTGGTTGTCGTGCTTGTAGGTCAAGGTGTAGCTCTTGTTAGAAGATCTTGTTGCGTTCAGGGCCACATTGGTCTTCGGGCTGTAATAGGTGCCAGGAGTACCATCGCGGAGACGTTCGAAGTAATCGGTGTTCTGGCCGATGGTATCCAACGGTTCAGAAATAACAACATCCAGAGCGTCGGTCTGCTTGCCGGCAATATCGAAACTTCTCCAAGTGGCGCTCATGATAATGGGCGGGCACTTGTCGTTTACAGGATAGGCCTTGTCGAAGAAGCCGCCTTCAGGACCCATGCGCGGGGTGACGCGGCCGTAGCCGTCGTAGGGGCCCGTAGTTGCGCCCTTTGTGAAGGAGTTGCTGGTCGGAATCTTGATGGTCACGAGACTGAGGGTATCCCTACGGGTGTATTCCACAGAGTCAATCATGACTAAGTAAGGTTCGCCAACGCTATCGCGGATTGTCCAGGAGTTGTCCGGAACAATGTGGCCAGAGGAGGTGTCAGCCTTGGTAACGAAGGACTTGAACTGAGAAGTTGCGCCCCATTCCACAACGAAACTGTCCAGAACATCCTTGTTGCGGAGCTTCTTTTCGAACACCATGTAGAGTTCGTCGGGATAACCGTCGCCTTCCAGGTCCCTCATTTCTGCGAATTTCACGGGAACGGGCTTCGGAGTTTCGGCGATGAATACCTGCTTACAATTCTGGTTGGGAATCAGAGCGTTAAAGTAGTTGTCGGTAATTCTGAAGGCAGAGTTGATCAGAGCCTGACCATTGATGGGCAAGTACTGGCCCTTTTCATTACCAGAGATAACGAACATGTAGCTCTTGCCGTCATTTTCGGAGGTCGGATTGCCGATGACCTGGATAGAAGTCTGCGGAATGGCGGTGCCGTCAGCTCCATAGACTACCAGCGGCCAGGTATTGAAGGGCTGAACCGGTTCGGTAAAGGAAATCATAACGGTGTCGTATTCTGCACGGACTGGGTCGGCCGGGTTTTCCAGAATGGTCACACTCTGGAGACGGGGCGGAATACCATCGGTAATATCGAAATTTTCGCTATTGACGACTCCGTCCACCTTCATAAAGATGGTTGCCTTGCCCAGCGGGGTGGCACTTTCAGGAATGCCCAAAGTTTTGGGAAGCTTGATGACGATGTCTGTCTGGTCAATTGCGCTTGCTGCATCCACCGCTAGAGTTGCAGTATCCTTCATTCCGTTAATGAATACGCGGATGCTGTCGAAACTGTAGGCAGCGCTCAAGGAATTGCTGAACTGGACAAGCAACTGGTCGGCGACGTTGTCGCAGTCGGTGTCCTGTGCCAGAAGCTTCTGCGGGGTCGGCAAACTGGATTCAGCGAAGAAGGTCTGCCTAGAAATGTCTTCTTCGTCATCCGGATCCATGTAAACCACCTGGATGGTGTCGCCTGCAAAGAAGGAAATCTGAGAATTATTTCTTGCGTTCTTTGCAATGGCAATTGCAGTAACCTTAGAGCTGGAGAAGGAACCCGGGTTTGCAGGGTCTTCGTTCATCTTGACCAGCAAGGTATCCTGCTTCTTGGCGTTGATGACCTTCACCTTCAAATCACCCTTGTAGTTAGCCTTGTCCTTATCGGTCAGGTTGATGAAGAAACCGGTACCCTTTGTGTCTGCCGGGCTTTCAACAGCCTTGCCCTGTTCGTTCTTGATAGTGAGTGCAGAGGGAGTCAAGTTACCACGGGTAAACTGAACATAGTAGGTTCTGTTCACAAAGGCGCAGCCACCATTTTCGGTGCATTCCTGGCATTCAGGATCAGCACCAGCGAACAAGGTGATGTCAATCTTGTTACTACCGATACCCATCTTCACAGGGATGTTCAAGGTCCAGAGACCCAGGGAGTCGATAGAGGTGTTGCCTTCGCCAGAGTTGTAGTGGGCGACGATTGTGCCTTCAGAAGAAACAAGGAAACGTTCGCCATTAATGATTGCCGGGGAGGCATCAACCAGAACGCCGTTTGCCCAAATCTTTGTGAGATAGCCGCCTTCGGTAACGTGGGCATGACCGGTTACCCAAACAGTGCTGCTGGTCTGGTCGATCTGGATGTAGGAACCATCGGATACATTGAAAGGAGCGTCGTAGGTGACTTCCATTTCGTAGTGAGCCTTCTTGTGGGACATTTCCTGGGCGGAGGGGCTGTAACCCCAAATGAATTCGTCCTTTCTATAAACAGCAATGTAGGGGTTTACAGGAATTTCATTGTCTATATCACCGTAGTCCTTGTCTTCGATAGGCATGCCGTCGTAGTCGGCGCCGTCTTCCTGGAAGGTGTGGGGGCGCCAAGACCAGTCGCCGGAATTCTTGGTGAATCTTTTCATACCCGGCTGACGCAAGGTTTCGCAGGTCTTGAATCCGTCGTTAGACATACCCGAGGAGAAGCCGAAGTCGATACGAAGACGAGACTGGGACTTAATCGTAGAAGAGCCCAAAGGTGCGGGGAAGTAGTAGGAGTAGGTGCCGTCCTTTGCGTTGTAGGTATCTTCCAAACGAACGGGCAGAGCTGCGCGGAGAAGGTCGCGGAGTTCGCGGTCATTTTCGCAGGGCTTGTTAAAGCCCGCTTCGTCGTAGGCCTGGCAAATATCGGAGTCAATCAAAGTGGCACACTTTTCAACCTGGTCCGGAGTTGCGGTAAAGTAGATTCGAAGGGTCAAGCTGTCGAAGGGTCTTGCTTCGTTGTTGTAGACGTTAGCGTCCAGGAAGTCCATTCCTCCGAATTCGTATTGGTAAGTTCTAACGCTAAAGTCGTACCAAGCCACCGGCGTGGTGAACTTAAGCAAGTTGCCCTTATCGTCAACATTCTGCTGGACACCATTACTTTCAACCATAAAGTAGTAAGTCGTCTTTTCCTTAAGACCGCCAATCTTTACGTAGTGGAACCTGGTGGGAATGCCAGAAACGTCTGCGTTGCCCTTGCCAGAGTTAAATGCGTATTCAGCGGCGGTTGCGTGGGCTTGGGTGTCCCAGTAGATCTTGGATTCGTATTCACCATTGGGAGTGTACCACATAATTTCTGCGGTGTCGCCAAAGAGGTTACAAACGGTGATGTTTGTAATCTGGGCGCTTTCAACCGTATTCAAAGTGGTAAAGCTAAACGGAGTCTGGGTGCTATCTACCATGTACTTTACAGTAATGCTGTCTTCTGCATAGGCGTTCTGGCCCAGTGCGTAGAAGTAGTAGGTAGTGCCTTTTTCAAGACCGCGGAGAATAATCTCGTGCTGCATGCCGGCCTTGTTGGAGTCGGGCATGGCAATGGTGCTCATGGCTGCTTCGCTTGTGCCGTAAGAGAGCTGAGCGAAACCGCGGTTGGAAAGCTTGACCATGACAATGGCGGAGTCTGCGCTGACGTGGCGGATTTCTACAGAAACCTTGGGGGGCTTGGTTCTATCGAACTTTGCAGCGGCAATAGCGCCGGAGCTGACCAGAACTGCGGCAGCGTCGATACAGGTTTCAGACTTGTGGTAGTCTTCCCAGCTCTTGTTGTCAGGAACTATGGAGTTGGTGAGACCCGGAGTGACGCCGCCATAGAGGGCGCCTACCGGAGGATTGTATTTGTAGTTTGCGCCGGGCTGGTTCTTGCCTTCCGGGTTTGCTGCACGATGATGGGGGTGAGCGTCGTTCTTGTCGCCAATGCCCAGGATGTAGGAGACATCCCAGGGGTTCATACCCAGCAAGTAGTTCAACTGGTTGATACCCAGCTGACGCATTTCTTCTGCCTTCCAGTCAGGGGAGCCGAGATTGGGCAAAACGATGCCCTTATCCTGAATGTCCTTTGCTACGTCGGCATAAGCCAAAACTTCAAAGATGTTACCGGCCTGGTAGCGGTTGTAAATCCAGGTCTGGTCTGTCTGCATGGAATACCATAGAGGATCGTATTTTACGCTGGTTTGCTTCCAACCGATAGATTGAACCATGTAATTGGCTGGATCCTTGGAAGGCAAGTTGATTGTTGCGTCGCCGGCACTGACATCGCCTAGGTTGTGAATCATGCTCATGACGCAGTCTTCAATGGCGTCTTCCCATTCCTTTTCTGTTAAGCCGTATTCGGTAAGAGCCTTGTTCTTGTCTGCAAGGATCAGCTTGTAAAGAGCGTAGGTGGCGTAAGCATAGGTGTTTGCCCAACTAGTGTTCTTAACGTTCTTCAAGAAGCCCTTGTTGTCGGTTACAAACCAGCCACCTTCGAAGCAACCCACGCAATTTTCCATGAAGGACTGGGTCTCGGTAGTACCCAGGGTCTTGGAACGGATGGCGTCGTCGGCGTATTCCTTCTTGCCGGTGGCATACCAGAGGGCCACGGAAGCAAGAGCCATGTCGTCAAAGTATTCGTTGTTGCCGTTATAAGCCGGGGAACTCCAGCCGGCGGCCTCCTTGTTGTTCACAAAGGGCTTTCCTCCGTCATAAGAGGACTTGCCGGTAGCAAGGCTCTTGGCGAAGTCGTACATTTTTTCGGCGACCATCAAGCAGGAGTCTGCAAAGGGCTTGTCATAAATAGCGTAATCCTTGGCTAGGATTGCAAGGCCTGCAGCGGTTTCACCACCGATGTTTGCACCGATTTCGCCAAGACGAACCGTACGGGAAACGGGACCACCGCGGTCTGTTGCTGCTGCTGTGCCGTTAATGGGAAGCTTGTCCTGGTTTTCAGGGCGGCCCCACCAACCATGGTCGGATCCGAAGTTACCTACGGAAAGAGCCATGTCGTCGATAACGCCCTTGGCACGTACGTAGGCGCGGAGAACGAAGTCTGCGCCGTGCTTTGCTTCACGGAGCATGTCGGGGATACCGTCGGTATTCTGGGTTTCGCTTTGGTTGAATGCGTATACGTCTTCGTCCGCATCGGGATTGGTTGCTGCCATCACTGCAGCTACCATGAAGGCGTACATCTGGGTCTGGGATTCCTTCAGATGGTCACCGCAGTCGTAGTAACCACCTTGCAGGGTGCCTTCCAGTGCCGCATTGTACTGTTGAAAGTCACTGACATCTTTTGCTCCGGTAACCACTGGACCTGCACCATCCTTGGTATGGCTAGGGCCATGGAACCAGGAATCACCATCACCGCTTCGGTTGATGCCGTAGAACTTCAGGGCTGCGGCGCGCACCATGGAGTACACGCGGTCACTAATAATGAATGTGCTAGAAATTTCGTTGCCCACCTTGATACGTAAGCGGGTTTCGGTAGGGACGTTTGTGGGTACGTGGCCGACCTGAACCATGCCGGATTGGCCTGTGATATCGACCTGGTAGCGCTTCTGGTCGTTGGTGGCGGCGTTGGTGCCTGCAATAATGGTCCAGTCGGAGGAAATGGACTTGCCGGAGGGTGTGAAGTTCCCGGTTACCTTGGGAGAGAGGGACTTGCCTTCGGCGTCAACCACTTCGAAGGTGGAGGCTGTGCCCACAAAGTAGAACTGACGTTCTGGGTCGCTTTCCATATAACCGGCCTGGTTAATACGGATCGGGGACATGCGAACGTTCATGGCATCCAGGTAGGCCTGGTTCAGGGTATCGGGAATAAACTCGTTAGGGGCATATGCTGCCGGCTTACGGTTTTTGGGAACCATGTTATGTTTCGTAGTGACCGTGGTGTCGTAACGGTCGAAAACGGTGGTGTCCCAAGTTAAGGGCCAAACAGGTCTAATCAGGTCGTAGGGTGTAGACTGTGTTTTGTCTACAGCAGCCATCAGGGAAGTGACGGCGGTCAATGCGACGATAACGAGATTCTTAAGCTGCACAAAAGCCTCCTTTTGCGTTCTCAATACAAAATCTAAAACAGCGGACATAAAATGCCCGACCCAACATACCAAACACGTTAAGACTTAAAATAGATTTAAAATTGTGAAATGGCTCACAAATAAGCAAGAAAATGTTCCTTATTTGCTCCCAAAAAAATGGCTTTTTTCGCTCAAAATGTGGACTTTTTATAAAAAAGTGTGTTGAACGCTCAACAACACGTCTTATCAAATCCTTACGATTTGAAGGTTGCAAAAAAAGCCTGCTTTCGCAGGCTATCCCTTATAATGCAAAAAGCCCGCAGTGCGGGCTCTTTTTGCAGGGGAGATTTTAAGGGGCCTCAGGCCTCCTGTGTCTCGATTAGTCCTTGCCAGTGAAGATGATCACGAGGACAGATGCGATGAATGCTGCAGAAACAGCCAGGAATTCCCACGGATTATCCATGATGGAGCTCTTTGCTGCGCCACGAGATTCGTTTTCGACCTTCACTGTTACTTCAGCCTTTGCCTTAGCTTCTGCTTCGGCTGCCTTCTTGTCGGCTTCAGCCTTTGCGAGAGCAGCGGTGTCTACCGGTGCTTCTTCGGTCTTTGCTTCGAGGACTTCTGCAGGTGCTTCTGCGGGAGCGGCTTCAGCGGCGGGAGCTTCTGCTACAGCTTCGGCAGGAGCGGCTTCAGCAGCGGGTGCTTCTGCAGCGGCTTCGGCAGGAGCGGCTTCAGCGGCAGGTGCAGCAGCTTCAGCAGCGGGTGCAGCGGCTTCAGCGGCAGGTGCGGCAGCTTCAGCGGCAGGTGCAGCAGCTTCAGCAGCAGGTGCAGCGGCTTCAGCGGCAGGTGCGGCAGCTTCAGCAGCAGGTGCAGCGGCTTCAGCGGCAGGTGCGGCAGCTTCGGCAGCGGGTGCTGCGGCTTCGGCAGCAGGAGCGGCGACTTCAGCAGCCGGTACAGCCTTCTTTGCAGGAGCAGGAGCGGCCTTCTTTGCAGGAGCGGCAAATGCACATACGGAGGCAATAGTAATTGCCAGCAACAAATTCTTCATCTTCATAGTATCCCTCGTTGAGTTTTAAATTTTTTACAACCCAAAAAATAACTCATCTTTTTGTAAATGGACAACACTTTCTGTAAAAAACATCAATTTATCGGTTAAAATGGCCCCTTTATCGTTTTTTTCGCCTTATAGGAGGGTGGTGGTAGACATTTTTGGGAAAAAATTATCCGTTTTTCGCTTAATTATCTAATTTTGCCTTGTAACATTTCAATTGAAAATTGAAAATTGACGATTGATGATTAAAAATCGTGGCTTTGCCACCCAATTAGATAGTTATCCATCGTCCATTATCAATTATCCATCATAATAGAGGTCCAAATGGAATTCAAGTACGAAGCTACCGTCCAGCACACTGGCGATACCACCGAATACGTCAACCTGGGTAAGGAAGGCGTTTCTGTTGCCGAATTCGAAGGCAAAAAGATTCTGAAGGTTTCCAAGGAAGCCCTGACCAAGATCGCTCAGGCTGCTTTCGAAGAAGTCTCTTTCCGTCTCCGTCCGGCCCACACCGCCAAGGTGGCCAAGATCCTCCAGGATCCGGAAGCTTCCGACAACGACAAGTTTGTCGCTCTCACCCTCCTGAAGAACGCATGCGTTGCCGCCAAGGGCGTGCTCCCGTTCTGCCAGGACACCGGTACCGCCATCTGCGTTGCCCACAAGGGCCAGCAGGTCTGGACTGGCTGCGATGACTTCGAAGCAATTTCCGAAGGTATCTTCAATGCCTACACCACCAAGAACCTCCGCTACAGCCAGATCGCTCCTCTGACCATGTACGAAGAAAAGAACACCGCCTGCAACCTGCCGGCTCAGATCGACATCCACGCCGAAGAAGGTGCCGACATGAAGTTCCTCTTCGTTGCCAAGGGCGGTGGCTCTGCCAACAAGACTTACTACTGGCCCATGACCAAGGCCCTCCTCACCCCGAAGAACCTTGAAAAGTTCATCTCCGAAAAGGTGAAGACTCTCGGTACTGCTGCTTGCCCGCCGTACCACCTGGCTATCGTCATCGGCGGTACTTCTGCTGAAATGAACACCCACACCGTAAAGCTCGCTAGCTGCGGTTACTACGATGACCTTCCCACCACCGGTTCCGAAGGCGGCCGTATGTTCCGCGACGTGGAAATGGAAGAAAAGGTTCTCCACATCTGCCAGAAGACTGGCATCGGCGCTCAGTTCGGCGGCAAGTACCTGGTTCACGACGTTCGCGTGATCCGCTGCCCCCGCCACGCTGCAAGCTGCCCGGTTTCCATCGGTGTTAGCTGCTCTGCTGACCGTAACATCAAGGCTAAGATCGATGAAAACGGTCTTTGGCTCGAAAAGATGGAACACAATCCGGAACAGTACCTGCCCAAGGGCGAAGCAAAGATCGCTGCCGCTGTGGAAATCGATCTTGACCGTCCCATGAAGGATGTTTGCGCAGAACTCACCAAGTATCCTGTTGCAACCCGCCTGAACCTGAAGGGCACCATGATTGTGGCCCGCGATATGGCTCACGCAAAGATTGCTGAAATCCTCGACAAGCAGGAAGCTGGCCAGGAACTCTCCGACATCGAAAAGAAGGTGCTGGAAGTTGTCTCCAACCATCCGATCTACTACGCCGGTCCGGCTAAGACTCCGGAAGGCATGCCCACTGGTTCCTTCGGCCCGACAACTGCTGGCCGTATGGACCCGTATGTAATGCGCTTCCAGAGCAAGGG
>JAKSIE010000110.1 GCA_024398995.1 Fibrobacter sp.
AAAAGAGTGTTTCTTCTAAATTGAACAACTCATGAAAATCAAGAAGATAATAAGAGAACATTCTAAACCTCCAGCTAACCGAGACAAGCTAATGGGAATATAACAAATTCCCTGATTGCGAATACAGTGTGTTCGCAATTGCATCGTTGACTGCATAACGACAGTGTCTTGCAAATGATTCTCGCATAGATTATATTTTGGTTGAATTGCTAATCCCTATACGTAGGGCATCATAAATTCTCTGCTGCAAGTCGTGGGAGCGTGCCGTATTTGGCATCTCCGCAGAACCTGAAAGAGGAGGCGAGCCTCTTGACTGTGCACGTAGAGCTGGGAACAAAGGGGTTCCCTCAACATCTCTCATGAAAATAAGGAATGGAGTATCCGGCAGCGATGCCGTGTTTTCGCGTGTCAACCCTTTATCCAATTGTGAACGCAGTGCGTTCACAATTGAACTGGACTCAATATCGCGATCTAATTCAGATAGAAGATCCAGACAAGCGCGAGTATTATGAGCTGGAGGCCATCAACAATGCGTGGACTAGCCGTGAACTCGAACGCCAGATTCACTCGCAGCTTTACGAGCGTCTACTCCTCAGCTCCGACAAGGAGAAGGTCCTGGCGGTAGCCCGTAAGCAGCGGATTCCCGAAGTCAAGCAAATCCAGGAGAAATTTGAGAATAGAGGGTGAAATAATTGATTCTGTTCCTTAGGGAAATAGGCTGGTCATCATAAAGGAGATATATGCTATGGCTTTTTTATCTTGTGAGCTTGCTCTAAAATTAAAATGTAATTATATTGTAGTTATACAGCGAGGTCTATTATGGAAATAGATTTCGAGTGGGACGAAAAAAAGAATGGTATAAATCAAAAGAAACACGGCATTTCGTTTGAAGAGGCAAAGAGCTGCTTTGAAGATGAACATGCGAGAGTTTTCTTTGACGTAGAGCATTCTAGAGATGAAGATCGTTCAATTCTTATTGGTCTATCTTCTGAGTTGAGAACTTTGGTTGTGGTTTACACAGAACGGGTTATTGCTGACAATGACGTAATTGTAAATCGAATAATTAGTGCTCGAAAAGCGACAAAGAAGGAATTTCAATATTATTGGAATGCTCGCAAAGGAGATGAACCATGAAAAAAGAATATGACTTTGAAAAAATGAAGGCAGTAAGGAATCCTTATGCTGCAGCCTTGAAAAAACAGATTACCATTCGTTTGAATGCGTCTACTATTGAGTATTTCAAGAAAATGTCCAAGGAGCAGGGAATTCCTTATCAGACTTTAATTGATTCTTACCTGACAGATTGTGCTGCAAAGAAAAGAAAGATTTCCATTGAATGGAAATGATTTTTTGTTGAATAAAAAAACATGGATGATCCTAAGCAAATGATTTGCCGTTCTTTATCCATTCATCCAAAAATTTCATTTGCTCATCGGTGTGGAACCAATGTTCTCCGCCTTCCATAACGGTGAGTGGTGCATTGATCTTATTGGCAAATTCAGTAATCGTTTCTAAGGAGACGAGGTTGTCTTTTGAACCGTAAAGAATTTGTGTGGGGATAGTCCATTGGATAGGATTTTCGCGAACGTAGCTTAAGTATTCCCAGGAAAGAGTTTCGCCGAAATTCGTTGCAATGGTTTTCTTTTCGCGGAGCTCGTTTTCGGAAACGCCCGCCCACATCATCATATCGCAAATCAGCTTTTCCATATTCACCATAGGTGAAATGAAATAGGCCTTGGCGATATTGGCTGAGCCAAGAGACGTCATTGAAAAGTAAGCGCCGATGCTGTTGGCGATAAGATAGACTTGATCAAAGCCTGGGGCGACGGAATCAAAGTATTTGATAAACTCGTCCTTGGCAGCCCAAGGAGTTTCTGCCTTGTAATCAAAACCCATGACTTCACAATCAGGAAACAGAGGCTTGTAATGTTCTGCCTCTGCGATGTTCCCGCCCTTTCCGTGAATGTAGAGGACGAGAGTTTTCATTTTGCAGTTTCCTTTCCAAACGGTTTCGTCAGCATAATCAGCACTGGTGTGATGGTGAAGTCGGCCACCAATGCGGTGACGAGGCCGATGGTTGCCATAAGGCCCACTCTGAAGAAGATGGTGACGGGGCTTACCATGTAGGCTAAGAACATCATGCAGAGAATGACGGTGGTGCTGACCATGCTCTTGCCTACGTCTCTGAAGGTGGCGAGAATGGATTCGCGGTAGTTGCCGCATCGTTCAAAGCAGAGCTTGGAATGGTTCACGAAATGGATGGTGTCGTCCACCGCAATGCCTATAGCCATGGGGATCACCATCATGGTCATCATGTCCATGCTGAAGGCGCAGGCACCCATGACTCCGCCAATTACGAGGATGGGAGCCACGTTGGGAATCATGCCGATAAGACCTGTTTTGATGCTCATGAAAGAGGCAATCAAAAGCAGCGCAATTACCACGAAGGAAATGCACACGGACTTGATTTCGCCTTCCACCAGTTTGTTGTTCATGGAGGACTGTTCCACGGCGTAACCTTCTACGCCAACGTCTGCCTTGGGGAAATACTTGCGGACCAGAGTTTGTGCGCTATCGATGTCGATGTCCACCTGCTTGGAATTCCATTCCTTCAGTTCCACGTGAATGTAGGCCATGCTGAAATCATCGGTGACGCCGCCAATCATGACGCGGGCCTTGCCTTCGGAAATCTTTGTCAGCGGAAGGCTGGAAAGGTCTGCGGAAGCGCTATCCATGGCCAGCATGTTTTCTGGATTCTTGAAGGCGTCGGGCTCGCCGGTGTCCACCATGATGTTGTAGGAATAGACGTTGGCCAGTTCGGAATCCATAAGCTCCACGAGGCGTTCCACGAAGGGCAACTTGGTGCCGAACATTTCCACATAATCCATGTTCACTTTAAGGTCTTTGCAGCCGATGGCGCTGACCACCGCAATGACGATGGAAATGAGGACGATGGGGAGCTTGAAATTCAGAGCCTTGGTGCCGAGCTTTTCCAG
Source organism: Fibrobacter sp. (assembly GCA_024398995.1). Lineage (GTDB taxonomy): Bacteria > Fibrobacterota > Fibrobacteria > Fibrobacterales > Fibrobacteraceae > Fibrobacter. The sequence goes on from JAKSIE010000110.1 coordinate 2,997, forward strand.
GAAGTTTTCAAGGTGTTCGTCGCGGGGCTTCGGTGTCTTGCGACTTTGAGGACCGTAGCTATAAAGAATGGGTACCAGAATAATCACGTACAGGTAAACGGCGAAAACCATGGCGGCGCAAATGGAGCCTACGATTTTCAGCACCGGCATATCCACGAACAGGAAGGAAAGCATGGAGGCAACGGTAGTCATCACTGTAAAGAAAATGGGCCAGCCGGTTTCTGTGACAGCTTCAACGAGGGCGGGCTTGCGATCGTTCAGTCGTTGGTATGCCTGCTTGAAACTGTTGATGTAATGGATGGAATAGCCGACGCTCAGAGCCATGCCTAGCATCATGGGTAATGTGAACAAGGTAAAGTCGGGCTTGACGCTCAGCCAGCCGCAAATGCCGAAGACGGAAGCCATGGCGAAGGCGGTTGCCATAAAGGGAATCATGACGCCGTACTTGTTGCGGGTAAAGAACGCCAGGCAGAAAATCATGATGAACACGCCGATGACAACGGAGCGTGCGGCCTGGGGCATGGAGGAATCGTTTTTCGAAACTTCAAGATAGGGCTCGCCGCCGGCGTTTAGGTCCCAGCGATCAGATTGAAATTCGGGACGTTCCAAAAGGTCGGCTACGGCGCGGCCGATTTTTGCAGCATCATTCGCAGGGTCGCTGTAACGTTCCAGACTCAGGTGGAGGAGGGCTTCGGTACCTTTGGAATTTTCGATGGTGTGGATTTCTTTTGCTAGCGGGATGTTTGAGAGCATGTAGCGGGAGAGGGTGTCCCGCAATTCTATGATGACGGAGTCGCGGACGCTTGCGGCATTCGTCGAATCCTCTGCGCTCTTGGCGGTTACCAGCATGACGACGCTGGCGTCGTTCCCGAAGTGCTTACGGAACTTTTCTGCGTTGACCTTTGCGGCGTCCCCCTCAAGGAACCAGCCGTCATTGGTGAAGGAAAACTCGAAGCGTAAAATTCCCGCACCTGCAAGAAGCGTAAAGAGGATGACCGCGATGAGAATTCCAGCGCGATGATTCGTCTGGAAATTTCCCAACTTGTTGAAGAGCTTGTTAATTTGAAGAATCTTCATAGAATGTCAAAACTTGAAAATATATCGGAACCCAAACACGAAAATTCGTTGGCGATTAACTCAACGAAATCTTCTTGATAATTTTCACAACAGCTTCCATGCCTTCGACGGTAACGTGTTCGAAGGGACCGTGATAGCCGTAGCCGCCGGTGCCCAGGTTGGGGCAGGGGAGACCCATGAAGCTGAGCTTGGCTCCATCGGTTCCGCCGCGGACAGGTTCGCTGACGGGCTCAACGCCAACACCCTCGATGGCGTTGCGTGCGCGTTCCAGAACTTCGGGGCACTTCTCAATAACTTCCAGCATGTTGCTGTAGGAATGCTTGAGTTCGAGGGAGACTACGGTTCCGTTAAAGCCGAAAGGAGATCCTCCCCCTACTGGGACCAGCCACACTAAGGAACAAGTTCCTAAGTGTGTTGCAGCCGGCTCAGTGGCCGGGATGACATCAGAAGTTGTGGCCGGGATGACATTTCCGCCGAATTTTGCATTGTACTTCGCTGCAACCTGGCGTAAGAATTCCTGGCGTTCTTCAAAGCGTTTCTTGTCGTGATCGCGGACGATGTACCAGAGGGTTGCATTTTCCACGTCGCCCTTCATGTCCGTCAGATGATAGAAACCTTGGTGGCCTTCGGTGGTTGCAGGCGTTTCGTCGGCGGGGAGCGCCATGGCGATTTCTGCGGCCATGAGGCTTGCGTTCTTCATGATGCCCTTGGCTTCGCCCGGATGCACGCTCTTGCCGTGGATGGTGAACTTGGCGCTGCAGGCGTTGAAGTTCTCGTAGGCGATGTCACCTTCGTAGCCGCCGTCCACAGTATAGGCGTACTTTGCCTTCATGTAGTTCAGGTCCACAAGGTCTGCGCCGCGGCCGATTTCTTCGTCGGGCGTAAAGCAAACCCAGATGTCGCCATGGCCAGAAAGAT
>JAKSIE010000111.1 GCA_024398995.1 Fibrobacter sp.
CCGGAATCATGGGGAACACGTTGTCTTCCTTTTCGCATTCGCACCAGATAAGGATCGGACCATCCTTGTAGTCCAATGCCTTCTGGATCATGCGTTCTGCGTCGGCAGCGCGCTTGATGCGAAGACCCGGAATACCGTAGGCTTCGGCAAGCTTCACGAAGTCAGGGTTGCCCTGCATGTCAACGCTGGAGTAGCGGTGATCGTAGAACAGTTCCTGCCACTGACGTACCATGCCCAGGTACTTGTTGTCGAGAACGAAAATCTTGATGGGCAGCTTATGGAGTGCTGCAGTTGCCAGTTCGAATTCGGTCATCTGGAAGCCACCATCGCCGCTGAAGCTGCAAACCGGCCAACCGGTAGTGTTACCGAATGCTGCGCCGATTGCAGAGGGCAGGCCGAAGCCCATGGTGCCTGCGCCGCCACTGGAGTGGAGCTGGCGCGGGTTGTTGATCTTGAAGAACTGGGCAACCCACATCTGATGCTGACCCACGTCGGTAGTGACGATTGCCTTACCCTGGGTAAGGTCGCTAACGGTCTGCACAATGTGCTGCATACGGAGACCGCCCTGCTTGGGGTAGGTCAGGGGGAAGCGCTTCTTCCAGGTCTGGCAGGTCTTGACCCATTCTGCGGTGTCCAGCTTAGAAACCAGGGGCAGGAGCTGTTCCAGAACCATCTTGGCGTCGCCGCACATGAACACATCCGGCTGGAGGACCTTGCCTTCTTCGGCGGGGTCGATGTCGATGTGCATCTTGATGGCGTCCTTGCAGAACACTTCAAGCTTACCAGTGATACGGTCGTCCCAGCGGGAACCGATGGAGAGGATCAAGTCGCAATCCAGAACGGCCTTGTTGGCGTAGACGGTACCGTGCATGCCCAGCATGCCGAGGGAAAGTTCGTGGTCAGTGGGGAAGGTGCCCAGACCGAGAAGGGTGCAGGCTACGGGAGCCTGGAGCTTTTCGGCAAGTTCCTTCACCTGACGGCTTGCGCCGGAAATCATTGCTCCATGACCCACCAGGAGGAGGGGCTTCTTTGCCTTCTTCAGGTATTCAGCAGCCTTTTCCACAGCTTCGGTAGGAGCATAGGTGGGAATCTTGTAGCCCGGAAGATCCATCTGATCGGTAAACGGAGCGGTGCAAGCACCTGCGGTCACGTCCTTGGGCAAGTCGATGAGCACAGGACCCGGACGGCCAGTACGTGCGATGTGGAAAGCTTCCTTCATGATGCGGGGAAGATCGTTGGGATCTTTGACCAGGTAGGAGTGCTTGACGGCGGCGAAAGTCATACCGCTGGTGTCGCATTCCTGGAAGGCGTCCTTACCCAGGTTCGGAGTGGTGGTCTGTGCGGCCAGCACAACGATGGGGCTAGAATCCATAAGAGCAGTGTAGATACCGGTGAAAGTATTGGTAGCGCCCGGACCGGAAGTTACCAATGCAACACCAACCTTACCAGTCTGACGAGCATAGCCGTCGGCCATGTGAGTTGCACCCTGTTCATGACGGGTGAGGACAACCTTGATGTTAGAATCCAAGATTGCGTCAAACATCGGAATAGCGGATCCACCAGGATAGCCGAAAATAGTGTCGATACCTTCACGCTTGAGGCATTCGATGATCACTTCTGCACCGCTTAAGGTTTTATTTGCCATAAATTTTCCTTTTCGGATGGTTTTACTTTTGAAATTTATGCCCAAAATATAGTCAATTTGGTGCAAGATTGATACGATGAGAATGAAAAAAGTGCGATAAATTTGATTTTTTACTGAAAGTTTCGTGAAAAATACTGAATCTTTTTGTGAAAATGAATGTTTTTGATGCGAAATTTTGTTTTTTAAGCTTGATTTAAAATGAAAAATAAGACTATTTTGTGATGTTTTGAAATCCTTTTGCCATCCGAAACTATGAAAAACAAATTTTTTTATAAAAATGGGTACATTTCTCCAGAAAAGAGCGTGTATAGGGTAGAACTTTAAAAAAAGGACCCTATGAATAACGATAATACTCCGGTTTCCTATCCGGTTGTTCCGGAAAAGATGCTTCCTCGCGAAAAAATGGCGCGTTTTGGCGCTAGTTCCATGTCAAATGAGGAACTTTTGGCTCTAATTCTTGGAAGTGGCTGCCATGATTGTGACGTTTTTGAACTCTCTCGACGTCTTGCGGACTATCTTTCTTCGGAATCCACTGTTCCGTCTTTGGAAAAATTGAAAAAAATACGTGGTTTGGGCAAAGTTAAGGCCACCCAGATCCTTGCCTGCCTGGAATTGTCGGGCAGATATATATTGGGAGACAAGGCAGAACCTGTTACCTCGCCGGAAAACCTGGCTGCTAGACTGTCTCACATGAAATTTGAAGCACAGGAACACCTGGTTTTGGTAACATTGAATTCCGCCAATGTGATTATCCGAATCCATGAACTGACCACGGGACTAGTCAACCAGACTCCTGTCCATCCTAGGGAGGCCTTTGCCAAGGCTATTGAGGACCGCGCCGTTTCGGTGATCTTTGCCCACAACCACCCTTCGGGTTCTCCGGCTCCCAGTTCAGAAGATCTGGCCATTACAAGAATCCTATGTGCGGCTGGCGAAATTATCCAGATTCCAGTACTTGACCATATTATAATAGGTAAAACGGGTTTTTCCAGCATTTGTAGGCTTTATCCGGAGATTTTTGCAAGAAAGACTTCGTAAGCAAAAAAAGAGTAAACTATATTTCCTTGAGAATAGATTGGGAAAACTCGAGGTTTGGTGAAATTCCCCAATAAGGAGTCGATATGAAAAAGTTTGTTGTGGGTCTAGCACTTGCATTGGCGTCTGTCGCTTTTGCATCACATGCCCAGACTTTAAATAAAACTGGCCTCGCCGGTGTAGGGGGAACCCAATCGGCACAGGCACTTGGTCATTCCAAGCTTGTGTTCGTTCTTTTGAACGATATGGGCTTTGGCCGCTATGACGAGCCGATCAACGATTCCATTAGCCGCAGTGTGCCTCAGTACGAGGGATTCAAAACCCATGCGGGCTTTGCCATTGGCCTTAGCGATTACTTTGACATTGGCATAACGATGCCGGCATACTATAAGCAGTGGAAGGACTCTGCTGGTGCTGACTTGAGCAAGGATTACAACTACTGGGTTGGTAAGGTTCAGGCTAAACTGCGCATGCCGCTTCCCGATGATCAGCCCTTTGACTTTGCCATTTTTGGTGGTGTTGAAGGATCCTCTATGGAAAGTCTTGCTATTAACGGTGGTGCAGCCCTTACCATCGATTTCGACAAGAGCCACGATGTTCCCTTTATTATCCATGCTAACGGTGGTATTGACTTTAGCCTGAATCGTCCTAAGTCCATGTATGCGGTGATGGAACTAGATTCCGTTACCTATTGGCTTGATCAGGGTTGGACCGTTTTGGGTGGTCGCACCTACCATGAAACAGAATATGGTGAAAAGATTAAGCCCTTTGCATCTGGCGCTGTTGAAATTTTCCCCTTTGAATTCCTTTCCATCTTCCTGGAATACCGTTGGAACATTGACTATATCTTCCGCAATCCGGATGTTGAAGTCATTGCCTTGGACGAAATAATGAAGGGCTGGTATTATGAAGAAGCCAATCTTTCCAGTGTTTCTGAAAAGGTATTTAGGAACCGCGCCTCTGCAGCTTTGGTTTTCCATCTGCCCGCAGGTTTTGATCTGCACGCCGGTGCATCCTTCACTTGGGATGGAGGCTTTGGCGATTTCAAGTGGCCTAAGTCCTTCCAGCATCCGATTTATGCCGGTATAACCTGGAGCAGATATCTTGTTGCTCAGGATTCCGATGGTGATGGCTTTACCGACGACGAAGATGATTGCCCGTACGACTATGGTCATCGTTTGAACCGTGGCTGCCCGTTGGGTAATCCGGATGTCGATGAAGATGGTGTCTGTGACGCTTGGGTGTCCGAAAAGGGTATGGAAGACGAGTTCTCTGAAGTTTGTGAAGGCATTGATGAATGCCCCAACGAAGCTGGCGAAGCAAAGAATGGTTGCCCGTTGGATGATCCGGACCCGGATGGTGACGGTGTCTGCGACCCGTGGGTAAGCCAGAAGAAGATGCTCAAGAAGTTCAAGAAGATTTGTAAGGGTATTGATGAATGCCCGACCAAGCCGGGTGATCCCAAGTTTAACGGCTGCCCGGGTAAGAAGCCCGACCCGGATGAAGACGGCATGTGCTCTCCGTGGGTAACTGACGAAGGCTTGCTTGGCCAGTATAGCGACCAGTGCACTGGTTACGATATGTGCCCGGGTGAAGCAGGAACCAAGGCCAATAAGGGTTGTCCGTGGGATGATCCTGATGTGGACGGTGATGGCCTCTGCGATCCGTGGGTAACCGAAAAGAAGATGGGTTACTACTTCGAAAAGGCTGCCGAAGATGAAACTATTGCTAACGAATGGTTTATTGACAAGTCTTGTAAGGGTATTGATAAGTGCCCGACAGAACATGGTCCTGCCTCTAATGAAGGCTGTCCCATGGATAAGCCTGACCCGGATGGCGACGGCGTATGCTCTCCGTGGGTTTCTGAAAAGGGCTTGTCCGAACAGTTTGACGACATCTGCGTGGGTATCGACAAGTGCCCCAACGAACCTGGTGAACAGTTTGCTGGTGGTTGCCCCATGGACAATCCGGATATCGATGGTGACAGCCTCTGCGCACCGTGGGTAACCGAAAAGAAGATGCAGGCTCAGTTCAAGGATATCTGTAAGGGTATTGACAAGTGCGAAACCGAAGCTGGTCCGGCATGGAACAAGGGTTGCCCGGTGGATGACCCGGATCCGGATAAGGATGGCATCTGCTCTCCTTGGGTTTCCAAGCAGAACCTGCAGTCCAAGTTCTCTGATGTATGTAAGGGTAAGGACCAGTGCGAAGACGAAGCTGGCCCGGAATGGAACAAGGGCTGCCCGTCCGATGACCAGCCTGACCCGGATGGTGA